>NZ_JBFAIR010000007.1:0-323704 GCF_040654815.1 Streptomyces sp. NPDC050619 | reverse complement strand
ACCCCCCTCCCCCCACCCGGGGTTGGGGGCCCCCCCCCGCCGCCCCGCGCTCCCCTGCAAGACCGTGACGGACACCGGCGCACATCACCAGGAACCACAGGAACACCGGCGAAGACAGGAAGAGAACATGACCCACGTGAACGACGCGGCGGCGTCCCAGCGAGGCAAGCGCGCGCTGGTGACAGGCGGCACCCGCGGCATCGGCCTGGCCATCGTCCGCAGGCTGGTCGCCGAGGGGGCCACCGTGGTGACCTCTGCGCGCAAGGAGGCGCCCGTCCCCGACTCGGTCCGCCTGGTGACCGCTGACTCCAGCACCCCGGAGGGCGTGCGCGAACTCGCCGACGCGGCCCTCGGCATACTGGGCGGGGTGGACATCCTGGTGAACAACGCCGGCGGTGCCAGCAGCGGCGGCATGCCACACCTCGGCGGTCACGCCGCCATCCCCGACGAGGACTGGGTGGAAGCCCTCAAGAGCAACTACCTCTCCGCGGTATGGCTGGACGCGGCGGTCCTGCCGTCGATGATCCAGCAGGGCAGCGGGGTCATCATCGAGATGGCGTCGACAGTCGCCCGGCGGCCGGTCGGCGCCCTACTGCACTACGGCGCGGCGAAGTCGGCGCTCCTCCACTATGCCAAGGGCCTGGCCGCCGAGGTCGCCCCGCACGGCATCCGCGTCAACAGCGTGCTCCCCGGGCTGGTGCGGACCTCGGCCATGGACCTGGTCGCGGAGAGCATCCAAGGCACCACCGGGCAGGACGGCGACGCGGTGGTGGACATGATGGTCCAGATGGAGGGTGCCCCCATGAAGGGGACCAGCGAGCCGGAGGACGTCGCCGATCTGGTGTCCTTCCTCGCCTCTGAGCGTGCCTGCCGCATCACCGGCGCCGAGTACGTGGTGGACGGCGGCGCTCTCGCGACCGCCTGAGCACGCCACGGCCTGCTCGCCCCACACTCCTCGCTCACGTCCGCCCCCGGCACGAACTGTGGCTCGATCGACCGGGGGCGGGACACGGGCACACGTCTCCGCGGCGGCCGCCCGCATGCTCATCTCTCGAATCGGGCTGTGATCTCCCCCAGCGGATCATTGATGGCACGTATTTCGCACGGGCCGTCCAGCCATTTGGTTTGCACGAGGCTGCCGAGCAGTACGAACTCACCCGCCCGAAGCCCGCGGCACTCCCGATGTGCAGCATTGTTCGCCAACCAGACGAGGGCGTCGAGAGGGTGTCCGAGAACATCTGAACCCACTCCTGTACCGACCTCGGCACCGTCGATCACCATTGACGCCGATACCCCGCCCAAATCGAAGGGGTCGAAGTCCGCGACTTCCGCTCCCAGTACGCAGCCCGCCCCAAAGAAGTCGTCGGCAATCAGAGCGGGCGCGCCGAGTGATCGGAAATCGGCGTATCGGTCATCCACCACCTCGATCGCCACCATGCATGACGCGATGGCCTGAGCGACATCTCGCCTAGAGAATTTCGCGCCGCGCGATGTGAGGTCTTCTGCAAGACGGACCGCGATTTCACATTCAACCCCGACGCGCACGAAGTCCGAAAGGCGGAAAGTACCGTTCATGAACCGGACGGTACTCTCATAGACACCGCCCGCGCACGGGTGAGGAACTTTCATGTACTCCTGCATCACCTGAGTGGTACAGCCGATCTTGTGGCCGACTCGAGGGCCGAATCCATTTCCCTGGAGCCGCGCAGGGAGTGCGTCCTGCAGATAATACCCCTCAGATTCCGAGGCAGGGCGCAGATCCTTTATTAATCCACTGAGCGACATGTGCTCACATCGTGCCGCGATCACCGCGTCCAAAAATTTCTGCTGAGCTATCTCGTCCATCGCGTATCCCTTCTTTAATCGATCTTCACTCCACGGAGACTACGGATGCGCTGACGAACCAACTCCCGGCCTCTACCCACAGGAGATGACCACCGAAACCGGTATTGAAACCGCCGTACCAGCACTGACCCCCTTCCGGGTGCCCCAGGTCACGGCGTCGCGCACGCTTCGAAAGCGTTACGGAACCAGCGCACGTCGTTTTCCGAGGAGGCCCACTTGGATTCACGGGAGGGATGCGTGACGGGTCGCGACATCCGGCCGGCTCTCGCGGCGAGCAGTGCCCTGTCCGCATCCGCAGCTGGCACAGTGCGATCGGTGCCGGGGTGACCGTTCCGGCGGCCGGAAGGCTTTCACCCGCTCCGTGATCGGAAATCGGCCCCGTCTCGGTGCTTCATCTTCTGATTGCTTTCGCATTCCGGCGGAGTCCGGATTCGATTCAGTGAGCCGATGCTATGCCCAAGAATTCCGCACCCATGCGCATCACATGGCCCCACGGATGCCCGCAGGGACGAAGCGCCCGTTCACCGACCGCACCGACCGACACGGACCCATCCCCCGAACTCCAGGCCTACTGGGAGTCCTTCTTGGTCGCCTCGAGGAGGTTGATGCCGAGCCAAGGACTGCCGTACCAGTAACCCAGGCCCAAGGGGCGCAGGGTGCTGTCCCCGCCGAGGTGGGCGATGTACCTCCGAGCGGCGAACCAGAAGTCGGCGATGATCAGGCGGCCACCCGGCCTCAGCACACGCATCGCCTCGTCCAGCGCCTGGTACTGCCGCTCGGGCGGCTCGATGTTGTGGATCGCCAGAGCGCTGGTCACCACGTCGAAGGAGTCGTCCGCGAAAGGCAGCGCAGTCATGTCGGCCGTGTGCACCTCAACCCGGTCCGCCACCCCGGCCGCGGCGGCGTTGGCGAGAGTGATCTCCGGGCGGTTGCCGCTCTGGTCCTTGCCCGCCCACAGGTCCGCGGCAACGGCCTTCCCGTTCGGCAGTCGTTTCGCCGCGGCAACAAGTACCGCGCCACGCCCGCATCCCAGGTCCAGCAGTTCCTCGTCGCCCTTGAGGCCGACCCGGTCCAACTCCTTCTCCCAGATGGCTAATTTTCCGCGCAGTGTGGTGTGCAGGTATATGCCGGTACTGGCGGTCAGCAACGCGCCCGCGGTCGCCGTCACCGCCCGTCCCCGTCGCCACCGCACGGATGCCAGACCGAAGGCCGCCGCGGCGGCACCGAGGGTCGAGACGAAGCCCGGGGCATCCACGCCGTACCGGGGCCAGGAGGTCCGAACCGGTCCGGCGTCATCACTGCGGCCGTACTCGTGCATACCGTTCGCCGTATTCGTCATGGCCGCAGTGTGGCATGGGGAGGTGGCCGGACCGCCGTACGAGAGAGGTTTCCGGACGCAACTCGGGCGGCTCGGGGAGCGGTAGTCGGAATACCACGCGAAGGCCCTCTACTGACCTCTTCGGAGTGTTGTCGGGGGTAAGGCCGAAGCCGGTGCGATGCCGGCCATCGGGCCGCGTCGAAGCAGCGACCACCCCCTCGGCGGCGTACGGCGCATACCGGCGGCCCGATGCGTTACGCCCTGTCACGCACAACGCCCCCGACAAAAGAAGATATCTGACAGCGGACCACCCGCCGCAGTCACAGAGTGTTGCACCTGAACTGCCAATCAGATAGTCGATAAGCCGAATTTGGCCGATATACGCGATGACAGAGTCGACACCCGATCACGCCGCATCAGCTGACCCCGAATTCGGGTATGCACGGCCAGGTCGCCGGTCGGATCGGGGCAATGCTCCAGGACCGGATCCTGGTCGCCCACAACGCCCAGTTCGACTACGACTTCCTGGCCTACGAGTTCGCCCGCGCACGGATGTGGCTGCCAGTGTCGCGGCGGTGCGCGTACCGGAACCCGGGACGGCTGACTCCCGGCGGGCCGCTCCAGCAAGGGATGAAGATCGCGATCACCGGTGAGACCGCCCACGCCCGGGCGGAGCTGGTCGGGCGGGCAGTTGCCGCCGGACTGAACAAGATGACCTCCGTGAGTCGGCACACCAGCGTGCTGGCCACCAACGAGCCAGTGTCCGATTCGGCAAAGGCCCGACGTGCAATCGCCGAAGGTGTGCCCGTCATCGACGAGCACACCTTCCTGCGGCTGCTGGCCGAGGTGCGGACCGGGACAGCGCATGAGGCGGAGACGACGGCCGCTTCCCCGGTGATCGCCTCGGTGGCACCACCGGCGACGGCACGAGTCCAGGTCACCGAGTCCCCATCCACCACAGCACCTGTCCCGGACGTGCCTGTCCCGCCGCCGCCCTCCCCTGACGTATCCGTTGACGTATCCGTCCCCGCTCCGCGCCAACCCGGCGACTGGGTCGGCATCTTGGACAAGCCGCTGACGGGCCACCGGGTACTGGTGCTCGGTGGTATCCAAGCCGTTGCCGCCGCGGCCCGTACCCGCGTTGAGCTGGGTGGAGGGCCGGTCTGGCGCCTGCGCACCGTCGGCCAGGAGTCTCAGTGTCCAGACGGTCCGCCGGGAGTCCGCTCCCTCGGGCGGGTCGTTGAACGCGGTGGCGGCGCGGCGCAGCAGTCGGAAGCCGCCGGTCAGCAGCCGCGGGCTGGGGCGCAGGGCGAGGACGGAGCCCGCTGGTCGGGTCAGGGCTGACCACCCGGCCGTGCTGCCATGACGAAGCCGGCCCGCACGCCTACTGCCGGCCGTTGATTGGAATGGCCGAACCACTCCCGTTGCCGTTCGCGCGCTTGTCGGCCGCGCCAGGGACGGGCGACGGGCACAGTCGGAATCCACCGGCCGTCGGGAGCGCCGGCAGCGCGTCGCACGTCTGCCGGGAAGAGCTCACCGATCACGAACGCCGGCTGCCGATCGCTCCCTGAGGGTGACGCGCGGCGACCATCCGGACGCGAGCGCGCGAGGCGGATGTCCGGGTGGTGGTCCGCTGGGGTGGCCTCGGAAATCCGGGACGGAACACGCGAAGGAGACAACGGCATGTTCGGACAGTCGAAGGCGTTCAGCGGCTTCTCGGTCGACGACCTCGACAAGGCCCGCCAGTTCTACGGCGAGACCCTCGGCCTCCAGGTGGAGGAGAGCGGGCAAGGCGACATGAGGATGCTCACGATCAAGCTGGGCAGCGGCGCAAGCGTCTTTGTCTACCCCAAGGACAACCACACACCCGCGAGCTTCACGATCCTGAACTTCCCCGTGGACGACATCGAGACGGCCGTCGACGGGCTGACGCAGCGCGGCGTGAGCATGGAGCGCTACCCGGAGTTCGGATCCGACGCCAAAGGCATCGTCCGGGGCTCCGAGGGCCCAACGGCGATCGCCTGGTTCACGGACCCGGCGGGCAACGTCCTGGCCGTGATCCAGGAGAACTGAGCCCTCGCCCACATTCGAAGACCTGCGGCCCAGGGACAGCCGACCAGCGCCATGGTGACTCAGCGGGGGCACTCACCGGTGTGGGATTACCGCGAGCGGGTTCCCCTTGCGTGTTGGGGAACCCGCTTCTCATCCGTCCCGCGCGGGGAGTACGGGCCGGCACCGAGGTCGGCGGCATCGCCGTACACGTGGCGGCTGTTGCCCGCACCGCCCGCGGCACTGTTGCGGGCGCCAACCAGAAGCCGCTGGAGACGGTGATCGGCCGGTCGCCGAGTACGTGCCGCCTTCCTCGCCTTCGGGAGGCGATCTTCATGCGTACACCACCGACCGCGGTCGCATCTACCGACGGTGCGCCTGCAAGTACTTATTCCGGCGCTGCCCGGTGCAGCGAACGCCGCGAGCAAGCCCGGAGGTACGGCCTGAACCCAGCACGCTGTTGCGGCCGACCGGCGTGTACTTCCTCACCGCGTCCGACGCGCTGCGGTCCGCTTCCGCGATGGCGCCGCACGGGTCGACGCTCGGCACCTCCCGGTTCACCCGTGAGTTCGTGGAGGGCCTACGCAACGGGTGGCTCACGGATGCCATGACTCGGGCCACACACAGCCTGCACGGCTCCTGCGGTACTACGCCGATGGTGACGGGTGCGGCGGGGAGGCCAGGGGGGGCCGCGCCCTGGAGGAGAGTGACGTTGCCGCGGATCATGCTGGCCTCGATTACCAGAAGGAACAGGAGTGGGTACCACCCCGGAGCCGTGACCAAGCCGGTCGCGGTGGCTCCGGCTGCGGGGATCAGGGGGACCCTGCGGGCGGTGCCGCCGGTGCGCCGAGCCAGGGCAACGTAGGCCAGGGCCGTCACGATGCCCGCCACTCCGTGAGCGAACCCGGTGAGCAACCGGGTGCTGTCGATCCTGTGGTGCTCCCAGGCCTGGCTCCACCCGGTGCCGCCGGGGACGGTGCCGGTGACCAGGTGACGGGCGGCACGGCGAGCGAAGGCCGCTGCCCATCCGTCGTCATCGTGCCGCCGTCGACCAGGGCGAGCAGGACCAGGGCGCAGCCCGCCGAGCCGTCCACGACATCGAAGGCCTTGGTGCCGCCCAGGGGCCCGCCCCGCGGCGGACAGAACCGGCTCGCGGACCGCGGCCAGATGCGGTGTGCCGCCGAGCGTCCGGTCGAGGTGGGCCAGGAAGTACAACGGTCCCATCCAGTCGCCGAACGACCCGATGTCCGCCTCCAAACCGGCGCCCCAGCCCCCGTCGTCCGCCGCCGCGGCGCGCGCGTGGATCCGGCGGACCACGTCGTCGGCGGGGTCCAGCGCCAACGAGGTGAACCGCTGATGACCGCTGAGCCGGCCCAGCCGGGCGAGGAAGAGACCGATCCCGGAGAGTCCCGAGTAAAGGTCCTCGCCGAGCGGCGCGAAGTCCCAGACCCCGTACGCCACCGGCTGCGGTGCGATCCAACCGATCCGCCCGCCCCGTGCGGTCGCCAGGCGCCGCACCCGGTCCCCGATCACCGTGGCGGCGGCGAGTTCCTCGGGTCCGGCGGTACGGGGTCGCGGTCGGCGACGACGGGGGACTGGACCTGGGCAGGAAGCGCACGGGCGTTTGATCTTGTTCAGGTCCACAACGGCACCTTCCCCGGCCTCCGAGTAAAGGTGCCGATGAGCGGCATGCTCACCTCGCAGCCGGAACGGCACACACAGAAGAAGGGCCCTCACAGGCTCTCGCCTGCGAAGACCCTTCGCACCGTCGGGACGACAGGATTTGAACCTGCGACCCCTTGACCCCCAGTCAAGTGCGCTACCAAGCTGCGCCACGTCCCGGTGCGCTCCCACGGTCGCCCGTGTGAGCACGTGGATCAACCCTACCCCATGCGCGTGTGTCAGCCGCGTGCCACGGGAGCCACCGCCGGCTGTTCCACGCCGGACGTGTCGCCCGTCGCGAAGCCCGGGCCCGTCGTACGGCCGCCCCGGCGGACCGGGACGAGCAGCGCGGCCAGTGCGGCGGCCAGGCAGAGCAGGGCGAGCAGGGTGAAGGCGTGGGTGTAGGCGGAGGCGTAGGGCAGGCCCGAGGGCTGGAGGCGGCCGGTGACCAGGACGCTGGTGACCGCCGCGCCGATGGATCCGCCGATGGTGCGGATGTTGGCGTTCATGCCGGTGGCGGCGCCGGTCTGGTCGGCGGGGACGCTGCCCACGATCAGGTTGGCCATGGAGGCGAAGGCGAGTCCGATGCCGAGGCCGAACACGCCTGCGACGAGGGCCACTTGCCATTGCTCGTCGTGCCAGAGGGCGAGGAACCCGCAGGCCACCGCGCCGAGCGCCGCGCCCGTCGTCAGGAGGGTCTTGGCGCCGAGCACCGGCTCCAGACGGCCGCTGAGCACGCCCGAGAGGAACATCGCCACCAGCATCGGCAGCATGAGCAGCCCGGCGCCGGTCACGCTCGCGCCGAAGCCGTACCCGGCCGACGGAGGCGTCTGCACGAACCCGGGCAGGAAGGACCAGATCGCGTACATGCCCGCGCCGAAGAGGAGCGCCGCGGTGTTGGTGGTCCACACGGCGGGCAGCCGCATGACGCGCAGGTCGATCAGCGGGGTGCGGGAGCGGGCCTCGGCGTACAGCCACAGCGCGAACAGGACGACCGCGGCGGCGAACAGGCCGAGCACCCGCGCCGAGCCCCAGCCCCAGACGCTCGCCTGGCTCAGCGGCAGCAGCAGGGCCACCAGCCACGCCGACAGCAGTACGGCGCCCAGCCAATTGACCTTCCCCTTCGCCCTGTTGGGCGATTCGGGCACGTAGCGCAGGGCGATGAGCGTGGCGACGGCGACGATGGCGACCGGGATCCAGAACAGCCACCGGTAGTCGAGCGCGCTCACGATGGGCCCGGCGGCGACCATGCCGACACCGCCGCCGGCGGCGATCACGGCGGACAGGTTGCTGATGCTGCCGCTCACCTCGGACGGGGCGAACTCGTCCCGGATGATGCCGAAGGAAAGGGGGAACAGCGCTCCCCCGACACCCTGGACCACGCGGGCGACGATCAGGAGGCCGATGGTCGGCGCGAGCGCGGCGAGCAGACAGCCGAGCGCCACGGTCACCAGGACGGCGACCAGGGTGCGCTTCTTGCCGATCAGGTCGCCGACGCGGCCGAGGATCGGGGTGAAGATCGAGGCGGACAGCAGATACGCCGTCATCACCCAGGTCGCGGTGGACTGCGAGGTGTGCAGTGCGTGCTGGACGGTCGGCAGGGCCGGCGCGATCAGCGATTGGAGCATGGAGAACACGCCGGCACCCATCGCGAGGACCGCGAAGGTGAGGCGGGTGGACTTGCGGGGCATGAAGAGCCTCTCCGAACACAGGGTGCGGCCGAAGCCTCAGATCACGGTCGTACGGCCCGTGCGCACTGCCGGGCAGCACGAAGCACGCCGACGGCCGCGGTGAGCGGTCGCGGAAAGGTGGTGGAAGGGTGGTGGAAGGGATGGACGGGCCGCGCGGCCGCAGCGGTTCGTGGATCACCTCCGGTCAGCGCTACAGGGATCACGTCCCGTCAGCGCTACGTGGATCACGTCCCGTCGCTGATGCGTGCGGCCGCACGCATGCACGGCGAGCGCGCCCCGCACCGCTAAAGTGGAGGCACTCCTCCACTGTAGCGGAGGGCAACCTCCGCTTCAATCTGAAACCCCGCCAGGAGGCAGCCGTGACCACCCAGCCGTTCCCCGTCAGCGAGATCGTCGCGGCCCGGCGGCCGCACCGCAAGGACGCGGCCCGCAACTACGACGCCCTGCTCTCCGCCGCCCGCGAGGCGTTCGCGGAGCACGGCGCGGAGGCCTCCCTGGAGGACATCGCCCGTCGCGCGGGCGTCGGCATCGGCACGCTGTACCGGAACTTCCCGACCCGCCGGCACCTCTTCGAGAGCGTCTACGCGGACGAGGTGAACACCCTGTGCCACGTGGCCCAGGAGGTCGCGGACCTGGAGCCGTGGGAGGCGCTGACGGCGTGGCTGGACCGGTTCGCCGGCTACATGGTCACCAAGCGGGCGGTCCGCGAGGCGCTCAACGACGAGTCGGAGATCTTCGCCGCCTGCCGGGACTCGATGTACGGAGCGGGCGGCCCGTTGTTCGAGCGGGCCCAGCGAGCCGGCGAGGCGCGCACGGACATGGACTTCGTCGACCTGCTGCGCATGGTCTCGGGCATCACCGGAACCGTCTTCGACGACGACGCGCAGCGGGACCGGGTGCTGGCCGTCGCCCTCGACGGCGTGCGCGCCAAGCGGTGAATTCGTCCGGTATCCCACCCTCTAGCTTTTTATTGACGCACTCAAGTAAGTTCGATCGCATGTCCCTCCTGGCCCGACCTGCGGTGGCGACCCTCGCCGCCAAGGCGATGCAACGGATGACCCTGCTCGCCGAGCGCCGCTCCGGCGGCCGCGGCTCCGCGGTGGCCTCGTACGCCCGGTTCCCCGAATACCCGCGCACCGTACGCGAGTTGATCATCCCCACGTCGTTCGCCCCGGCCCGAGCGACGGTGTACTTGCCCACGACCGTGGACCCGGCGCCGCCGGTGTACGTCAACTTCCACGGCGGCGGATACGTCATGCGGATCACCGAGGTCGACGACCCGCTGTGCCGCTTCCTCGCCGCCGAGGCGGGGGTCGTGGTGATCAACGTGGATTACGTCGTCGCCCCGCAGCACCCGTTTCCGGCTCCGCCCAAGCAGGCGTACGAGATCGTCCGCTGGGTCGCCGAGCACGGCGCCGAGCAGGGCTGGGACGGCAGCCGGCTCACTGTGGGCGGGCAGAGCGCCGGGGGCGCGCTCGCCGCGGCCGCGGCCCGCCAGGCCCTGGAGGAGGGCGGCCCCTCGATCGCGCTCCAGGTCCTGCACTATCCCCCGCTGGACCTGGTGACCCATGCCAAGGACAAGCACGCCGCCGTCGACAAGCCGATGCTGCGGCCCTGGATGGCCGACATCTTCGACACGTCGTACGTCCCGGACGAGCGGCTGCGCACCGACCGGCTCGTGTCGCCCGCCCATCCCTCGGACACCGCGGATCTGACGGGCATCGCCCCGGCGCTGGTCGTCACGGCCGAGTTCGACCTTCTGCAAGGGGAGGGCGAGCGCTATGCCGACCGGCTGCGGACGACGGGGGCGCTCGTCGAGCACCACGACGTGGCCGGAGCCGACCACGGCTACGACGGCTCGGACGACGAGAAGGCCCGCAAGGTCTACGGCCTCATAGCCGGCCATGTGCGGCAGGCGGTCGGCGCCCGGAAGGGCTGAGAACAGGGTCGCCGACCGTCCCCGAACGGCCGGCGACATCCACCCCCGCGCTCAGGCGATCGGCGTGGGCGGCGTGATCCCGAACTTCTCGGCGTTCTCCGTCAGTTCGCGCCACACCTTGGGCGCTACGGGAATCCCCTGCTCGCCCCGCCGCACGGCGACGGCGGCGCTGCGCTCGCCGGGGTAGTACACGCCGTCGGCGCCGTCCGCGACCGGCAGGCCCTTGAGGGTGCTCAGCGTGGTGTCGACGTCCGCGGTGAAGCCGTCGGCGCCGCCGAAGGCGGCCGGATCGACGGCGATGAGCAGGGCGTTCTGGCGGTGCTTGCGGCCCCCCGGGTCGTCCGAGTGGAACGCGGCGAAGATCGGCGCCCCGACCAGCACGCTGGTGAGCAGCTCGAACGCGAACGACATGCCGGAGCCCTTGGCACCGCCCAGCGGCAGCGGCATGACCGCCGTCGAAGGGTCGGTGGTGGGGGTGCCGTCCTCGGTGGCCGCCGCGCCCTCGGGCAGCGGGGTGCCGCTCGCCTTGGCCTGGCGGATCTTGCCGAGGGCGATGGTGGCGGTGGCCATGTCGAGCAGCAGCGGGGCGTGCTCCGAGGACGCGGTGGTCGGTACGGCGATGGCGAGCGGGCTGGTGGCGACGGCGGTGCCCTTGACTCCCGTATAGCCCATGTTCGGCATACCGGCGACGAACCCGATGCCGACCAGACCCTGCTCGGCGATCTTCGAGACGTAGTAGCCGATGGCGCCGGTGTGGACGGTGCCGCGTACGCCGACGGAGGCGATGCCGGTGGTGCGGGCCCGGTTCACGGCCTCCTCGGCGGCGGCGCTGAGGGCCACCGGGCCGGGGGCGCGGTCGGCGTCCAGGACGGCGGCGGCCGGCGCGGTGGACTCCAGCTTCATCTCGGCCTGGGCGTTGGCCACGCCCTTGGCCAGCAGCTCCAGGTAGGCGGGGACCCGGGCGATGCCGTGGGAGTCGACACCGCGCAGCGCGGCCCAGACGAACACGGCGGCGGTGGTGGCGGCGTGCTCCGGGCTGAGGCCGCCCTTCTCCAGGAGGGCGGCGGAGAAGGTGCGCAGGTCCTCGGCGGGGAGGCGTACCTTGCCCGGCTTGGCGGTGGGTGTGTCGGTCATGGTGGCAGGTGCCTCCTGGATTCAGCGGGTGACGAGGACGTCGACGACGGCGGTGGTGCCCTCGGACACGGCCTTGAGGGCGCGCTCCAGCGCGGGCGCGAGCGCGTCCGGCGCGTCGACGGTCTCGGTGTGCATGCCGAACGGCTCGGCGAACTGCGCCAGCCGGGGCAGTCGGTGCAGGTCGGTGCCGAGCCACTCCCCGGTCTCGGCCGCGGCGCCCTCGGGGTAGAACCTGCGGTGGTTGAGGTTCATCGACTTGTAGACGCGGTTGTTGAACACCACGAGCAGCAGCGGCAGTTCGTACGCCTTGGACGCGTCGTACGACGGGATCACCGGGTTGTACGCGAAGGCGCCGTCGCCGATCGTGAGCACCACCGGCCGCTCCTGGGCGGCGAGTTTGACGCCGAGCGCGACCGCGATGCCCTGCCCGAGGCCGCCCTGCACATAGAAGTACGAGTCCGGCGCGTCAGTCTGCACATGGCGCTTGACGACCCGGCTGTGCGTGATGGTCTCGTCGACGACGATCCCGTCCCGGCCCTCCAGCAGCTTGCGCAGGGTGGCGGCGACCAGGACCGGGTCGATGCCCTTGGCCCGACCCGCCGCCTTCGCCTCCGCGGCGGCGATGGCGGCCTGCTCGTCGGCGTGCCGCTCCTCCTGCGCCGCGCGCCGCGCGGTGACGGCGGCCACGGCTGCTTCGTCGGCCTTGCCGGCCTTGGCCCGCTTGGCGAGCTGGCGCAGGGTGTTGGCGACGTTGCCCTCCAAGTACTTGTCCGCGAACAGGACTTGGTAGACGACGTGCGGGCGCTGCGGTACCTCGTCGATGACGACGACCGTCGCCTGCGAGGGGCGGCGGGAGGGCGGGTAGAAGGGGGCGCGGCAGTTGACCAGGAGGATCAGGTCCGCCTCGTCCATCCACGGGCCGATGTCGCTGCCGGCGTGCAGCGGGTGGCTGCGCGGGAAGTTGCCGCATACGGCCGAGTCGGGCTCGACGACCGGGATGTTCCACGCCTCGGCGAAGGCCAGCAGGGCCTCGAAGCCGCCCGCCTCACGGCCGGCCGTCTCCGTGACGATGACGGGGTTGGTGGCCTCGCGGAGCATCTGGGCGACCGGCTCGACCTCTTCCGGGGAGCTGTGCGTGGAGCCCGGCGGCACGATGGGCTTGGCCTCGCGGCCGTCCCAGTCCTCCAGGAGGATCTCCAGCGGGATGTTCAGGTACGCCGGTCCCGCCGGGGCCCGCCAGGCCAGTTCCGCAGCCCGCGTGATCATCGTGGGCAGGGTGTGGACGTCGGCGGCCTCGTTGGACCACTTGGTGAAGGGCTGAGCGACTCCGTGCGGGCCGCCCACGATGGACAGGTTGCGGTACCACTGGCCGCCCGGGTCCTGCCCGGGGCCGTCGCCGTACGTGGTCGACTCCGAGGAGCTGACCACCATCGGGACGCCCGCGAGCAGCGCCCCGTGCACGGCCATCGAGCCCTGGAGCAGGCCGGGGGCCGCGTGCAGCAGCACGCCCTGGGGCCGGCGCTTGACCAGGCCGTAGCCGGTGGCCATGCCGACGGCGACGGTCTCGTGCGTGAGGTCCAGGTACCGCGGGCAGGGCAGGCCGTCCCGGTGGTGCCGGGCGAGGGACTCCCACACCGGGGCCCACTCGGACCCCGATGAGCAGAAGATGTAGTCGGCTCCGACGGCGTTGAAGGCCGAGACGACAGCGTCACCGCCGTCGATACCCGGGGGGTTGTGGGTGTCCGTCATCTCGTGTGCTTCCTCAGCCCTCGATCGGCCAGTTCAGGACCTCGGAGATGCCGCGGCCCATGATCCATTCAAGCTCCTCGGGCGTGAAGTCCCAGTGCTTGGTGAACTGCTCGATGGTGTCGGTGTAGGTGATGCCGTGGCCGAGCAGCCGGGTGATGTCGGTGCCGTAGAAGCAGCGCTGCGGGCCCATCTTGTCGACCATCTCGCGCACGTACTTCTCGATGTTCTTGTTCGGGAAGGGCTGCGTGGAGTAGCCGGGGAGCGCCGAGACCTTGACGTAGATGTTGGGGTGGGCGGACAGGTCTGCGGTCTCCTGGACCCAGTAGCCGATCGCGTCGTCGACGCAGCGGGCCATGATGCCCATGTGGTCGATGATGATCTTCAGGCCGGGGTGCTTGGCGGCGATCTCGCCGAGTTCACGCTTCCAGATCGGGGCGTGGACCATCGTGGGGATGGCCAGTTCCTCGGCGATCGGCCAGTACCAGTCGTTGGTGCCGTCGATCATCCAGTTGCGGTCCTGCGGGCGGTGGAAGGTGAGCCGGGTGCCCTTGATGTGCGGGTTCTGGGCGAAGTCCTTCAGCATCGCCGTGCCCTCGACCTCGTCGTCCTGCGGGACGCGGGCCATGATCCCGAAGCGGTCGGGGTGCGCCTCGCACGCCTGAAGGGCGTAGTCGATGCGGTTGCCCTCCCAGGACGGCGGCAGGATCAGCGCGCGGTTGACGCCTGCCTCGTCCATCAGCTCCAGCGCCTCCTCGTACGAGAAGGGGTCCTCGCGGTGTCCGTTGAGGCGGATGCGCTCGCGCGCGCCGGGGACCCAGGGGCGGTCCGGGGTCTCTTCCCTCCAGATGTGGATCTGGGTGTCGACAACGAACATGTCGTCAGCTCTTTCTCTCGAACGGGGCGGTGGCGGGGTGCCGCGGAAGGAACGCCAGGCGGGACGTGAGGCCTTGCAGAGCCCTGGGAACGCAAGCTGTTGTTGCGCGGAACACCGCTGTACGCAGGGCATTCACTGATTGCCTCCCGCGTCGGCGAAGACGGCGTCGACGATGTGCTCGGCGATCGCCAAGGAGGCCGTCGCGGCCGGCGAGGGGGCGTTGCGGACGGCGGTGACCCGGCCCGCCTGGTGGATGCGGAAGTCGTCCACGAGCGTGCCGTCGCGGTCCAGGGCCTGGGCGCGCACGCCCGCACCGCCGCGGACGACGTCGGCGGCGCCGACGCCGGGCACGTACTGCTTGGCGTCCTTCATGAAGGCCGTCACGGACAGCGAGCCGCGGTACTCCTTGATGCCGGTACGCCAGTGTTGGCGGGCCATCTTCCAGGAGCCGGGGTAGGCGGCGAGGCCGGCGAGGTCCTTGAGCGAGATCCTGCCGAGCTTGTAGCCCTCTCTGGCCAGGGCCAGGACGGCGTTCGGGCCGACCTCGACCGAACCGTCGACGCGCGGGGTGAAGTGCACGCCGAGGAAGGGGTAGCGCGGGTCCGGCACCGGATAGATCAGCCCGCGTACGAGGTGCGTCCGCTGCGGCTTCAGCAGCATGTACTCGCCCCGGAACGGCATGATCCGCGGCTCCCGCTTGTCCTGGGCGAGCCGGGCGACGGCGTCCGAGTGCAGGCCCGCGCACAGGATCAGCCGGTCGACCCGGATCCTGTCCTGTCCGGAGGCCACCTCGATGCCGCCCGGGACGTTGGTGATCGAGGTGACGGGGAAGCCGAGGCGCACCTCGCCGCCCGAGTCCTCGATGTCCTTGGCGAACTCCCGGGCGATCGCCTTGTAGTCGGTGATCGCGGTGCGCGGGGAGTGCAGGGCCGCGATGCCGCCGGCGTGCGGCTCGAGCTCCTTGATCTCGTCCCGGGAGACCTTCCGCAGCTCGGGCACGTGGTTGTTCCTGGCCCGCTGGTAGAGGTTCTCCGTGCGGCCCAGCTCGTCCGCGCGGACCGCCATGACGAGCTTGCCGATCTCCTCGTACGGCAGCCGCCGTTCCTGGCAGTAGTCACGGAGCAGGGACACGCCCCGTACGCACAGGTCGGCCTTGAGGCTGCCCGGCGCGTAGTAGATGCCGGCGTGCACCACGCCGGAGTTGTGCCCGGTCTGGTGGACGGCGACCTCGCGCTCCTTCTCCAGCACCACGATCCGGGTGCCGGGGCGGCGCAGGGCGATCTCGCGACCCGTGGCCAGACCCACGATGCCGGCACCTACGATGCCGATCGTCTCGTCAGCCATCGGCATCCTCCTCTCACTCGACGTGCTCTGGGCGCTTCAGGCACCGAAGTGGATCGCGACGGTCTTGACCCGGGTGGAGAAGCGCAGGACCTCCTCACCTTGCTCCTTGTAGGCCGTACCGGAGTCGCGGAACCCGCCGAAAGGCAGGTGGACGTCCCAGCCGGTGGTGGTGGTGTTGACCGCGACCTGCCCGCACTCGGCCTCGTCGGCGAAGCGGTAGGCCCAGGCCAGGTCGCGGGTGAAGACGGCGGCGGCGAGGCCGAAGTCGCAGTCGTTGACCGCGTCGACGGCCGCCGTGAAGTCGTCGACCGCGCGGACGGCGAGGACCGGGCCGAAGACCTCCTCGCGCCAGATCGCCGTCTCGGGGGTGACGTCGGCGAGGACGGTCGGCCGCACATAGCAGCCGTGCGCGCGCTCGCCCTCGGTGTCCGCCTTGCCGCCGGTGAGCACGGTGGCGCCCTGCTCGACCGCCTGGTCCAGGTCGGCGAGGACGCTGTCGCGCCGCTTGGGGCTGGAGAGCGGGCACAGGGTGGTGGCCGGGTCACTGCCCGGGCCGATCGTCAGCGCCTCGACCTCGGCGACCAGGAGCCGGGCGAACTCCTCGTACACCGGCTGCTCGACGATGACCCGGCTGGTGGCGGTGCAGCGCTGCCCGGCCTGGCCGAAGGAGGCGGCGACGACGGCCTGCGCGGCGGCCGGCAGATCGGCGTCGCGCAGGACGACGGAGGCGTTCTTGCCGCCGAGCTCGCCCTGGAAGCGGACGTTGCGGTCGGCGAGGCGGCGGCGGATGCGGCCCCCGACGGCGTTGGAGCCGGTGAAGGTGATGCCGGCGATCCGCGGGTCGTCCAGGAGCGCCTCCTCGATCTCTCCGGTGCGGCCGGTCACCACGTTCAGGACACCGGCCGGCAAGCCCGCGTCGTGCAGGGCGCGGGCGAAGTGCAGGCCCGAGAGCGGGGTCTCGGTGGCCGGCTTGAACACGGCCGCGTTGCCGGCCGCGAGCAGCGGGGCGAGCTTGCGGGCCGGGGTGATCAGCGGGTCGTTCCACGGGCTGATCACGAGGATCACGCCGATGGGCTCGCGCTGGGTGTGGGTACGGTGGTGGGGCCGTACGTCGTGCAGGAGGGTGCCGTAGCCCTGGCGGGCCAGGCCCGCGTAGTAGTCGAGGAAGTCGGCGGCCTTGCCCGCCTCGCCTCGGGCCTCGGTCCGCGTCTTGCCGTTCTCGGCGGTGACGTCGGCGGCGATCTCGTCCAGCCGCTCGCGGATCAGCCGGGCCGCGTCGGTGAAGATCCGGGCCCGCTCGAAGGGGCTGGTGCGCTTCCATCCGGCGAAGGCCCGCTCGGCGTGGTCGTAGGCGCGGGTGACGTCCTTGGCGGCGAGGGCGGGGACGCGGGCGATCGGGGCGCGGACGTCGGCCGGGTCCTGGACGTCGATCCACTCGCCGGTCGAAACCCACTCCCCGCCACAAAGGGCTTCCACAGTACGCATGAAGATCACTTCCTTCGTCCGCCGCGGTGACGCGGGCTGCACAGAACGGCCATGCGGGGCCGGATGCGACAACACACCATGCCGAAGCCGCCCACCAGCCCCTCGGGGGCAGTCATTGCTTGCGCCGCGCGCAGGTCGGCGGGAGCGTGATCCGTGCTGGAATCAGCAGGCCGGAGGGCCTGGAACCCCGGGCCCCGCAACCCGCCGAGGAGACACAGACATGGCCTACGCGGTCGTCGCGAACTACCGCTGCGAGATCGCCGACGCGGCCACGGTGCGTGCCGCGCTGCTGAAGGTGCGCGAGCACACCCGTGCCGAGCCGGCGAACCTGGCGTACGAGGTGCACGCGGAGGCGGACACGCCCGGCAGTTTCGTGCTGTACGAGCAGTACGCCGACCGGGACGGCTTCGAGGCGCACAAGGCGGCCGGCCACTTCAGGGAGCTGATCGTGGAATCGGTGTGGCCGCTGCTGACCGAGCGGACGGTGACGTTCGCCGAGGTGCTGGGGTCGCCGCAGGACTGACCGCCCGTCCCGGCACGAACCCGGCCCTCGCGGGTCGCAGGCGTCGGGATCAGGAGGGGATGCAGAGGCTCGCCCTGCCTCCCCTCCCGACGCGCGTCAGAACTCGTTGCCCCAGCAGTAGCGGGCGATCGTCTCCACCAGGACCAGCTTGCGGCGCTGCTCCTCGGCGCTGAGCAGCGGACCGCTCGCCACGTCGGCGAAACCGCGTGACGGCGACACGGCCGCGTCCTCGAGGTCCTTGAACTCACCGACCGCGTCGATGCGGGCCATCACCGTGTCGATGTCCTCCAGTTCGGCCACGGTCGCGTCCACCACGCCCAGGCACACGTCCCGGTCCTCCGGCAGCGCCCTGACGAGATCGAGCTCGGCCTCGCTGCCCTGGTGGAACGGCAGGACCCAGCGGTCCGCCGGGACCTCGGCATACAGCCGCTCGACCGCGGAGCGGTCCACCGCGGCGGGGGCCGACCAGCCCGGGCAGACGCCGATCCGCACGCCCTCGGGGCGCTCGTCCAGCCGTACCGCCGACGCCTCCACGGCCAGCGCGTCCTCGAAGGACAGCGCGCCGGGGCCGGTGGCGGCCGGGTCGGTGGCGATCCGGCCGAGCAGGAGCGGGTTGTTGAGCTGGATCAGCCGGACGCCCTGGGAGACCAGCAGGGCGATCTCCGCCTGGATGATCTCGGCGAGGGCCTCGCCGAGTTCACGAGCGGAGGACAGTCCGAGGCCGGGCTGGAACGTGGTGGCGGCGAGGTACGCGGGGGACGGCAGCGACGCCTTCGGGGCGATCACCGTCAGGTCGGTGAGCCGCCCGGCCCAGTCGGCCAGCAGCGGGCCGTTGGCCTTGGGCAGCGCCTTTGCGACCCAGCGGCTCAGGCCGTCGGCGCCGGTCTCCCCCGTACGACGGAATCCTGACACCGCGTCAAAGACCGCGCTGCGGAAGTCCTCACGGGGGAAGTCGCCGTCGGTGACGACGGTGGAGCGCAGCTTGCGCTGGTACGCCACCACGTCCTGGACCGCCGCCTCCACCGCGTCGGCGTCGTCGCGGGCCAGACCCGCGGGGCGGACCAGGCTGCCGTGGTGGTCGATGCGGTAGTTGAACGTATCGGCCATGATCCTCAGTCCTTTCCGGCGGGCTCGCCCGCGACACCCCAGGCGGCGAACTCCAGCTCGTAGCCGAGGGACTGGAGGACCTCCTCGGCGATCTGCTGGTCCTCGTCCGCGGTGCCGCCGGCGATGCCGAGGCCGCCGATGATCTCGCCGTCCTTCTTGATGGTGAGGCTGCCCTCGGTGGCCATGATCGGCATGGCGGCGCCGGGCAGTTGGGAGAGCTGGGAGAAGAAGACGGGCTGGCTCTCCTGCCACTTCTTCAGCATCTTGCCGGGGCGCTGCATGATCGCCGCGGTGTAGGCCTTGGCGCGGGCGATGTCCGGGGTGAGCGGGCGGGCCCCGTCGGGGCGGACGATGGCGATCGGGAAACCGCCCGCGTCCACCACGGCGACGCTCACCGCCTTCCCGACGGCCTGGGCGCGCTGGTGGGCGGCGGCGATGATCTCCTCGGCGGCGTCCAGGGTCAGGCTGCTCATGCGGCTTCCTTCGGTGCGATGCTCATGCGGCTTCTTTCCGGGCGGTGAGGGTGCGGCGCAGGCGGGCGACGGCCGCGTTGTACTTCTCGGGCGTCTCCCAGTACATGGAGTGCGGGGCGTCCGGGACGATCTCCAGGTGCGAGCCGGGCAGCAGTTCGTGGGCGCGGGTGACGGTCTTCACGCTGAGGACCGCGTCCTTCTCGCCCGCGAGGAAGGTGACCTTGACACCCGAGTCCTGGATGTCCTCCAGGGAGGGGCCGTTGGTGTCGAGGTTGCGCAGGTCCTGCATCTTGGCGACGTTGAACGTGCCCATCTGCTGGAACAGGAAGGTCAGGTCGGCGCGCTCCTGCTGGAACCGCTTGGTCAGCAGCCGGTCGATGACGGGCAGCTTGACGGCCTCGGCGCGGTCGGCGGCGGCGAGTTCCTTCAGCTCGGGGTGGCTGATGCCGCCGAGGGAGTGGCCGAGGACGACGGAGCCGACGCGCTCGGGGCGCAGCAGGCTGGCGCGCAGGGCGGCGACGGAGCCGATGGACTGGCCCACCAGCATGGCGTCGGTCAGGTCTTCCTGGTCCAGGACGGCGACCACGTCGCCCGGGAAGTCCTGGCCGTCGAATTCAGGCCTGGACGAGTGCGGAGGGGTGGGTGCATCCGACTTGCCGAAGCCGCGCAGGTCCACGGTGACGACCGTGAACTCCCCGCGCAGCGCCGCGACTTGCTGCCACCAGGCGGCATGGTGGCCGCCGCTGCCGTGCACGAACAGGATCGCCGGGCCGCTGCCGTGGCGCTCGTAGTAGATGGAGGTGCCGTCGGAGTCGGCAATGGGCATGGGGTCAACTCCCGTACGTATTCGCTTAGTTCGGGCGCTTGCCGTGCCAGACCAGTTCGATCATGGTGTGGTCGGGGTCGTGGATGTAGCAGAACTTCGACTGGTTCTCGGGGCGCTGGATCGGGCGTGTGTGCCGGATGCCCAGCTCCCCCAGGTGCTCCAGGAAGTCGTCCCAGTCGTCGACCTCGACGGCGAAGTGGTAGGGCGCCATGCGCTCCATCTCCTCGACCGGGGTGAAGTGCAGGTCGAAGTTGCCGCGCGTCATCAGCACCACACGGGTGTTGGACTTGGGCATGATCCGCTTCATCCCGAAGACCTTGGTGTACCACTCGGCCGTCCGGTCGGGGTCGGTGGTCGGGAAGTTGACGTGGTGGATGTAGCGCGGTTCCTTGCTCATGCTCGATTCCCTTCGAGTCGTACGGGGTTGGACAGCACACCGATGCCGCTGATCTCGACGTCCACGGTGTCGCCCGGCTCCAGCTGGCAGGCGGACTCGGCGCCCATCCACAGCACGTCGCCGGGGTGCAGGGTGATGTGCCGGGTGATCTCGACGATGTGGTCGAAGGGGTCGAAGACCATGTCGCCGGTGGGGAACGACGCGCGGACCTCGCCGTTCACCCGGAGCGTGGTGGTCTGGGCGAGCGCGTCGACGTCCGTTTCGATCCACGGGCCCATGGGCTTGAACGTGTCGCTGTTCTTGCTGCGCCACAACGAGCGGTCCTGGTGCTGCCAGGTGCGGGCGCTGACGTCGTTGCCGATGGTCCAGCCGAAGACGGACGTGCGTGCCTCTTCGCGGGTGGCGTGCCTGAGGGCGCGGCCGATCACCGCGACGAGTTCCGGCTCGGCCTCGAACCGGCCTTCGACCTCCACCGGTTTGACGATGGGCGAACCGTGCCCGGTCAGGGCGTTGTTGGCCCGGTAGCCGACCTCGGGCCGGTCCGGAGTCGCGGCACCGGCGTGCTCGATGTGCCGCGGGTAGTTCATGCCGACGGCGTAGAAGACGAGCGGTACAACTGGCGGTAGCCATACGGCTGTTGCGCGCGGCACCGTGCCGATGACAGCGGGGGCGCTCTCCATCGGGGAGTCGGACAGCAGCTCGACGTCCTCCTCCCCCACGCGGCCCCACACCGCCCGGCCGCCGACCGAGACTCGCGCGAACCTCATGGCACCAGCAGGTGGGAGACGCGCTTGGTGACCAGGTAGGCGTCCAGTGCCTCGGGCCCGCCCTCCCGGCCGTACCCGCTGTCCTTGACCCCGCCGGACGGAGCCTCGTGGACCGAGCCGCCGCAGTGGTTGATCGACAGGATCCCGGCCGCCAGCTCGCCCGACAGCTTCTCGGCGGTCGCGGCGGACTGTGTGAAGCCGTAGGCGGCGAGGCCGTACGGCAGCCCGTTGGCCGTCGCGAGTGCCTCGTCCAGGTCCGTGAAGGGCACGATCGGCGCGAGCGGTCCGAACGGTTCCTCGTGCATCAGCTCCGCGTCCGCCGGTACGTCGGTCAGGACGGTCGGCGCGAAGAAGTACCCGGCGCGGTCCGGGCGTTCGCCGCCGACGAGCACCTTCGCGCCCCGGGCGACGGCGTCGGCGGTGAGGCGCTCCATCGCCTTGAGCCGGCGCTCGTTGGCCAGCGGGCCCATGGTGGTGCCGTCAGCCAGTCCGTCGCCGACGACGACCGCCTCGGCGGCCCTCACGAACTCCGCGGTGAACGCCTCGATCAGGCTCTCGTGGACCAGGAAACGGCTCGGCGAGGTGCACACCTGACCGGCGTTGGCGAACTTGGCCTGGGCGGCCTTGCGGGCGGCCCGCACGGGGTCGGCGTCCGCGCAGACGATCACCGGGGCGTGGCCGCCCAGCTCCATCAGCGAGGGCTTCATGACCTTGCCGGCCTCGGCGGCGAGGAGCTTGCCGACCGGGACCGAGCCGGTGAAGGCGATCAGGCGGGTGACCGGCGAGGCGATGAGGTGGGCGGAGACGTGGGCGGGCTCGCCGAAGACGAGGTTGAGGACACCGGCCGGCAGTCCCGCGTCCGCGAAGCAGGCGACGAGCGCGGCGGCGGTGGCGGGGGTCTCCTCCGAGGCCTTGATGACGATGGAGCAGCCGGCGGCCAGGGCCGAGGAGATCTTGCGCATCGGGCCGCCGGCGGGGAAGTTCCACGGGACGAAGGCGGCGACGGGACCGATCGGTTCGCGGCGTACGGTCAGCACGGTGCCGGGGGCGGACGGGATGATCCGGCCGTACGCGCGGCGGGCGTCGTCGGCGTGCCAGCGCAGGGTGTCGGCGACCCGGCGGGCCTCTCCGGTCGCCTCGGCGAGGGGCTTGCCCTGTTCCTGGGTCATGATCCGGCCGACGTCGGCGGCGCGTTCGGTGAGCAGGTCGGCGGCGGCGTGCAGGATCGCCGTGCGCTGGGCGATCGGTGTGTCGCGCCAGACCTTGAAGCCCTCGTCGGCGGCTTCCAGGGCGTGGTCGAGGTCGGCGGTCGTGGCCAGCGGTACCTCTCCGATCACCTCCTCGGTGGCCGGGTTCACGATCGGGGCGGTACGTCCGGTGCCGCCCTGGCACCACACGCCCGCGATGTACATGCGGACGGCGGGACAGCCGTGGTCGGTGGTCATGGGTGGGTGCCTCTCAGGCTGGCTCTCAGGCTGTTTCTCGGGCCGCGGGTGGTGGATCAGGAGGCGGAGGCGTCCTGGTCGCGGTTGGTGCGCAGCGCCCAGATGTGGTGCGGCGGGGTGGTCTCGTGGACGCGGGTCTCGTAGGAGTCGTCGACCCGGTCCATGTCGGCGGCGTACTCGACGCGGCCGCCGCACGGGGCGTGCAGGAAGCGGAAGACGTTGGAGCCGATGGTGTGGCGGCCGAGCTTGCGGGCCTCCCGCCAGCCCCGCTCGATCATGTGGTTGGCGCCCTCGATGACGTCGTCGAAGCCGGGGACCTCGTAGGCGATGTGGTTGATCCCGGCCCGGTCGGGGCGGTGGCACAGCAGCATGGTGTGCTGGTCGTCGTCGCCCGGGGCCTGCATGAAGACGCCCATCGGCTCGACCACGTCGGTGGGCCGGAAGCCGAGCCGTTCGGTGTAGAAGGCGACGGCCTCGTCCTTGCCCGGCTCGGGGATGTTGAGGGCCACGTGGCACATCCGCAGCGGGCGGGCCCGCTCGATCGCCTCCAGGGCGGTGTTCCAGCGTTTGACGTTGCCGAGCGCGTTGGCGGGCCGCGGGCTGACGGGCGCGGGCCTGGGCCGGGCGAGGGTCAGTCCGACGCCGAAGCCGGTCTCGTCGACGGTGTGGTGGACGCCGTCGGCGCTTTGGCGGACGGCACGGTCCTGGCCGGCCGCGGCGACCAGCCGCTGGAGCTCCTCTGGCGTGTCGACGCCCCAGACGACCTCGCGCAGGGTGGGTCCGTCCTCCACGGGCGGCGGCAGCAGCGGGCCCGGGTACGTGTCGAGCTGGAGGGTCTGGCCGGTGAGCGTCTCGAACACCGCGTGCTCGTCGGTCCGCTCCACCGGGAACAGCCCGAAGTCGTCGAAGAACCGCGCACATTCATCGAGGGCGTCGACGGCGTAGGTGACCGATTCGATTCTCTGGATTCCCATGCATTCCTCGTTTCCGGGTCGCCTCGTGAGCGTAGGTTTCGGGGCGCGAAAGCCTCAACGGCCCGAGCTCTACGAGGTGCGCAATCGTTTCTTGCGCGTTTACGGCCGGATCGCGGGGATGGGATTCTGGGAGAACCACTCGGCGAGGAAGTCCAGGAACACGCTGACCTTGCGCGGGGTGTCCTGCCCGGGGCCGTAGATCGCGTACAGGGGGCGGTCGGGCACGGCCAGGTCGGGCAGCAGGACCTGGAGGGCGCCGGAGACGAGGTCGTCGTAGACCGGACGCTGTGGGAGCAGGGCGATGCCCCGCCCGTGGACGGCCGCCTTCTGCAACGCGATGTAGGAGTTCGACGAGAAGGCGATGTTGCGGATCTTGTGCAGGGTGCTCGCGTGTCCGTGACCGATGCGCCAGACCGGGTCGTTCACGTGCACGAGGCAGTCGTGGGTGGCGAGGTCGTTCGGGTGGGCGAGGGCGCCGTGCCGGTCGATGTACGCCTTCGACGCGCACAGCACGAAGGGCAGCGTGGAAATCTTCTTCAGCCGGACACTGGAGTCGCGCAGGTCACGGGTGTGGAAGGCGACGTCGAACCCGCTGTCCAGGAAGTCGTAGGTCCGGTCGGACATGCCGCCGAGTTCGAACCGGACCTGAATTTTCGGATGCGCGGCGGAAAACGTGGCGATGGCGTCCCCGAGGTCCAGGCTGCCTATCCACTTGGGACAGATGATGCTCAGCGTTCCTTCGGCGCGGTCGTGCAGGTGGGCTATCCCGGCGTCCTCGGCCTCGATTTCGTCAAGGATGCGTGCGGCGAATTCGGCGTAGCGCAGTCCGGGTTCGGTCAGGCTCACGGAACGGGCCGTGCGATTGACCAGGCGGACGCCCACCTGTCGTTCCAGTTCGGCGACGTGCCGTGACACCAGCGAGCCGGAAGAGCCCAGCTTCTTGGCGGCTCCGCTGAAACTGCCGACCTGCGCGACGGTGACGAAGCTGTGCATGAGGAGCAAGCGATCCATGTGCGGGGCCTCTTACTTGGGGCAGTACTGGGGTGCGTCAGCCACGTTGTCCTTGGTGACCAAGACAAGAGGAATGTTGGCAATCTTGTCAACCTTCTTGTCTTCGTCCAGCAGGCCGATCGTGTTCTTCACCGCCGTCTGCCCGATGGTCATCGCCGAGTTCGCCACCGTGGCGGACAGCTGCCCGCTCTTGACGGCCGCCAGCCCGTCCTCGGTGCCGTTGGCCGTGACGATCTTCACGTCCTTGGCGCCGGCCGCGTCGAAGGCCTTGCGGACGGCGAAGGCCATCTCCTCGTTGGCGACGAAGGCGTAGTCCAGGTCGGGCTGGGCCTGGATCATGTTCTCGGCGACGTCCTGCGCCTTGGCCGGGTTGAACATGCCGGGCTGGTTCGCCACGACCTTCGCGTTCGCGGGCAGGGCGTCCTTGAAGCCGCCCACCATCAGGTCGGAGGCGGCGCCGGGGGCGCCCGCGACGATGCCCACCTTCACGTCCTTGCCGGCGGCGTCCTTCTCGATCCAGCCGGCGTCCAGCGCGCCCAGCTTCTTGAGGTCGACGACGGCGGCGCCCAGGACGCTCGACATGTCGTCGGTGGCGACGGACGTCAGGTAGACCGGGATGCCCGCGCTCTTGGCCTTGGCTATGTCGCCTTCCAGGGCGTCGACGTTGACGGTCTGGACGATCAGCGCGTCCACACTCCGGGCGATCATGTCCTCGATGTTGGACAGCTCGGTCCCGGCGTCCTGCTTGGAGTTGGCCGAGTAGACCGTGGCGCCCTCCGCCTTGGCCGTCTGCTCCACGGACTTGAGCAGACAGGTGTGGAAGTGGGTGTTGGCGCCGTTGACGAATCCCAGAGTGACCGAGCCGTCGGCGGCGCCCGCCCCCTCGTTCTCCGTGCCGCATCCGGAGAGCACCAGTGCGGCGGTGCCGATCAGCGAGGTCGCGGCGATGCGGCGCGAACGCGCGGTGGGCTTCATGGGGTTGGCCTTTCCTGCGTCGTTGAAGAGAAGGTGCGGGCGGGGGTGTGGTCCGTACGGCGCTAGCGGCCCGGCTCGGACTTGCGCTGGAACTCGTTGACGATCGCCGCGACGAGCAGCACCCCGCCGGTCACGACGAACTGGTAGTAGCTGTTGACCTGGAGCAGGTTGAGCGCGTTGGCGACGACGCCGAGCAGCACCACACCCAGGACGGTGCCTACGACGGTGCCGCGGCCGCCGGCCAGTGAGGTGCCGCCGATGACCACCGCGGCGACGGCGGTCAACTGGAGTTGCAGACCACCGGTGTTGGGGGCGGCGGCGCCGAGCCGGGACAGCAGCATGAGGCCCGCCAGCCCGGCGAGGCCGCCGGCGAGGGCGTACAGGGCGAGTTTGCGGCCGGAGACGTCGATGCCGCTGAGGCGGGCCACGTGCTCGTTGCCGCCCATCGCGAAGGCGTCCCGGCCGAAGGTGGTGAACCGCATGGCCAGGCCGATCACCGCGAGCACCGCGATCGCGACGACGCACAGGTAGGGAATGCCGAGCACCTTGTCGTTGCCGAGGGCCCACATCCGCTGGCCGATGGTGATGGACTCGCCGTCGAGGACGAGCAGGGCGACACCGTCCAGGAGCATCGCGGAGGCGAGGGTGGCGACGAAGGGGGCCACCCGGGTGTAGGTCACGACCAGGCCGTTGACCAGGCCGATCAGGGTGGCCAGCAGCAGGGTGAGGACCACCGTCACGGCGGTGGAGCGGCCGTCGTGCAGCAGTTGCGCGGCCACCGAGACGGTGACGGCCGCGTTGCTCCCCATGGAGAAGTCCATACCGCCGGAGGTCATCAGCAGGGTCAGCCCGGCCGCGATGACGGCGGTCACGCTGATCTGCCGGAACACGTTGAGCAGGTTCTGCGAGCTGGTGAAGGAGTCCGCCTGGAGGGCGGTGAACACGGCCACCAGGACGAGGACCACGACCAGACCGCCGTGCGGGACCCGCAGCAGGGCCTGGGGCGTCAGCCGGGACGCCGCGCGCTCCGGCGGCGGGCCGCCCGCGACGTCCGGGGACGCGGAGGGGGTCTTGAGGCTCACTGCGGCTGACCTCCGAGTGCGGTGGCGACGAGCTCGTCGCGGGTGATGGCGGTGATGTCGGCTTCGGCGACCGTGCGGCCGGCGCTGACCACGACGACCCGGTCGGCGAGGCGCATGACCTCCTCGGCGGAGGAGGAGGCGAGCAGCACGGCCACACCGCGCGAGGCCAAGTCGTCGATCAGGGTGTGGATATCGGCCATGGCGGCGACGTCGACACCGTTCGTGGGGTCCTCCAGGAAGCAGGCGACCGGATCGGTCTCCAGCCACTTGCCCAGCAGGACCTTCTGCTGGTTGCCGCCGGACAGCGCACCCACCGGCGGGTTGCCGCTGAGGACGACCACGCCGTAGCCGCTGCGCAACGGCGCGGCGCGGCGGGCGAGTTCGGCGCGGCGGTGCAGCTTGCGGCGGGCGAAGCGGTCGCCGGCCAGCATCAGGTTCTCGTCCAGGGACAGGCCCTGGACCAGGCCCAGGGTGCGGCGGTCGCCCGTGACGCAGCGCAGACCGCTGGCGAGGGAGGCCGCCACACGGCCGAAGGGCACGCTCCTGCCGTCGACCCGCAGTTCGCCGCCGTCCGGGCGCCGCCGTCCCGAGAGCAGGTCGAACAACCGCGACTGGGCGTCGCCGGCGGGGCCGAGGACGGCGACGATCTCGCCCTTGCGCACCTCGACGGTGAAGTCCTGGATGGCCCGGCCGTGGCTGAGTCCGCGTATGGAAAGACCGCTGTCGTCCTTGGGGGCGGGGCGCTCGGGCCGCCGCGAGACGACGTCCCGGCCGACCATGCTGCGCACCAGCGAGTCGGGGTCCATCTCCGTGGCCGGGGCGGTGGTCACCACTGCTCCGTCGCGCAGGACGGTCAGGCGGTCCGCGACGGCCATGACCTCGTCGATGTAGTGCGAGATGTAGACGACGGCGACACCGTCGTCCCTCAACTTCCGCACCAGGGAGCGGATCCGGTTCGCGTCCTTGGCGCTCAGACAGGCGGTCGGCTCGTCGAGGATCAGGATCCGGCCGCCGCGGCGGACCTCCCGGGCGACCTCGACCATGGTCTGCTCGGCGACCGTGAGAGTCCCAGCGACGCGCTCCCCGTCGATGTCGATGCCAAGGCCGGACAGCGCCTCGCGCGCCCCTTCCCTGACCGCCTTCCAGCGCACGGTACGGCCCCGGGTGGGCAGGTCGCCGAGCATGACGTTCTCGGCGACGGTCAGCCCCATGGCCAGTTCGCGGCGCTGCGGCACGCAGGCGATGCCGAGCTTGCGGGCCTTGCGCACGGTCAGTCCCGACTGCGCCTGCCCGCCGACCTCGATGGTGCCGCCGTCGGCCTGGTGCACCCCGGAGATGATGTGCACCAGAGTCGACTTGCCGGCGCCGTTCATGCCCATCAGCGCGTGGATCTCGCCGGGATACAGGTCGAGATCGACGCCCTTGAGCGCGGCGGCGCCGCCGAAGCCCTTGGTGACGCCTCGGACGCGGAGCACGGCCCCGGACGTCGCAGTGGCGTGCCCGGGGCTCATGGCTGTGGCCCGTCGCTGTCGACCCGCCCGTAGCCGCGGATGTCCGGGAACGGGGGCTCCTTGTCGGCCTGGAGGTCCACCTGGAAGGTGTTCAGGCACATGCCGAGCATGGTGAAGTTGCCGAGCGCGCCGATGGTGTCGACCAGGCCCTTGGAGCCGAAGTGCTCCAGGGCGCGGGCGAAGGTCTCGTCGGTGACGAAGTGCTCCTCCAGCACCTCCCGGCAGAACTGGTAGAAGGCCTGGTCCGCCTCGGTGTCGAAGACCGCCTCGCGCTTCTCGGCGACGGCCTTGACGACGGCCTCCGGGATGCCGGCCTCGATCGCCTGGTGCACATGCGCGTTCCAGGAGTACTGCGCGTCCCAGTTCCGGGCGGCCATCAGCAGCGTGAGTTCGCGCAGGTGCTCGGGAAGGCCGCAATCGAAACGGGCGAAGGCGCCGAGGGACTCGGCGCGTTCACACATCTCCGGGCTGTGCAGCCAGACCCGGAACGGGCCGCGGACGGCTCCGCGGCGCCCGGCGATGCGGGCGGCCAGCTCCTGCTGCCGCGGATCCATTTCCTCTTCGCTGAGAACGGGGAGCCTCATCCGGCCGATACCTGCCTTTTCTTTCCGGTTCTTTCCGGCGCGTTTCCGGCACGGAATCCGAAAGCCGTCCGGTGCGAGCCGACGGTACCGCCGGGCCGGAGAAGCTCACCCCTCCCGGAGCGCAAGGTAAAACTGCACGCCGGAGGGCACCCATTCACGGGCGCACGACCTAACGTCTTTCGACGCAGTATTCCGAAATGGAGAGGAACTCCGGATGACCACGATCATCAAGGTCGCGTCGGTGCCCCTGCTGGACCGCGGCGGGGCCGTCGTGACGACACCGCTGATCACCACGCCGTCGGCCGGCGGGGAGAACAAGATCACCAGCGGGATGAGCGTGTACCCGGTCGGCTCCGGGGCGCCGTTGCACTCGCACAACTGCGACGAGCACGTGACGATCCTCGAGGGCGAGGCGGAGGTGTGGGTCGACGGCGAGGTGACGAAGCTGGAGCAGTTCGACACGACCTACGTTCCGTCGCCCGTTCCCCACCTCTTCCGCAATATCGGCGACCGCCCGCTGCGCATTCTGTGGGTGTACTCCTCGGGCCACGTGACCCGGACGTTCACCGAGACCGGCAGGACGGTGGAACACCTTTCCGCCGAGGACCAGATGGGCGGACGGGACTCCGCTCGGTAAGAGTCAGTGCGCGCCGATCAACTCCGGCTCGGCGCCGCTCTTCGGCGTCTGCCTGGCGCCGCGCAGGGCAGCGACGCCGATGAAGACCATGGACGACACTCCGGCGAGCGCGAACGCGGTGAAGCCCCAGTCCCCGTGGTCGGCGGCCAGCAACTGCCCGCCCAGCCACGGGCCGAAGACGGCACCGAAACGGCCCATGCCGGAGGTCCAGCCGACGGCGGTGGCGCGGTTGTCCGGGGTGGAGCGGATCGACACCGTCGCGTAGATCATCGTCTGGGCGCTGTTGAGGAACACACCGGTGAGGAAGACGACCGTGAAGGTCAGCGCCAGCGGCATGTGGACGCTGAGCAGGAAGACGCCGGCCGCGGTCAGCGCGAACCAGATCGCCGAGATGCGCGGGGCGCCGAAGACGTCGGAGGCTCGGCCGGCCGCCAGCATGCCCACGATGCCGCCGAGGTTGAAGAGGACCACGAAGGTCAGGGCGGAACCGAGTTCGTAGCCCTCGCCGCGCATCAGGGTGGGCAGCCAGGTGGCGACGCCGTAGACCAGGAGCAGACCGCCGAAGGAGGCCAGCCAGTACAGCAGGGTCTGGATCCACTCGCCGCCGCGGAACAGGTTGACCAGGTTGGTCCAGCGGTCGGCGGGGTCCTTCCTGCCGGACGCGGCGGGGAGTTCCACGTCGTGGCGGCGGGCCAGTTCGGCCGCCTCGTCTCCGCGCCCCTTGGCGAGCAGGAAACTCAGCGACTCGGGCAGGGACTTGGCCAGCACCGGGACGAAGAGCAGCGGGACCACGCAGACCCCGAAGGCGGCACGCCAGCCGAGGGGCTCCACGAGCCACAGGGCCACATAGGCGGAGAGGATGCCGCCGGCGTGGTGGGCGGTCATCAGCAGGCCGATGGTGAGGGCCGCACGGCCGCGCGGGGCGTAGTCGCAGACCATGCTGATCGCGGTGGGCAGCAGCCCGCCGAGGCCGACGCCGGCGAGGGTCCGGCCGAGGCCGAAGACCGCCACGCTGCCGGAGATGGCGCACAGGCCGGAGGCCAGCGAGAAGAGCGTGACGCAGGCGACCATCAGCTTCTTGCGGCCGATCCGGTCGGCGACCGTGCCCGCGGCCAGGGCGCCGACGAGCATGCCGAAGGTGGCGTAGCTGCCGAGGTCTCCGGCCTGGTCCGCGGTGATCCCGAGGGCCTTCTGTTCCAGCATGTGCGGCAGCACCGAGCCGTAGACGAACATGTCGAGGCCGTCGAAGAGCACCGCCAGCCAGCACAGGTCCCTGTCCGTCGCCTGCCCTCAGGCGACCGGCGGCGTCCCGTGGGTGTGGAAGGACTCGATGGTCTTCAGCCCCCAGGCCTGGCCCTTGGCACGCTCCGCCTCGGTCCAGGTGATCAGCGGCCAGTCGGGCGCCAGCACCAGGCGGGTGAGCGGGTTGCACAGCTCGATGCGGTTGCCGCCCGGCTCGTAGACATAGAGGAAGAACGTCTGCTGGATGGCGTGCTTGTGCGGGCCCGTCTCGATGAACACGCCGTTGTCGATGGCGAGATCGGCGGCGCGCAGGACGTCCTCGCGGGTGTCCGTCGCGAACGCGATGTGGTGCAGTCGGCCGGTGGAGCCGGTCCAGTCCGAGGTGTAGACGACGTCGTACGACTTGTTGGTGAACGTCAGCCAGCGTGCCGCGATCTTCCCCGTGTCGAGCCGGATCTGCTCCGTGGGCCGGGCGCCCAGCACGTGTCGCTGGAACTCGGCGTTGGCGAGCACGTCGGCGGCGAGGAAGTTGACGTGGTCCAGACGCCGTACGCCCACGCCCCGGTTGGGCTTGGCCTGCGGCTGGTTCTTCAGCGCGGGCCTGAACTCCTCGGGGGCCCGGTAGTGCTCGCTCTCCCAGTACAGGGCGTGCTCGTGGCCGTCCGGGTCGGTGGTGAGGTACAGCTTGCCGAGGCCGGGTTCGTCCTCGGCCCAGCGGCCGGTGCCGCCCGCTGCCTCGACCGCTTCGATACGGCGCTGGAGGGCCTCCTCGCTGGAGGTGCGCAGGGCGAGCCGGCCGAGGCCGGGCTGCGCGCGGGCGGTGAGCACCAGGCTGTGGTGCTCGTAGTCGTCGAAGGTCCGCAGGTAGACCGTGTCGCCGTCCTGCCCGTTGACGGTCAGGCCCAGGTAGTCGGTGAAGAAGGCGACGCTGGCGTCCAGGTCCGGGGTGAACAGCTGGGCGTGGCCGATGTGGGCGATGTCGCCGAGCGGCGGGGTCATCGCTGACCTCCTTGGGTGTGCGGGGGAATCGGTGCCGTCTCGGCGGACCTCGGGAAGACGGTGCCGTCGAAGATCTTGCGGGCCGTGCGGACCACGGCGGTACGGCGGGCGGAGGGCAGGCCCTCGGGGGTGGCCGCGAGGCTGCTTTCGATGTCCAGGAACCCCGAGGAGTGTTCCACGCGGACGCGGTCGCTGTCGCTGTCGGCGTCGAGTGCGGCGAGGTCCGCGCCCACGCTGCCGTCGATCCGCAGACCGGCGGCCACACTGGCCGCGCCCAGCACCCCGATCGAGGTGTGGCAGCGCACCGGGATGAAGGTGCGGGTGGTGACCGAGCCGCCGGCCCGGGGCGGGGCGAGCAGCGAGAGCTTGGGCACGGTGGCGTCCGAGACGTCGCCGAGGCCCATCAGACGGCCCGCCTCCAGGCGGATCGTCCGGAGCCGGTCGGCCAGCGCGAGGTCCCCCTCCAGGTCCTCGGGCGCCTCGTAGCCGGTGACCTTCAGGGAGGAGGCGGCGATCAGGGCGGTCGGCATGCCGTTGTCCACGCAGGTCACCGGTACGCCGTCGATCACGTCCCGGACGTTGCCGGTGGGCAGCAGCGGGCTGTCGCCCGGCGGGAACTCGATCACCACGGCCGCGGCCGTCCCCGGCACGCCCGAGATCTCGGCGTCCCCGGTGTAGCGCACCCGGCGGCCGGGGGTCGGGAAGGTCGCCGTGGCGTAGTCGCCGGTGTTGACCATGCGGATGCGGACGGAGGTCTCCTCCTCCCCCGCCGGTACGAGTCCGCGTTCGACGGCGAACGGGCCGATGCCGGCGAGGATGTTCCCGCAGTTCTGACGGTCGCTCACTTCGGGCTTGCCGACGGCGACTTGGAGGAAGAGGTAGTCGACGTCGGCGCGCGGGTCGGCGGAGGGTGAGACCACGGCCACCTTGCTGGTGAGCGGGTGCGCGCCGCCCAGGCCGTCGATCTGCCGCTCGTCGGGGCTGCCCATGACGCGCAGCAACAGCGCGTCGCGCGGGGCCCGTTCGGCGGGCAGGTGCTCGGCCAGGAAGTAGGCGCCCTTGGAGGTGCCGCCGCGCATGAGCATGCAGCGCACCTCCGCGGGCCCGGTCAGGACTGCTCTCCGTCGCTCATATAGGCGTCGTACGACGTGTACGTCACGCCCAGCTGTACGAGCTTCTCCCGCAGCCCGTACCGGTCCAGGCCGAGCCGGCCCTCGATGAAGGCGGCGCGGGCACCGGCCTCCTTGGTCTCGCGGGCCTCGGACGCCTCGGCCGCCTCGCGGGCGCGCTCGCGGGGTACGACCACCACGCCGTCGTCGTCGGCGACGATCACGTCGCCCGGGCGGATCACCTGGCCGTCGATGGCGACCGGCACGTTGACCGAGCCGCCGGTGGCCTTGACGGTGCCCTGCGCGGAGACCGCGCGCGACCAGGCCGCGAAGCCCATCTCCCGCAGCTCCTGCGTGTCGCGGATACCCGCGTTGATCACGAGACCGCGCACCCCGCGCCGGTGCAGCGCGGTGGCGAACAGCTCGCCGAACATGCCGTCGGTGGACGGGGAGGTGGTGGTGACGACCAGGATGTCGCCCTCGCCGCACTGCTCCACGGCGGCGTGGATCATGAGGTTGTCGCCGGGCCAGCTGAGCACCGTGACCGCGGTGCCCACGACCCGTACGCCCTGCTGGATCGGGCGGATCTCCGGCCCGAGCAGCCCGGTGCGGCCCATGGCCTCGCTGACGGTGGCCACGCCGAACCGTGCGAGGGCGTCGACGTCCTTCGCCTCGGCCTTCGGCGGGTTGGTGACGATGACGCCGCTCATGCCGGCTCCATCGCGATCTTGACGAGTGCCGATGGTGAGGGGGGTCCCCCCGCGCGAGCGCTGTCGAGCGGGTGGGAGGCGGGCACGCCTGGATGGCTCATTGCTCAGATCTCCTTGGAGTGGACAGGTGTGCGCCCGCCTCGCGCGGCTCAGCCGCGCAGTGCCTCGATCACGCCGGCGAGGTGGGCGCGGACGGCCGCCTCGGCCGCCTGCGGGTCCCTGGCCCTGATCGCCTCGATCATCGCCAGATGCTCATTCAGGGACTGCTGCGGACGCCCCGGCCTCAAGGCCAACTGGAAGCGGTGGCGCACCAGTTGGGCGTTGAGCCGCTCGAGGAGCTCCAGGGCCGTCCGCTGGCCGGAGAACACCCGGATCCTGGTGTGCAGTTCGTGGTTGAGGTCGGAGTAGGTCATCGGCTCGCCGTCGGCGACGGCCTTGGTCATCGCCGTGCCCAGGTCCGTCAGTTCGGCGAGCTGCTCGTCGCTGGCCGCCACGGCCGCCTTCGCCGCGCACAGCCCTTCGAGGACCATGCGGCACTCCGTGATGGCGACCGCTTCCTCCACGGTCACCACGCGCACCCGCGAGCCGCGGTTGCGGATCCGCTCGACGAGTCCCTGGGACTCCAGATCGATCAGTGCCGCGCGGATGCTCGCCCGCGTCACACCGAACTGCTCGGCGAGTTCGTTCTCCACCAGCCGCTGCGCCGGTGCCATGTCGCCGTGCAGGATCGCCTGCCGCAGCTGCGCGAGCGCATGCTGCTTGGCCTGCTCCCCGGTGCTCGGACGGGCTTCTTTCGGCATGTGCCCTCCCTGAGTGAGTGCCTGTCGAACGTAAATCTAGCCAAACAAGATTGTCAACAATTTTGTCCGCTGTGACTAACGGTGATCAGCGAGCGGTACGGCCGAGCCAGTAGCCGAAACCCCTGCGCGTATGGATCAGCGCGGGCTCCTCCTGGTCCACCTTGCGCCGCAGCCGGGAGACGAGTTTCTCGATGGCCTGGTCGGCCCGGTACTCGCCCCAGACGTCCCGGCGGATCTGCTCCTTCGACAGCACACGCTCGGAGTTGGCCAGCAGGTGCCGCAGGAGCCGGTACTCGGCGGGGGTCAGGTCGAGCGGGCGCGGCCCGCGCCGGGCCCGGCAGGTGGTGTCGTCCAGGACCAGGTCGCCGTAGCGGGGCATCCGCGAGGCCGGCCCCGGATTCCGGTCCCGCAGGAGGACCTGGATCCGGGCCAGGACCTCGGCGATCCGGACGGGCTTGGTGACATAGTCGTCCCGCCCCGGGCCGAGTTCGGGCACGAGGCGGGGCAGGGAGTCGCAGCCGGCCAGGAAGAGCACCGGCGGGCGGTCCTCGGGTGCCATACGCCGGCCTCGGGCGAGGTGACCCAGGTCCGGCAGCCCGACGTCCCAGACCACCAGATCGAACCGGTCCCGCGCGAGGCGTGCCGTCCCCTCGGCACGGGTACCGGCCGTGCCGATCCGGTAGCCGGCCAACTCCAGGGTGGTGGCGAGCAGTTCGGTGTCACGGGGGTCGTCGACGACGACCAGGAGGTGCTGCCCGTTCCCGCGGGGAGACTTCGCACCGGGATGGCCGTACATGGCAAGACCGTTCGTGTGGGGGGACGCTTCACGGGCGGGCGCCTGGTTCCGGCGCGGCCGGGAGGCGGCTCAGGAGGCGGCTCAGGAGGCAGGCGGGACGTCGAGGCTGTCCTCGGCGTGGGCGATGAAGTCGGCGAGCAACTGGCGGAAGAGCGCGGCCAGTTGCTGGATGTCCTCGTCGGACCAGTCGGCCAGCGCCATCTCCATGCCCCGGTGGCTCACCTCCCGTATGCGCTCGACGGCCGCCACGCCGAGGTCCGTGAGCTGGATGCGCTGGGCCCGCCGGTCGTCCGGGTCGGCGATCCGGACCACATACCCTCCCTGCTCCAGCTGCCGCAGCTGCCGGGTGACATGGGAGGCCTCCACGGACATCCGGACCGCCAGCACCCCCGGGCGCATCGGCTCGCTCTCGGCGATGTGCCGCAGGATGGTCACGGCGGCCCGGTCCAGCGTCAGTCCGGCCGTCGCCATGAGGCGCTCGTGCTGCCGGGCCCGGCCGGCCAGGTAGGCGATACGGGTGAGGACGCGCTCGATCTCGACCACGTTCGCGGAGACGGGCGCTGCTGCGGGCGACTGTGCGGGCATGTGATCACCTTAAAGTAGTTGCCTAACTTAAGCAATATGGAGTTGGTTGCTTGACTTAAGTAACATACCCATGCTTGCCTAAGTCAAGCAAGACGACCCGGCGGCAACAGACACGCACCTCCCGAAAGAGAGACCTCATGCCCACGATGAAGTCCCGCGGCACGGACACCTTCTTCCTGCATATGGGCGGCATGCCGACCGATGCCAACGGCTCGATGCGCGCCATCCCACTGGGCCACGAACCCGCCGGCGAGGTCGTCGAGGTGGGCAAGAGCGTCGCGGTCTTCCCCGACGACGTCCCCTTCGCCGTCGCCGCGCTGAACGAGCCGATGGCGGTCGCCCGGCACTGCGTCAACCGCTCCGAGGCGAAGCCCGCCGACAAGGTGGTCGTGTTCGGCGCCGGGCCCATCGGCCTGGGCGCCACCATCTGGCTGAAGCTGCGCGGAGTCGAGCACGTGGTCGTCGCCGACGTCATCCCCTCGCGTCTGGAGATTGCGCTGGCCGTGGGCGCCGACGCCGTGATCGACTCCGCCACCGAGGACGTCACCGCCCGCCTCACCGAGCTGCACGGCCAGGGCTCCAACGCGCTCGGCCGGCCCCGCGCCGGCACCGACATCTACATCGACGCCGCCGGGGCCCCCGCCGTCTTCCAGGCCGCCGTCGACTCCGCGAAGTGGAAGGCCAAGCTCATCATGGTCGCCGTACAGAAGAAGGGGTCGGACATCGATCTCGGCGGCATGCTCCGCAGCGAGCTCACCCTCATCGCCTCCCAGGGCTACCCCACCGAGATCTTCGAGGTCACCCCCGAACTCGCCGAACACAAGGACCGCTTCGCCAAGCTGATCAGCCACCGGGTCCCCTTCGCCGAGGTCGACAAGGCCGTCGAGCTCGCGCTGACCCCCTCAGCCGCCGAGAAGGTCGTCGTCACCTTCGACGAGTGACGCAGCACCCCGGCCGGACGGAACCCTCCACGCCATGACCGACACCCCGCAACACCCCGCGGACCTCCGCCCCCGTGCCGTCGACGCAGGACTCGCCGCCGCGCTCTTCGCCTGCTCGTTGCCCGGCAGCATGGTCACCCTCCCGGGGCGGGACCAGGGCATTCCGTGGTGGCCCGGCGTCCTGCTCACCGGTATCGCGTGCGCCGCCCTGCTGTGGCGCCGCGGCCACCCTCGCGCCACCGTGGTGGCGACCACCCTCTGCGCGACGGCCGTGTCGGCGCTCGGCTACATCCTCACGGTCCTGCTGCTGGGGCCGCTCATGGTCGCCCTCCACTCGCTGGCCCTGCGCACCAACCGGAGGACCGCGAACACCCTCACCTGTGGCGGGATCGTCCTCCTGGTCGGCGCCTCCCTGCTCGCCGGACCCGGCGAGGAACCGCTGGTCCTCAAGCTGATCGGGCCGGCCGCCTGGCTGCTGCTGCCCACCTCCCTCGGCACCGTGGCCCGACTGCGCGGCGCCTACCTGGAGGCCGTACAGGCCCGCGCCGAGCACGCCGAACGCACCCGCGAGGAAGAGGCACGGCGCCGCGTCGCCGAGGAACGCATCCGCATCGCCCGCGACCTGCACGACGTCGTCGCCCACCACCTCGTCCTGGCCCACCTCCAGGCCGGCACCCTCGCCCGCCGCCTGACCGCCCGGCCCGACGAAGCCGAGAAGATCGCCGCCGACCTGTCCGGGACCACCTCCTCCGCACTGCGCGAACTCAAAGCAACGGTCGGGCTGTTGCGACACCACACGGACAACACGAACGGCACGACCGGCGCGACCGGCTCAGCCGTTACAACTGACGGGACCGACAAGCCCCTGGAGCCCACGCCCGGCCTCGCCCAGCTCCCCGACCTCGCCGCCTCCTTCCAGCACGCCGGGCTCACGGTCACCCTCACCACCGAGGGCGAACCACGCCCCATCTCCGCCGGCACCGCCCTCACCGCGTACCGGATCGTGCAGGAGGCGCTGACCAACGTCACCAAGCACGCCGTCACCGCCTCGGCCGAGGTGCTGCTCGCCTACACCCATGACCGGCTGGCCGTCACGATCACCAACAGCAGCGCCACGCGATCGGCCGACTCCCCCGTCCCGAGCGGTGGTTATGGTCTCATCGGGATGCGGGAACGGGCCCACTCGGCGGACGGCCGCATCCGCATGGGCCACCGCCCGCAGGGCGGCTTCGAGGTCGTCGCCGAGTTGCCCTTGCAGCCGTATCGCCTGGAAGAACCGGCATGACCCACCCACCACAACGACAAAGAAACGGCCCGTGCTTCACGGCACGGCCCGTTCCGGCGGTCCGCCCTCGTAGGCCGCCCGCAGCAAGGTGAGCACGCCGTCCACCGTGACCGGGCGGGGGTTGGCGAACGCCTCGCCCGCGGTCCGGGCCGCGGCCTGTGCCAAGTCCGGCTCGGACAGGCCGAGTTCGGCGAGTGAGCGAGGTGCGCCGAGCCGGCCGGCCAGCTCCCACAGGGCCCGTGGGGAGTCGTCCGTGTCCAGGGCGCGAGCCACGGCGGCGGTCGCTTCCGGGGCGGCGGGCGCGTTGTAGGCCAGGGCGTGCGGCAGTACCACGGTGTGTGTCTCGGCGTGCGGCAGGCCGAAGCCTCCGCCGAGGACGTGGCACAGCTCGTGGTGCAGGCCCATGGTGGTGGCGCCCAGGCAGGAGCCGCACAGCCAGGCTCCGTACAGGGCGCGTCCGCGCGCCTCCAGCGAGTCGGGTTCGTCGGCCACCTCGGGCAGCGCCCGCGCCATCGCCCGGACGCCCTCCTCGGCCATCAGTGCGATCAGCGGCGAGGTGTCGGGGGCGTACAGCGCCTCGACGGCGTGCGCGAGCGCGTTGATGCCGCTGGTAACGGAGAGGGGGACCGGGAGGGAGAGGGTGAGTTCGGGGTCGTAGACGACACTGCGTGGCAGGACGGCGGCGTCGCGGCCGGTGCGTTTGACGCCGTGCTCGGTCAGGCCCCAGACGGGGGTCACCTCCGAACCGGAGTAGGTGGTGGGCACGGCGATCAACGGCAGGCCGGTGCGCAGGGCGATCGCCTTGCCGAGGCCGATGGCCGAGCCGCCGCCCACCGCGACGGATCCGTCGGCGCCGGCCGCGCGGGCCACCGCGACGGCCCGGTCGGCGGCCTCCACGGGGACATGCATCCGGGCTCCGGCGTGCAGACCCGCGCACGCCGGTCCCAGCGCGTCCGCGACCGCCCGTGCGATGTCCGCGCCCCGGCTGCCGCAGACCACCAACAGCCGCCGCAGACGGAGCCGTTCGGCCTCACCGGCGATCGCGGTGACCGAGGCGCCGGGCCGGAGGACGACGCGCGTCGGCCGGGCCTCGTACGAGAAATCGAGGAAGTTCTTCGCGTCGGTCATGACCGCTCCCCTACGAAGTTGACTATCGGTCGCAACGCTGCTCATGGCGGCCCCTTCCCCGGTACGCGGATCACCGCGGACACGATCAGTCCGCGAGCGGTGGTGCCGTCGTGCCCCGTACCTCCAGTGTCGGCGAGGCGAGACGCACCCGCCCCTCTCCCCCGCCGCCCTCCAGCCGGTCCAGGAGGCAGCGGGCCGCGCGGCGGCCGACCTCGTGGCCGGCGTTGTCGACGGTGGTGAGCCACAGATGGCGCAGCCGGGAGATGCTCGTGTTGTCGTAGCCGGTCACGGACAGGTCGTGCGGGACGCGCAGGCCCAGTTCCTCGGCTGCCGACAGGACGCCGACGGCGGCGATGTCGTTGACGGCGGCCACGGCGGTGGGCCGCTCCGGTCGGCTCAGCAGCCGGACGGCGGCCCGGAAGCCACCCTCCTCCGTCATGTCGCCGACCTCGACGAGCGCGTGGTCCGCGAGACCGTGGGCGCGCGTCACCGCCTCGAAGCTGCGCCTGCGCAGCTCGCCGACGGCGCCGTAACCCGCGAGATGGGCGATGCGGCGGTGGCCGAGGCCGATGAGGTGCTCGGTGACCAGCCCGGCCCCCTTCTCGTCGTCGCCCGCGACGACGTCCACGCCGGACGGGACCGGCTCGCGGGCGCCCGCGACCACGACGGGTATGCGTGCGGCGACCGCACCGAGTGCGGCCGGGTCGGGCAGGGTGCCGACCACGACCAGGCCGTCGGCCTGGAGGTCCAGGAAGGGGCGGGCGAGGTCCTGGCCGGTGCGGCGGTTGAGGCGGGCGTCGCCCAGCAGCATGTGCAGGCCGTGGTCGTGCAGGAGTGAGTTGAGGCCGTCGAGCAGGTCCACGAACCAGGGGTTGCGGAGGTCGTTCAGGAGGACGCCTACCGTGCGGGTGCGTTGCTCGCTCAGGCTGCGGGCGGCGGCGTTCGGCCGGTAGCCGAGTTCGCGTACGGCCTTCAGCACGGCCTCACGCTTCTCCGGACGGACCTGGTCGGAGCCGCGCAGCACCAGCGAGACCAGCGACTTGGAGACGCCGGCCCGCTCGGCCACGTCCCGGATGGTCGGCTGTCTCATGGCATGGACCGTTCCACGGGTCATGGACCTTGTCAAAGGGGCTTGAAAGAGGTTGACACCTGGCCATGATGCCGCTCAGGGTGGGCTGGTCAGTAGATGGACCGGTCCAAAGAGGGGCTCATGGTGGATGCGCTCGGTGTCGCCGTCGTCGGTTTCGGCTGGATGGGGCGGGTGCACACCCAGGCGTACGCCCGTGTCCCGCACCACTATCCGCAGCTTCCGCTGCGTCCGGAGCTCGTGACCGTCGCCGAGGAGGTGCCCGGCCGGGCCGAGGAGGCCGCCGCACAGTTCGGGTTCGCCTCGACGGCCCGTGACTGGCGTGAGGTGGCCGCCGATCCGCGGATCCGGGCGGTCAGCATCACCGCGCCGAACTTCCTGCACCGCGAGATCGGCGTCGCCATGGCCGAGGCGGGCAAGCACATCTGGATCGAGAAGCCGGTCGGTCTGACGGTGGCGGACGCCCGGGCGGTGGCCGACGCGGTCGCCGCGGCGGGTGTGCAGGGCGCGGTCGGCTTCAACTACCGCAACGCGCCCGCCGTCGAGGCGGCCCGCGCACTGATCGCCGCCGGGGAGATCGGCTCGGTCACGCATGTCCGCGTGCGCCTGTTCAGCGACTACGCGGCGCATCCCGAGGGGGCGTTGACCTGGCGGTACGAGCGTGAGCGCGGCGGCAGCGGAGTGCTGGGCGACCTGGCCTCGCACGGCGCGGACCTGGCCCGGTACCTGCTCGGCGACATCGTCTCGCTCACCGCCGACACGGCGGTCTTCGTGCCGGAGCGGGCGCGTCCCACGGGCGCCACGGCGGGACACTCCCGGTCCGCCGGCGGCGAACTGGGCCCGGTCGAGAACGAGGACTATGTCAGCTGCCTGCTGCGCTTCGCCTCCGGCGCCCGCGGTGTCCTGGAGGCCTGCCGGGTTTCGGTGGGCGAGCAGAACAACTACGGCTTCGAGGTGCACGGCACCAAGGGCGCGGTGTTCTGGGACTTCCGCCGGATGAACGAGCTCGGTGTCAGCCGCGGCACGACCTACCAGGACCAGCCCGTCAGCACGGTCTACGTCGGACCGGGCGACGGCGAGTTCGGCGCCTTCCAGCCGGGCGCCGCCAACGCCATGGGCTACGACGACCTCAAGGTCGTCGAGGCGTACCGCTTCCTCCGCTCGATCGCCGAGGGCACACCGCACGGGGCCACGCTCGCGGACGCCGTGCGCAGTGCCGCCGTACTGGACGCGATGGCGCGGTCGGCCGAGAGCGGCGCGTGGGTCAGGCCGGAAGTGGCGTAGGCATGTTGTAGGGCGTGACCACCTGGATCGCCGACGGCAGGGTGGGGCCCGCGGGCGGCAGGGCACCGTGGGCGCGCATGACGATGTGGCAGGCCTCCCGCATGTCCTGGCGCAGGTCGTGGTGGAGCACGGCGGAGAGGCGGTGCTCGCGCAGCAGGCGGGTGTTGTCGTGGTCGAGGTCGTGCGCGACGAACACCGCGCACTCGCGGCCGAGGTCCTCGAAGGCCCGCAGGGTGGCGATGTTGCCGCCGCCGATCGAGTAGACGGCCCGGATGTCCGGGTCGCGTTCCAGCGCGGCGCGGACGAGGTCGTACTGGGTGGCGTCCAGGCCCTGGCCCTCGGCGATCTCGACCAGCGTGCGGTCCGGGTGCCGGGTGCGCATCGCGCCGCGGAAGCCCATCTCCCGTTCCTCCTCGTTGCGGAAGAAGCCGCTGCTGAGGCTGGTGAGCACATTGCCGGGGCGCTCGCCGAGCCACTGGCCCATCAGGTAGGCGGCCGTCGCTCCGGCCGCCCGGTTGTCGATGCCGACGTAGGCGAGCCGGGCGGTGGAGGGCAGGTCGGTCACCAGGGTCACCACCGGGATGCCCGCCTCCGCGAGGCGGGCGACGGCCGCCGTGATCCCGGGGACGTCCGGGGCCTTGAGGACCACGCCCTGCGAGCCGCGCCGGGCGATCCGGTCCAGCGTCCTGGTCAGTTCCTCCACCGGACCGGTCTCGCGGAAGTGGAAGCGCGAGCGCACGACCGCCGGGTGCAGGGACGGCAGCTCGGTCTCCAGGGCGGCCCGTACGGCGGTGGAGAACCGCTCCGGTGCCTGCATCACGATGTCGATCATGAAGGTGCGGCCGACGAGCCGGACCTGGGTGCGCTGCCGGTCCAGGTCGGCCATCGCCTGGCGGACCTCGCGGGCGGTGCTCTCGCGCACCCCGCCCCGGCCGTTGAGCACCCGGTCGACGGTGGCCTCGCTCAGGCCCGCCTGACGTGCGATCTCCCGGATGGGGAAGGGGTGGCCCACGCCGGACTCCTTGAGGGGTTTTTGATGGCTCGCTGCCGGTTGTTCGAGGGGTTTGTAATGACAAGAATGACAGAGCCGTGTCGCTCCGTGGCCCGTGCCTGGCCGCCTCTCGTGACCGAAAGAAGGACGCCGATGTCCCTCACTGCCGCACAGCATCGTGCCTGGCTGACCGAGCAGGACTGCGACCTCGGCGTCTTCCGCTCACTCGTCGAGCGCACGACCGACCTCGCCGACTACCCGCACGCCTCGTCAGTCGAGGGGAACGTCCTCTGCTACGACAGCGAGCGGCTCCGCGCGGCCGGATCGGACCGTGAGGTACGGGCCGAACTGGTCGGCGCCCTGGCCGACGGCCCCGGCATCGTCGTCTTCCGGGGCGCCTTCCCGGATCCGGCCGTCGTCGACCGGCTCACCGCCGTCTTCGACGCCCTGATCGCCGAGCAGCACGCCTCGGGCGTGAACGCCGGTGACCACTTCGCCAAGCCGGGCGCCAACGACCGAGTGTGGAACGCGCTGGAGAAGGCGGCCCTGTACGACCCGGGGGCGTTCGCCGACTACTACGCCAACGACGTGCTGGCGCTGGTCTCGGCCGCCTGGCTCGGCCCCGGCTACCAGGTCACCTCACAGGTCAACGTGGTCAACCCGGGCGGCGCGGCGCAGCGCGCGCACCGCGACTACCACCTGGGGTTCCTGTCCGACGAGGCCGCGTCCGCCTACCCCGCGCAGGTGCACCGCCTCTCCCCCGTGCTCACCCTGCAGGGCGCGGTGGCGCACTGCGACATGCCCGTCGAGTCCGGCCCGACGATGTACCTGCCGTACTCGCAGACGTTCGAGCCCGGCTACCTCGCCTGGCGCCTGCCGGAGTTCCAGGCCTACTTCAAGGCGCACCACGTCCAGCTCCCGCTGGCCAAGGGCGACGCCGTGTTCTTCAACCCGGCGGTGTTCCACGCGGCCGGCACCAACCTCACCCTGGACGTGCGGCGCGTCGCCAACCTGCTCCAGGTGTCCTCGGCCTTCGGGCGTGCCATGGAGACGGTGGACCGGGAGGCGGTGGCGAACGCGGTCTTCCCCGTGCTGCGCCGGCGCCGGGCCGAGGGCGCGGACGAGGCCTGGCTGGAGCGCGTGATCGCGGCGAGCGCCGAGGGCTATCCGTTCCCCACCAACCTCGACAGCGACCCGCCCGTGGACGGTCTGGCCCCGCCCACGCAGGCGGACGTCGTACGGCGGGCGCTGCGCGAGGAGTGGGCCCCGCGGACACTGCGGGACGAACTACGGGCCGGCGCCTCGCGGCGCGCGAGCTGAAAGGACTTCGAACTCATGGGACTTCTCGACGACAAGATCGTCCTCGTCAACGGCGGCAGCCAGGGAGTGGGCGCCGCCGTCGCGCGGGCCGCCGTCCGCGCGGGCGCGGTCGTGGCCGTCACCGGCCGGCGCCCGGAACCCGGTGAGGCCCTGGTGGCGGAGCTGGCGGCGGCCGGGGGCAAGGCCATGTACGTCCGCGCCGACCTGGCGGACGCCGAGCAGGCGAAGGCCTCCGTGGACCGGGTGATCGAGGCGTACGGCCGGGTCGACTGTCTGGTGAACTCCGCCGGGCTGACGTCCCGGGGCACGCTCCTCGACACCACGCCCGAGCTGTTCGACCAGCACATCGCGATCAACCTCAAGGCACCGTTCTTCGCGATGCAGGCCGCGGTCGCGGACATGGTGGCGCGGAAGGCGCCCGGCACGGTCGTCAACATCATCACGTCCTCGGCGCACGGCGGACAGCCCTTCCTCGCCCCGTACGTCGCCGCGAAGGCCGGGCTGGTCGGGCTGACCCGCAATGCCGCGCACGCGCACCGTTTCGACCGGGTCCGGATCAACGGGCTGAACATCGGCTGGACCGCGACCGAGGGCGAGGACGCCACGCAGCGGGCCTTCCACGGCGCCGGGGACGACTGGCGCGAGCAGGCCGCCGAGCGGCTGCCGATGGGCAGGCTGGGCCAGCCGGACGAAATCGCCGACTTCGTGGTCCTGCTGCTGTCGGACCGGTCCGGTGTGGTCACCGGATCGGTGATCGACTGGGATCAGAACGTGCTCGGCGGCCTCGACTGAGCAGATGGAGCCCGTCCGGCGATGGAGGACGAGCCCGAAGGGCGATCGGGGTCTGGGGCCAAGCCCCGGCAACGGACAGCAACCACACACAGGGAAAGCAGCGGAGCACATGCGTATCGGAATCCTCGGCCTCGGCCGCATCGGCGCCTTCCACGCCGAGACCCTCTCCGGACTCGACGCGGTCGAGTCGCTCGTCCTCGCCGATCCGTTCGCGGACGCCGCCAAGTCCGCCGCCGACCGGTTCGGCGGCGAGGTCGCGGACTCCCCCGAGGCCGTGCTGGCATCCGGGGTGGACGGCATCGTCGTGGCGGCGGCGACCGACGCGCATCCCGCGCTGATCCTCGCCGCCGTCGAGGCGGGCGTCCCCGTCTTCTGCGAGAAGCCCGTCGCCCGCACCATGCGCGAGGGCGTCGAGGTGCTCAAGGCCGTCGAGGGCAAGGGCGTGCCGATCCAGATCGGCTACAACCGCCGCTTCGACGCCGGGTTCGTCGCCGCGCGGGCCGCCGTGCACAGCGGTGAGCTGGGCAAGCTGCACACCGTACGGTCGACCACGCTGGACCCGGCGCCGCCGCCGGCCGCGTACATCGCCGCCTCCGGAGGCATCTTCCGCGACTGCTCGGTGCACGACTTCGACATCATCCGCTGGGTGACCGGCCGGGAGGTGACCGAGGTGTACGCCGTGGGCGGCAACCGGGGCGCCGAGTACATCAAGGAGGCGGGCGACGCCGACACCACCGGCGCGATCCTCACCCTGGACGACGGCACGATCGCGGTGGTCTCCAACTCCCGCCACAACGCCCGGGGTTACGACGTCCGCATGGAGATCCACGGCTTCACCGACTCCATCGCCGTGGGCCTGGAGGACAAGCTGCCGCTGCGCTCCGTCGAGCCCGGCGTGACCTTCCCGTCCGGCACCCCGCACGACTTCTTCATGGATCGCTTCACCGCCGCCTACCGCGCCGAACTCACCGCGTTCACCGAGGTCGTGGCGGGCGCCCGCCCCTCCCCGTGCACGATCGAGGACGCGCTGGAGGCGGGCTGGATCGCGGACGCGTGCACACGGTCGCTGGGCGAGCACCGTCCGGTGGGCATCGACGAGGTGCGGACGTCCTGACGTACCTCTTCTGGCCGGGGCGCGCCGCTACGCGCCCCGCCAGACGTTGGTGAACGCCGCGTCCTCGATGGCCCGCCGCCGGCGTACGGCGTCCAGTTCCGTCACGGCGCCGACCACGGCGGTCAAGACGGCCTGGACGGCGTCGTCGGGCACCGGGGCGTCCTCGGGCACGCCGTCGCGCATCCCGACGGCCGCCGCGAGGGTGGCGAGCACCGTCTCGTCGGCCGCCCAACGGTGTTCGGCCCGCCGCCGGGCCGGGGACTCGACCGGCAGCGGCCGGGCGCTGCGGAAGGGGATCCAGGAGCCGCGGGGCCGCGCGACGAGCCCCTCCTCCTCGAGGAAGGTCACGTACGCGTCGGCCAGTCCGCGGCCCCTGCGCCACAGCCAGTCCTCGATCGACTCGTACGGCTTGTCCCGCACGAGCTGCGCCGCGGCATGCTCCAGCAGGGGGTCGTCGAGGGACGGCGCCAGGCGCGGCACGATGCGGTCGCCCTCGATCGTCACCGCCTCGACCCGGAGAAGATCGATCATCTCGGCGCCCGCCAGCGTGAGCGACAGGTCGCCCTGCGTCACGGGCCGGTTCGGCGCCACGTCCAACGCGACGATCACCAGGTCGCGTGCTGTGCTCATCAGTGCTCCCCTCGACGGCAGGAACGACGCTACGCCGCTGTGGCCCGCAGGACGAGCGGGGTCCGTGCGGCGCGCGGGCGCCCTGGCGTCGGGCCGGATCGCCGAGGCGGGCACACTGTCCCCTCGGCAGCACCACCCCGTGACGATCCAGGAGGTACGTCAGGCATGAGTGAACCGGACCGGGAACCCTTGCGCATAGGAGTGCTGGGAGCCGCGCGGATCACCGAACGCGCCCTCGTCGAACCGGCCCGGGCCACCGGCCACCGCCTCGTCGCGGTGGCCGCCCGCGACCGGTCCCGGGCCGAGGCCTTCGCCGCCGAGCACGGTGTGGAGCGGGTCGTGGACTCGTACGCCGACCTGCTCGCCGATCCCGAGGTCGAGGTCGTCTACAACCCGCTCGCCAACGGCCTGCACGGACCGTGGAACCTCGCCGCCCTCGCGGCGGGCAGGCATGTGCTGAGCGAGAAGCCGTCGGCGAGCAACGCCGAGGAGGCGGCCGAGGTGCGGGAGGCGGCCGCGCGGGCCGGGGCCGTGTTCATGGAGGCCTTCCACTACCTGTTCCATCCGGTCACCCGGCGCCTGCACGAGATCCTTCGCAGCGGTGAACTCGGGGAGCTGCGGCGGGTGGAAACGCTCGTCGCGATCCCCGCGCCGCACGAGTTGGACCCGCGCTGGTCGCTGCCGCTGGCCGGCGGCGCCCTGATGGACCTGGGCTGTTACAGCGTGCACGCGGTGCGGATGCTCGCGCCCTGGGCGGGCGGCGCGCCGTCGCTCGTCTCCGCCCGGGGCGGGGAGCGGGCGGGTGCGCCGGGCGTCGACGAGTGGCTGGACGCCGAGCTGGAGTTCCCGGGCGGGGCCACCGCGTCGGCCCGCTGTCACATGGCGTACGACGAGCTGGAGATGAGCTGCCGGATCGTCGGCACGCGCGGTGAGGCGAGCGCGCCGAACTTCGTGCTGCCGCAGCGGGACGACCGGGTCGTGGTGCGTACGGCGCAGGGCGAGCGGACGGAGCGGCTCGGTACCCGGTCGTCGTACACCTACCAGCTGGACGCGTTCGCCGCACGGGTCCGCGAGGGCGCCCCGCTGCCGCTGGACGCGGACGACGCGGTGGCCACGATGGCGCTGATCGACGCCTCCTACCGCGCGGCCGGGTTCGAGCCGCGGCCACGCACCTCACGCTGAAGTGCCGTACAACGGCGGCCGGTCGACGAGTTCCACCTCGACCCGGCCGCCCTCCTCCAGCGCCCGCACGCCCGCCTCGCACACCGCCGCCGCGGCGTAGCCGTCCCACACGCTGGGGCCGGTGACCTCGTCGCGGCGGGTGGCGTCGACCCAGGCCTGGACCTCGCGGTCGTAGGCGTCGGCGAAGCGTTCGGTGTAGTCCTGGGCGATGGTGCCGCCCCAGCGGCCGGCCATGTTGGTGACCAGGGCGTGGCCGTCGCCGAGGCGGGCGGTGCCGCGTTCGCAGACCATCTCCGCCTGGACCTGGTAGCCGAAGCCGCAGTTGACGAAGATCTCGACGTCGACGACCGCGCCGCCGTCCGTCTCGAAGACGACGAACTGCGGGTCCTGGATGCCGTCCGGCGCGTTCGCGGAGGGTGTCGGGCGCAGCACGGTGACGGCCGTGATCTCGTGGCCGAGCAGCCAGCGGGTCACGTCGGTCTCATGCGCCACGGAGTCGCTGATGAGCATGGAACTGGTGAAGCCGGGCGGGCTGGCGACATTGCGGTGCCGGTTGTGCAGCATCAGCGGGCGGCCCAACTGGCCGGTGTCCAGGAGGGACTTGAGCTTGACGTACTCGGCATCGTAGCGGCGCATGAAACCGACCTGGACGCGGCGCCGGCCGAGCCCCTGCTCGGCTCGAAGTACCCGTAGGGCGGACGCCGCGTCAGGGGTGAGCGGCTTCTCGCACAGCACCGGCAGGCCGTGCTCGAAGGCCGTCAGCAGGGTCGCCTCGTGGGCGGGGCCCGGGGAGGCGATCAGGACGGCGTCGACGTCGGCCGCCGCCATCGCGGCGGCCGGGTCGGTGTAGGCGGTGCAGCCGTGGACGGGCGCCGCGACTCGCTTGGCGCGCTCCGCGTCGACGTCCACGACGGCACTCACCCGGGCTCCGCTGATGACCTGGTGGATACGGCGCACGTGGTCGGCGCCCATCCGCCCCGTGCCGATGACGGCGACTCCTAGCGTTCCTCGCTGAGCCATGGTCATCCCTTCAGGCGCCGCAGGACCTCAGGAACTTGCGTGTACGCACCGCGATCGGCAGCGGCTTGTCCGGTTCGCACGGGTACATGTCCTGCTCGACGATCGCGAACAGCTCCACCCCGAGCTGCTGCGCCGCCGTCAGCACCGGCCCCAACTCCGGTACACCGGACGGCGGTTCGCACATCACCCCGCGCTGTACGGCGGGACCGAACGGGACCCCGTATCTGACGACATCGGCGAGGATCTCCGGATCGACCTGCTTGAGGTGCAGATAGCCGACGCGTTCGCCGTACGTCTCGATGAGCTTGACGCTGTCGCCGCCGCAGTAGGCGTAGTGCCCGGTGTCCAGGCACAGGCTGACCAGCTCGGAGTCGGTCGAGTCGAGGAAGCGCTCGACGTGGTCCTCGGTGTCGATGTGCGTGTCGGCATGCGGGTGGACGACGATGTCGAGGCCGTAGGTCTCCTTGACCTCGTGGCCGAGCCGTTCCATGCCCTTGGTGAGGTGGGCCCACTGCTCGCCGGTCAGCTCCGGCGGCTCCAGGATCTCGGCGGTCTTGTCGTCGCGCCAGAAGGAGGGGATCACCACCAGGTGCCGCGCGCCCATGGCCTGGGTGAGCGCGGCGACCTGGCTGACGTGCTCCCAGGTGGACTCCCAGACCGCGGGGCCGCGGTGCAGGCCGGTGAAGACCGTGCCCGCCGAGACCTTCAGGCCGCGCCGGTCCACCTCGTCGGTGAGCCGGGCCGGGTCGGTCGGCAGATAGCCGTAGGGGCCCAGCTCGATCCAGGAGTAGCCGGCCTCGGCGACCTCGTCCAGGAAGCGTTCCCAGGGCACCTGTCGGGGATCGTCGGGAAACCAGACGCCCCAGGAGTCGGGGGCCGAGCCGACCCGGATGCGGTCCAGGGAGTTCACCATGTCAGGACTTCCCCTCCCCGGCGGACCGCGCGGACGCGGTGAGGTCCTTCGCCTCGGGGAGCTCCTCCACGTCCACGCCGCGGACCTGCGCCAACTCGTGCTTGAGCGCGGCGAGTTCGGTGCCGCCCGCCATGTGGTTGGTGAGTTCTTCGAGGCTGACCTGGTCGCGGGAGGCGGACAGTTCCATGGTGCCCAGGCGCAGCACGCTGAAGTGGTCGCCGACCATGTAGGCGTGGTGCGGGTTGTGGGTGATGAAGATGACGCCGAGGCCGCGGTCGCGGGCGGCGGCGACGTACTTCAGCACCACCCCGGACTGCTTGACGCCGAGGGCGGCGGTCGGCTCGTCCAGGATCAGGACGCGGGCGCCGAAGTAGACGGCGCGGGCGATGGCCACACACTGGCGCTGGCCGCCGGAGAGCGTGCCGATGGGCTGCTCCATGTTGTCCAGGACGATGCCCATGTTGCGCAGCTCTTCGTCCGCGGTCTTCTTCATCTGCTCGATGTCGAGACGGCGCACGGGCCAGGGGCCCTTGGTCATCTCGGAACCGAGGAAGAAGTTGCGCCACACCGGCATGAGCGGGACGACGGCGAGATCCTGGTAGACGGTGGCGATGCCCTTGTCGAGGGCCTCGCGCGGGGTGGAGAAGCGCACCGGGGCGCCGTCGACGAGGAAGTCGCCCTCGGTGTGCTGGTGCAGCCCCGAGATGATCTTGATGAGGGTGGACTTGCCGGCGCCGTTGTCGCCGAGGACGCAGCTGACCTTGCCGGGGTGCACCTGGAGGTCGACGCCGTGCAGCGCGCGGATGTTGCCGTACGCCTTGCCCGCTCCGCGCAGTTCGACGATCGGCGCGTCCCCGTCCGGGGCGGGCGGCGGGTCGGCGAGGACGGCACCGTGCGTGCCGGTGCTGGTCTTGTCGGTGGTCATGGGGTGTTACCTCCGGGTCGCAGTGCGCTGGACCCACAGATTGATCAGGACGGCGCCGAGCAGCATCACGCCGAGGAAGGCCTTGAACCAGTCGGGGTTCCAGTTGGCGTAGACGATGCCCTGCTGGACCATGCCGAACATGAAGGCGCCGAAGACCGGGCCGATCGCGGAGCCGTAGCCGCCGGTGAGCAGACAGCCGCCGATCACCGCCGCGGAGATGTAGATCAGCTCCTGGCCCACGCCCTCGCCGGACTGCACGGTGTTGAAGGCGAACAGCTGGTGCATGCCGACGAACCAGGCGGCGAGACCGACCAGCATGAACAGGGAGATCTTGGTGAAGGTCACCGGGACACCGACCGCGCGGGCGGATTCCTTGTTGCCGCCGACGGCGAAGATCCAGTTGCCGTACTTGGTACGCAGCAGCACCCAGGTGGCGATCGCGGCGAAGACCAGCCAGTACACGATGGTGATCTTCACCGCGACGCCGCCGACCTCGAAGGACGAAGCGAAGACCTTCTTCGCCCCGTCGAAGCCGGCCATGTTGCTGATGTTGTCGGTGGCCACGTTATCGGTGACCAGCTTGGTCACCGCGAGGTTGGCGCCCTGGAGGATCAGGAAGGTGCCCAGGGTGACCAGGAAGCTGGGCAACCCGGTCCTGACGACCATCCAGCCGTTGAAGAAGCCGACCGCCAGCGACACGATCAGCGCGGCGAACACGCCCATCCACACGTTCAGGGTGAGCTGGTAGGCGAGCATGCTCGCGGTCAGCGCCGAGGCGACCACCGCCACGCCGGACGACAGGTCGAACTCGCCGCCGATCATCAGCAGAGCGACCGGCAGGGCCATGATCCCGATCGTCGACGACTGATACAGGATGTTCGCCATCGCGGGGCCCTCGCGCACCGGCGGCGCCGCGACCAGGAAGAACACGTACACCGCGACCGCTCCGAGGAAGACTCCCACCTCGGGCCGGGCCAGCACCCGCCACGCCATGGAGCGTTGCGCGGTGCGGCCGTCACTCTCCTTCGGGCCGGGAGCCGGCGGTGCGGGCACCGCCGGCGCAGCCTGCTGGGTCATGCTCATCACCTGGTGCCCTTCGCGGCGAACTGGGCGACCGCGTCGACGTTCGACTTGTCGACGAAGGCGGGCCCGGTGAGCACCGGCTGTTCACCGCCGCCGCTGTAGTTGCCGTTGTTCTTGTAGAGCCACAGCGAGTCGACCGCCAGGTAGCCCTGGAGATACGGCTGCTGGTCCACCGCGAACTGGATCGTGCCCTGGTCGATGGCGCCGGTCAGCTCTTTGTTGAGGTCGAAGGTGGCGATCTTGGCCTTGCTGCCGGAGTCGGTCACCGACTGCACCGCGGTCATCGCGAAGGGGGCTCCGAGGGTGACGACGTAGTCGATGGACTTGTCCTGGCTGAGCCTGGCGGTGATCGTCGACTGCACGGACGGCATGTCCGTGCCGTTGACGTTCAACGGCGCGATCTTGCCCTTGAAGGTCTTCGCCACACCGTCGCAGCGCTGGGTGAGGCCGATGTTGCCCTGCTCCTGGACGACACAGATGGCGTTCTTGGCGCCGGCCTCGTTCAGCCGCTTGCCGAGCGCCTCGCCCGCGACCATCTCGTCCTGCCCGAAGAACTCCATCAGGCCGAGCTTCTGCCACTCGCTCACACCGGAGTTCAGGCCGACCACGGGTATGTTCGCGGACTTCGCCTTGGCCACGACGTCCTTGAGGGCGTCCGGCTTGGCCAGGGTGATCGCGATGCCGTCGACCTTCTGGTCGATCGCGTTCTGCACCAGGTTGGCCTGGTTGCCCGCGTTCGGGTCGGCGGAGTAGATCAGCTTGATGTTGTCCTTGGCGGCAGCCGCCTGGGCGCCCTTGCGGACGATGTCCCAGAAGGTGTCGCCGGGTGACTGGTGCGTGACCAGGGCGACGGTCATGCGCGGTGTGCTGGCCTTGCCCGCGGAGGCGCCTTCCGCGCTTTCCTCGGCCTTCTTTCCGCCGGAACTGCTGGAGCAGCCTGCGAGGGTCAGTGCTGCCGCTGCGGCCACGGCCACCACGGGGGCCATTCTGCGGGAGCGGAAGCGAGAAGAGCGGTCCATCTTTCCTGCACCTCACTGTGCGACGGGGGGAACGTCGGGAAAGGGGACGGATCACGAGGATCCGGGGGCCCGGATCTCGGGAGGTCCGGGTCGTGCGCCGCGGAAAACACGGCTGTTGTGCTGGGACGGGATCCAATCCTTTGGCGCGCCTGCTGTCAATACTTTGTTAAGACATCATTTCACAAGCAGGTCCGAATGTAAGTACAAACTATTGACAGCGTCGCACTCCGCGCCCTACACCTGTGAGGCGGCGGGTCCCTTGGGACCCGCACCCCCGCCGGTGTGAGGAGCGTCGCGCATGGCCGAATCAGTCCAGCCCTTCGACCTGATCACTATGGGCCGTATCGGAGTCGATCTCTACCCCCTGCAGTCTGACGTACCCCCGGCACGCGCGCAGACGCCGGGGCAGTCCTTCCAGGGGTCGGCCGCGCAGGTGGCGGTCGCCGCCGCCCGACTCGGCCGCTCCACCACCGTGATCACCCGCACCGGCGACGAACTGGACTACTTCGCCATCCGTGCGGCGCGGATCTTCTGGATCACCGGCACCGGGCTGAGCGAGGAGCCGAGCCGGTCGGCCACGCTCGCCGCTCTCAAGGCCCGCGACAAGGCAGGCATCACGGTCTTCGACCTCGACTGGCGGCCCACGCCCGGGAACGACACGGCCTGGGCCGGCGCGGAAGAAGCCCGCCCGTACTACACCGAGGCCCTGCGGCACGCGACCGTGGTGGTCGGCACCCTCGACGCCTGCGAGATCGCCACCGGTCTGCGCGAACCACGCGCGTGCGCCGAGGCGCTGCTGGCGTCGGGCGTGGAGCTGGCCGTGGTGAAGCGGGGGCCGACGGCGGTGCTCGCCGTGCGCCGGGACGGCACCGTCGCCGAGGTCCCGCCGGCACCCGTGACGGCGGTGGAGGTGGCCGACGGCCTCGGCGCGGGCGACGCGTTCGGCGGCGCGCTGTGCCACGGGCTGTTGTCCGGCTGGGAGTTGGAGCAGATCATGCGGTACGCCAACGCGGCCGGCGCCACGGCCGTCGGACTGTCGTGACCCTGCTGTCGTGACCCTGATTATCGTGACCAGACCGTTGTGATTCGGACTGTTGTGGCTCGGAGGCGCCCCATGACGTATCACCTTCCCGCAGGCAAGGCTCTCGGCGGCCCGTACGTCGTGGACGTGACGCCCCAGACGGCCGGCTGGGGTTACTCGAGCCTGCGCGTCCTGGAGCTGCCGCCGGGCGGCGCGCACACCTTCGACACCGGCGACAGCGAGTGGATCGTCCTCCCGCTGGCCGGCGGCTGCACGGTCGCCACCGCCGACGACTTCGGCCACTCCACCTTCGAACTGACCGGCCGCGACAGCGTGTTCAGCGCCGTCAGCGACTTCGCGTACGCACCGCGCGACGCCCGTACGACCGTCTCGGCCGCCCGCGGCGGACGGTTCGCGCTCACCGGCGCGCGCTGCACCCGCCGCCTGCCGGCCCGCTACGGACCGGCCTCGTCGGTGCCGGTGGAGCTGCGCGGGACCGGGAACTCCTCCCGCCAGGTCAACAACTTCGGGGCGGCAAGCGTCTTCGAGTGCGACAAGCTGATCGCCGTCGAGGTGATCACCCCGGGCGGCAACTGGTCCTCCTTCCCGCCGCACAAGCACGACGAGCACCGCCCCGGCGAGGAATCGGTGCTGGAGGAGATCTACTACTTCGAGTTCGCCGACCACGACGGCACCCCCGGCCTCGGCTACCAGCGCGTCTCGCCGTCCGGGCGGGGCCGGAACACGGACGTCCTGGCCGAGGTGCGCGGCGGCGACGTGGTCCTCATCCCGGACGGCTGGCACGGGCCCTCCATGGCGGTGCCGGGCCACCACATGTACTACCTCAACGTCATGGCGGGCCCGGAGCCCGAGCGGGCCTGGCTGATCTGCGATCATCCCGACCACGCCTGGGTACGCGACACCTGGCCCGAACAGCCCGTCGACCCCCGTCTGCCCCTGTACACCGCGCCCGAGAGGTCCTGATGACCGCCACCACCCGTCGACTGACCACAGCCCAGGCCCTGGTGCGGTTCCTGTCCGTCCAGTACACCGAGCGGGACGGCGTACGGCACCGGCTGATCGCCGGTACCTGGGGCATCTTCGGGCACGGCAACGTGGCGGGCATCGGCCAGGCGCTGGTGGAGGTCGGCGAGGAGACGATGCCGTACCACCAGGGGCGCAACGAGCAGGCCATGGTGCACGCGGCGGTGGGGTACGCCCGCCAGCTCAACCGCCTGTCCGCGCAGGCGGTGACGACGTCCATCGGACCCGGCGCCACGAACCTGGTCACCGGTGCCGCCCTGGCCACCATCAACCGCCTCCCGGTCCTCCTCCTGCCCGGCGACTACTTCGCCACCCGCCCCGCCGACCCGCTCCTCCAGCAGCTGGAGCACCCGACCGAGGCCGACGTCTCGGTCAACGACACCCTGCGCCCGGTGTCGAGGTACTTCGACCGCGTCACCAGACCGGAAGCGCTGATTCCCTCCGCTCTGCACGCCATGCGCGTGCTCGCCGACCCCGCCGAGACCGGCGCCGTCACCCTCGCGCTGCCGCAGGACGTGCAGGCGGAGGCGTACGACTGGCCTGCCGAGTTCTTCGCCGAGCGCGTGTGGCGCGTACGGCGTCCCGCGCCCGACCCGCTCGAACTGGCCGAGGCCGTGCGCGCGATCCGGGCCGCCGAGCGTCCGCTGATCGTCGCGGGCGGCGGGGTGCACCACAGCGAGGCCGAGCAGGCGCTGAAGGCCCTCGTGGACGCCACCGGCATCCCCCTCGCCTCGACCCAGGCCGGCAAGGGGTCCCTGCGGTACGACCACCCGGCCGACCTCGGCGGCATCGGCCACACCGGCACCGCCGTCTGCGACGAACTGGCCCGCACCGCGGACCTGGTCATCGGCGTGGGCACCCGGTACTCCGACTTCACCACCGCCTCCGGCACGCTCTTCCAGAACCCGTCCGTCCGGTTCGTCAACCTCAACATCACCGCGTTCGACGCCCACAAGCTGGCGGCCCGGACGCTCGTGTGCGATGCGCGGGCGGGGCTGGAAGGACTCACCGCGGCGCTGGAGGGCCATCGCGTGGACACCCTCTACGAAGCCGAGTACCGCACCGGCAAGGAGCGCTGGGAGCGGGTCGTCGACGGCGTCTACCGCGCCGACGACGACACCGCCGTACCGACCCAGACCCAGCTGCTCGGCGCGCTGGACAAGGTCGTGGGCGAGGACGACGTGGTGATCAACGCGGCCGGCTCGCTCCCCGGCGACCTGCACAAACTGTGGCGGGCCCGCTCGCCGCGCCAGTACCACCTGGAGTACGGCTACTCCTGCATGGGCTACGAGATCCCGGCCGCGATCGGCGTCCAGCAGGCCGCACCGGACACGCCCGTGTGGGCGCTGGTCGGCGACGGCACGTATCTGATGATGCCGACGGAGATCGTGACGGCCGTCCAGGAGGGCCTGCCGATCAACCTGGTCCTGGTCCAGAACCACGGCTACGCCTCCATCGGCGGACTGTCCGAGTCGGTGGGCGGCGAGCGCTTCGGCACCGCCTACCGCTACCGGGCCGCCGACGGCACCTTCACCGGGGCCCCGCTGCCCGTCGACCTCGCCGCCAACGCGGCCAGCCTCGGCATGGACGTACTGCGCGCCAAGACCGTGCGGGAGCTGCGCGAGGCACTGGGCTCGGCCCGTGCCTCCGATCGGCCGACCTGTGTGTACGTCGAGACCGACCCGACGCCCACCGCTCCCCCGGCCGAGGCCTGGTGGGACGTGCCGGTGGCCGAGACCGCGACCCGCGAGGCCGCCGTACTGGCCCGCGAGGAGTACGACCGTGAGGTCGCCACCCGGCGCCACCATCTGTGATGCCCCGCTCCCGACCCCCTGAGGGAGGTACGTCCATGGTGAAGGCCGGCGGCTACCCACGAGCCGCGACCGAGCCCGCGCTCAGCTCCCTGGACTTCGCCCTGGACCGGGGCAGTCCGGTGCCGCTGTACTACCAGCTCGCGCAGCAGCTGGAGGCGGCGATCGAGCACGGTGTCCTCGCGCCGGGCAACCTCCTGGGCAACGAGATCGACCTGTCCGTACGCCTCGGGCTCTCGCGGCCGACGGTCCGCCAGGCCATCCAGTCCCTGGTCGACAAGGGGCTGCTGGTCCGGCGGCGCGGGGTCGGCACGCAGGTGGTGCACAGCCAGGTCAAGCGCCCGCTCGAACTGAGCAGTCTCTACGACGACTTGGAGGCGGCCGGGCAGGGACCGGCGACGCGCGTGGTGCGCAACGAGGGCGTCCCGGCGTCCGCCGACGTCGCGGCCGCCCTCGGGGTCGCGGAGGGCAGCGAGGTCACCCTGCTGGAGCGGCTGCGCTCCACCCACGGCCAGCCCGTGGCCTACCTCTGCAACTACCTGCCCACGGGGTTGCTCGACCTCGACTCCGCCCGGCTGGAGTCGACCGGCCTGTACCGCATACTGCGCACCGCCGGCATCACCCTGCGCAGCGCCCGCCAGACCATCGGCGCCCGCTGCGCGACCGCCGAGGAGACGGCACTCCTCGACGAGAAGGAGAGCGCCGCACTGCTGACCATGCAGCGCACGGCGTACGACGACACGGGACGGCCGGTGGAGTACGGGACGCACATCTACCGGGCGTCGCGGTACGCGTTCGACTTCCAGTTGCTCGTCAGGCCGTGAGGCGGTTCGTGGACAGGAACTGCTAGTTGATCAAGCCCGCGGACGCAGCATCTCGCTGAAGGGCGTGACAGGGCGTGCCACACGTTCCCCGTCCACGGTGATGTCTACGGCCTCGTTGTAGAAGGCGAGCAGATCCTTGACGGCGGCCACCGCGGGCAGGGGGTCCGGGTAGCTCCAGACGATGTTCCGCGGGACGTCCTGACCGCCGCGCCAGGTCCAGTACCGGGCGGTGCCCTTGTAGGGGCAGCCCGTGCTGTGGTCGGTGGGCTCGAACAGGTCGAGGCGGACGTCCTCGCGGGGGATGTAGTACCGCGTCGGCAGACTGGTCTCGAAGAGCAGCACCGGCCGGCGGGTGTCGGCGACGAGGGTGCCGGCGATCTCGACCTGGACATGGCGGCTGCTGGGCAGCGCGTCCACCCGTTTGTGCGGGTCACGCGGGTGGATGAAGATCTCTTCCTCCTCCTCGTACCAGTGGTCGAGCCCCCTGCCGGTGCGCCGGAACCACTCGAAGGCGATGTGGCCGGCCAGGTCGGCGGCGGGGAACGTCCAGGCGGCGTTCTCCAGGAGCTCGCCGTCGGCTTCGAGGTCGTAGAAGATCCGTGATCCGGTGTGGGTGCCCGTCGCGGGGTTCTTCGCCGGGCGGAGGAGGTCGGTGCGGACCTCCTCGCGCGGGAAGGCGTACTGCGGGACGGGCAGGTCGGGCTCCCAGACGAGGACGGGATGCCGGCTGTCGACGACGGCGACGTCGCCCTTGTACCCGCGCACCCAGCGTTCGCCGGGCTCCCACAGGAGGCCTTCGGGTGTGGTCCGGACGGATCGCTCAGTGGGCAATGTGGGCAAAGTGGGCATGATCCACTCTCCTTCGGCTCCGTCTGGAGGGTACTGCGGCGACGGTGGGAACCGCGCGTCCAGTGCGTTCAGTCCAGTACGTTCAGTGGGCCTCGTCCAGCCGGGTCCGCTGCTCCGGTGTCAGCTCCAGGTCGACCGCGGCCAGGCTCTCGTCCAGCTGGGCCACCGACGAGGCCCCGACCAGTGGGATGACGGGCAGGTCGCCGCCGATCTGCCGGGCGAGGACGACCTGGTTGACACTCGCGCCGGTCTCCCGTGCCACCTCGCGCAGCACGGCCAGCCGGGACGGAGTGCCCGGGTGGTCGTAGTCCGGGGGCAGCGGCCTGTCCTCGCGTACGTAGGCGCCTTTCAGCAGGGGCGAGTAGGCGACCAGGGTCAGGCCGGGCTCGGCCCGCAGGTAACTGAGCAGGTCGGGGCCGACGGCGCCGAGACTGCCGTCGGGGAACAGGCCGCTGGGCATGTCGGTCCGCGGGCGCAGGTAACTGTGCTCGTACTGGAGCACCTCGTAGCCGGGCAGGCCGGCGGCGGCCGCGAGGGCGCGGGCCCGCTCGACCCGCCAGGCGGCCTGGTTGCTCACGCCGAGCAGACCGACCGTGCCCTCGGCGACGAGTTCGGCGAAGCCCTCGACGGTCTCGCGCTGGGGGACGGTGGGGTCGTCGATGTGCGCGTACAGCAGGTCCAGTCTGTCCACGCCGAGCCGTTCCCGGCTGCGTTCGGCCGACTCGCGGATCACCTTCGCCGACAGCCCCTCGGGGTTGTCGACGTAGCTCGTGCCCGGGGCCAGGGGGCGGGCGCCGAGCTTGGTGGCGATGACGATCTCGTCGCCGATGCCGCGGCTGCGCCGCCAGCGTCCGAGCAGTTCCTCGCTCTGCCCGCCCTGGCCGCCGTCCTCCCAGAAGGCGTAGTTGTCGGACGTGTCGATGAAGGTGCCGCCGGCCTCGACGTACCGGTCGAGCACGGCGAAGGAGGTCTTCTCGTCCGTCCGGGAGCCGAAGAGCATCGCGCCGAGCGCGAGCACGCTCACCTCGCGGCGGTTGTCCGGGGCGCTGCCGATGGTGCGGTACTTCATGATGGTCCCTCCCGTTCGCACCCCGTGGTCGGGGCACGAACGGGAGTCTTCATCTTGGAGTGCACGCCAAGTCAAGGCCGTGCGGGGCGATTTCACGCCAGCCGTTCAGGTCATCGCGCGAACGGACCTTCCAGCGCGGCCCATTGCAGCAGCATGATCGTCTTGGCGTCGGCGATCTCTCCGGTGCGGATCATCTCCAGGGCCCGCCGGAAGGGCAGTTCGAGGATCTCGATGCTCTCGCCCTCCTCGTCCAGGCCACCCCCTTCGTGGGTGTGGGTCGAGGGGCCGTAGGCGGCGGCGTAGAAGCTGACGCGTTCGGTGACCGAGCCCGGGCTCATATAGACGTCGAAGACGTGCCGGACGTCGCCGATGGTGTGCCCGGTCTCCTCGATCACCTCGCGCCGTACGGCGACCTCCGGATGCTCGTCCTCGTCGTCGAGCAGCCCGCCCGGGGTCTCGATGAGCATCCCGTCGGGGTGTCCGTTGACGTACACCGGGAAGCGGAACTGGCGGGTGAGCAGCACGGTTTCGCGTTCGGCGTCGTAGAGCAGCATGGTGGCGCCGTTGCCGCGGTCGTGCGTCTCGCGCTCCTGGGTGCTCCAGGAGCCGTCGGCGTGCTGGAAGTCGAAGGTCGTGGTCCGCTCGACGTACCAGTGGCTGGACAGCAGGGTCACGTCCCGCACCTTGACGCGCGGGTTGCCGGTCAGGTCCCGGCCCGTGCGGTCGAGTCCGGTACGGCCCCGGCGGTCGGGGGTGTCGATACCCGTGGTCATCGCAGGCGTCCTAGTCGTCCGAGCTCGAGCCCGAGCTCCGGTTCGTCGTGCGCCCCGACCCGCGCGCCAGTTTGCCCGCCATCAGGGTCGCGGTGGCCACCGCGCGCACCCAGCGCGGGCCGCCCCGCGCCGCCCATACGACGCAGACGCAGCCCCCGATGACGAGCACGAGGACGCCCGACAGAACGAGCACGATCATGTTCATCCCCCTCTTTGTGTTCTTCCTTGTGTTCTTCTGTTGCGGTCCGCGCCATCCTGTCAGTCCGCGAACGGTCGCCAGGGTCTGTCCGGCGGAGCAGGTCGCAGGAAATCGGCGGCGCCTCGCCGGTGGCCGATGTCGGACGCCTCGATCAAGGTGACCTCGTGGCCGCGCCGGGCGAACTGCCAGGCGGTGGCCGCGCGCATGAGGCCGACGCCGACGACGGCGATCACAGGCCAGCTCCCGGGATCCGGTAGATGCCGGCGAGCGGGACGCGGGCACGCCGATCGACTCGCCCATGCCCGCATCACGAACATCGCCAGGTCACTGTCGGCCGTCAGCTACGGCCGCCAGCAGCCCGGCCAGCGCCTGCCGGTCCGCCGCAACCCATGCCGCGACTGCGACCTCGGCGCCCGGCTCCGCCACTCACAGGCCGCGCACCAGCCCTCCGTCGCAGCGCATCGCCGTGCCCGTGACGTACAAGGCCGGGGTGGAGCAGAGGAAGGCGGCGACCGCGCCGAACTCCTCGGGGCGGCCGTAGCGTCCGGCGGGGACGGCGGCCCGGGAAGCAGCCTGAACGTCGGCGACTTCACGTCCCTCGCGCGTGGCTTTGGCCTGGTCGAGGGCGGCGACCCGGTCGGTGGCGATGCGTCCGGGCAGCAGCAGGTCGACCGTGACACCGTCGTCGGCGACCTCGGCGGCGAGCGTTTTAAGGTAGGACGCGAGGGCGGCTCGTCCGGCATTGGACAGGGCGAGATCGGGCAGCGGAGCGGCCACGCCGCTCGAGCCGACGGCGAGGATCCGGCCCCAGCCGCGCTCCCGCATGGCGGGCAACGCCAGGCCGTCGCACGTCGCGAGCCCCACGCCGGAAACGCCGACGAAGGGGATCTGCAATCACCTCGGCAACGTCGTCGCCACGTCGGCCCTCTTCCGAGCCGTACTGGACGCGCTCGACGCCTGGGTGAGCGAGGGCTTCGAGCCGCCGCCGAGCGCGGTGCCCACCGTCGCCGACGGCACCCTGGTGAGCGTGGAGGAGTGGGCGAAGCAGTTCCCCGCCGTGCCCTCGGCCCTGCGCCCGTACGGGCCGAGCGAACTGTCCTTGGTGGACCGCTCGGTCAACGAGACGGCAGGCGTACACGCCCCCATGGTGACCGCACCGCTCGGCACCTACACCGGCTGGAACACGCGCGCACCCGGGCAAGTCCACGGCGCGCTGAACGAGTTCACCGGCTCCACCCTGCCCTTCGCCGCCCGGATCAGGGCCGCGGCCGAAGATCTCGTGGCCCGGCGGCGGCTGCTCGACGAGGACGTCGAGCGGGCGGTGACGGCGGCGGCCGACTGTTCGGTCCCCGCCACCGCTTCGACCTGCCCTTCGTGTACTCCTGAACGGGGCTGGTGAAGACCACTCCGGCGGCAAAGGATCTGGAACACGGGACGACAGAGGACAGCGTTCTCCTGGCCGGCTCCGCGAACGGCAGTTGGCTCGCTGCGTGAGTATCGGGTGCCCGTAAGGGCGACAGCGTGGGTTTCTGACGCGCCTTCAGCCAGCCCATCCGGGTACTCACTCCGGTGCTGTCACGAGGTCGCCATGAGCTTGTCACACACGAGCGGGAATGCCCCTCACGCGCCTGTCAGTTGCGCCGGTATGACCATCGGCGTAGCACTCCCCCTCCACAACCGGATCGACCCCACTGTGCAACTCACCCGGGAGGCCCACGAGTTCGGCCTGCGCTCGGCATGGTTCGGGCAGACCTTCGCGTACGACTCCCCCTCGCTCGCCGCGATCGTCGGCCGCGAGGTGCCCGGACTGCACGTCGGGACCGCCGCGATCCCCGTCTTCGGCCGCCATCCGCTGCTCATCTCCAGCCAGGCCCAGACCGCCCAGGCCGCCACCGGCGGCCGCTACCACCTCGGCCTCGCACTCGGCACCAAGCACCTGACCGAGACCGGCTTCGGCATCCCGTACGAGCGCCCCATCACCCGGCTCCGCGAGTTCCTCACCGCCCTGCGCCAACTCGTGGAGACGGGCAGCGCCGAATTCCACGGCGAGCTGCTGACCGCCACCACACCGCTGCCGGCGACGGTACCGGGCGCCGAACCCCCGGTGCCGCTCCTGGTCGCCGCCATGGCGCCGCAGGCACTGCGCGCCTCCGGCGAACTCGCCGACGGCATCCTTCCGCTCCTGGCCGGCCCGCGCGCCCTCGCCGAGCACATCGTCCCGGCCGTCACCGCCGCGGCCGAGGCGGCGGACCGGCCGGCGCCCCGGATCGTGGCCTTCGTGCCCGGCGTGGTCACCGCCGACGTCGAGGCCGTACGGCAGACCGCGACCGAAACCCTCGCGTTCTACGAACAGTTCCCCTCCTACCAGCGCGTCATCGGCCTCTCCGGCGCCATCCGGGCCGCCGACCTGGCCGTCATCGGCGACGAGGACACCGTCGCCGCCGAAGTGCGGCGCTATCGCGAGGCCGGCGCGACGGAGGTGGTGTTCACCGCGACGGACCTGGGCGGCGAGGCGGACCGGCGCCGCACGTGGAAACTGCTCGGAGAGCTGGCGAACGCCTGAGGCACCTCGGTGCAGGGGGCCAACTGGTCATGACTCCCGGACGCGCGGCCGTCCCGAAAGTCCGTTCGGACGCGTGTCAGGGACGACTCACTCGGCTCCTTGCCCCGCGACGGCGACACGGTCGAGCAGGGCGCCGCGGGCTGCCGACCTCCCGGGCCGTCGCGGCCAGCACGGTGAACGCGGCGGCGAGCGGGGTGCGGGCGAAGACGTCCCGGCGCACCGACAGGGCTTCCTCTCCCTTCCCGCCGTCGATGAGGAGTGCGACGAGCTCGTCCGTGAGCCGCGGCTTGAACGGGCTGGCGGGGTGGGCTCCAGCCCGCGGCGTGCCCAGTCGGTGGCCTGCGCCTCACCGAGTGGCCGTCGATACACCACCTCGGCGGACGTGACCAAACTTGCCGCGGCCTTCAGGATCTCGTTGGCCCGCTTGAGTTCGGCGTTCTCTTCTTCAACGCCTTGAGCCGGGCGGACTCCTCCGTCGTCGTCCCCGGCCGCTGGCCCGCGTCGATCTCGTTTAGCTTCACCCAATTCCGCCCGGGGCGGTTCAGTCCGCGCCCAGCACACCGCCGTCGTGGGCGAACTCCGCACCGCCCAGCGTTGGTGGACCGGCGAAGGGACCCGTAGACGTTCCAGCACCAGGTCCCGGCAGGGACCGATACACGACCGGGCCGAGAATGCCCTCAGACTCGCCTGAGCACCGATCGCTGCACAGAGCGAGCTCGTCGCGCAACCCGCCGTACACGCCCATTGCGCGGGATGAAGGCGAAACGTGCGGGGGTGGAGCCGGGAAGTCCAAGACGGGTAAGCCGGCGCCGGTCGAAGTAGCGCCACGTATGACCGTTCAAATGCCCTGAGAGATAGCACTCGGCCGACGGGCGCAAGCCAGGGTAGATGCCCGGCTGCATCGTGAAGCCGACGGCCGAGACCAGGTCCGCCAACTCCCCACGCCCCTCGTGGGCTCTGGAAGACGACCGCGATGTGGCGGCCGTCCCGTCCTCAAGATCGGGCAGAAGCGCATCCACGATCGTCACGGGCACTCGGTTGCTGTTCTGGTAAGGGCTCAACCGATCGAGCAGGACGTCAGTGCCACACCGGACGACCGGAAGTTCGTAAAGACAGGAGGCGGTGAGCAATGCGGTGGAGAAGCAGCCAACGACCAGAGCCGGCCGTAGCCGCTGGTAGAGCACTTCCGCGAGGACAGGGCTGTCCAACACCCGGAACTCGATGCCGAGCCGATCCGCCTCCTCCCCCAGCGCCCGGGACCAGCTGAGCGGAGCCGAGGGGTGGGGCTTGAACACGATGTGTCTGTGGCCAAGTCGGGCGACGCCTCTGAGCATCCTCACGTGGAGCCGTCGTTCCTCCTCGGCAGTCAGAACATCGATCGCGGACAGGTACTGCCCGAGCAGCAGCGCAGGCCCTGTCTGCAGATGCTGCAGATCACACCCGAAGTCCGCTGCGGCGTCGGAAAGTTCGGCCAGTACCTTTGCGAACGTCGCAGTCGGTACGATCTCCGGCTCAAGGCCGAACTCGGTCAGCAGGAGCGGCCGAAGCCCGGGCACAAGATCCAAGTACAGCAGTCGCTGGATGCGCGTGCTGAGCTGTGGGTCGATCGCGCTTCGTGTCGGCCCGTAACTCATCAAGCCATCGGCATAAACGTGTACGGGACTGTCCGCAAAGACCTTCGCCGCGGCCTTGGACGGGTTGCCCTGAATGGACTCACAAGCGATCTCTACTGGTCCGCTGCCGAGGTTCCATGTGCGCCTCAGTGCTCGCTCCCACAGAAGCGTGTCCTGTTCCCGTGGGGACCAGTCCGCCGGGTGAAAGGGGTGGATGAATTCGTTCCACGAGCGCACCTCGTCGAAATCCGGTCGCAGGGCCTCGAATCCAGGCATGCGATCGAGAGGAACACCGATCTCGGGCATGGTGGATCGGTCGGAGACGACGAGGACGCGACGATGTTCGGAGCGTGGCCCAAAGCACCCCGCTCGGACGGCCGCACTCACCGTGGCGGCTGCGTACTGCGAGCAGGCGAAAAAGAGTTGAGTGGTGCCCATCAGCCGATACTCCCACGCAGCCGGGCCGCAAATCCCCGGGGGATCCTGCGCAGCAGCGAACGCCCGGAACACGGAGGGGTTATCGAATCGGAAGCGGTACGAAATGCTGGGCGGTTGGATCGAGCGTGATCGCAGTCAGTGCGAGTCCGTCCGAGCAGGGCCGCAGCTGCGCTGCACTCCCGGTCGCGGGGCCTTGGGCAATCTTGTCGGGTGGGTGAGGACCACGAGGAGTCGTCGGACTGAGTGCCGCGGCGACTCGGTGGCGCGCTTTCAGGAATCCTCGTCGGCTCGGGTTTCGGGGGACCGCTCTTCGAGAGCTCCGGCAAGGGCCGAGGCGACGAGGGCGACGGCGCGGTCGTCGTCGTGGGCCAGTTGGCGCAGGACCTCCTGCACGGTGGTTCCCGCGATCTCGACCAGCGCCTGGGTGAGGCGGATCCGCGTCGCGGAGTCCGCGGTGGGCGCGGCGAGTTCGTCGACCAGGGCGGTCGTGATCCGGTCCGCGCACTCGGGGTCCTGGGACAGCGTTCCCAGAACCTCCGCCGCGTCCACGTCGTTGGAGCCCTCGACCACCATGCCGACGAGTGCGGGCACGGCCGCGGCCACGCCATGCCTTCCCAGAGCCAGAGCCGCGTGCCTGCGCACCGTCGTGTCCGGGTCTCCGAGGGCGTCCGCGAGCACGGCGGTCGCACCCGGAGCCTCGGGCATCTCGGCGATCGCCAGCACCGCGCGCCGCCGGATGTCGACGTCCTCCGAGTGAACGCCGGCATCCAGCGCCGCCACGCCGTCGCCGCCCGATCGGGCGAGCGCCCAGCGCAGGGCGCCTGCGACGTGGGGGTCGGATTCGGCCAGAACCGCCCCGGCCAGCAGCTCGGCGGGAACCGACACGCCCTCCGACGGGGCCAGGACGGCCTGCTGCCTGCGCGCGGCGCTGGTCGAGTTGAGTTCCCGCATGAGTTCGACGATGCGCAGGACGCTCTGCCAGTCGGTGGGCGCCGACGCGTCGATCGCCCGGAGCCGCTCGAGCAGTTCCTGTTCCCGCGCCAGGCGGTCCTCCGTCCACCGGATGAGGTCACTGACCAAGACGGACGGCGTGAAGGCCGGGTCCTCCAGCGCGCGCCCGATCTGCTTGAGCGAGAGCCCGAGGGACCGCAGGCTCTCCACGTGGAAGATCCTGCGGACATCCTCGGCGGAGTACTCGCGGTAGCCGCCGACGGTGCGGCCCGTCGGCCGCACCAGCCCCAGGGCGTCGTAGTGCCGGAGCATCCGGGTACTCACCCCGGAGTGGCGGGCCACATCGCCGATCAGCAATCCGAAGCCTCTGCGGCCTTGGCGGCCTCCGTCGACTCCGTGGGCTCGGCGGTCGCCGAGGTCCCGGTGCCTGCTGCTGCCGCCGCGGCAGCAGCGGCAGCAGCAACGGCAGCGGCCTTCTCCGGGCCGAGCGTGGCCATGCGCTTCGCCTCTTCGATGGCCACGTCGAACCCGGTCTCCGGGTTCTGCCGGAGCAGCTCGGTGGCACGGGCGTGCGCGGCCACGTCCGGGTCGGGGTTCTCCGCAGCCTTCTCCAGGGCGGGCTTGATCACGGCGCCGAGGTCGACGAAGGCCCGGCTCAGGCTCAGCTGCAGGCTGCGGTCGCCGCGGCCGAGCTGCAGAACCAGTTCGTCGGCCAGGTCCTTCTCCTCGTCCTCGGGCACGAGGACGACGGCGACGCGCCACGCGGTCCGCGCGACCTCGTCGTCGGCGTCGCGCAGCATGTCGCGGGTGATCCAGGCCCACGTGCTCTTGTCGCCGATCTTGGAGAGCGTGTGCAGCGCCTGGCTGCGGGCCTGAGTGCGCTCGGAGTCGAGCTCCTGGCGGATCCGGGGCAGGGCGATCTCCGACGGGAGGCGGATCAGCGCCCAGGACAGCATGTCTCGTACGAAGAAGTCCGGCTCGACCGCGCACCGCTCGACGAGCGTCTCCAGGAACACGGGGTCAGGGTTCGAGCCGACCGCCAGGGCCGCCTGAAGCCGGACCGACGAGTCCTCGGCGCCCAGGGCATTGATCACGCGGGTGTTCTGCGGGGTCACGTTGGTCGTGTTGATCGGGACCACCTCCTGGACCCAAGTGGAAACCTTGTCACCGTGTCAAGGTCAAGCTCGCACCATCGGTGAGTGCGTGAGACCGCGCGGACACCGGACGCCCGGCTGCCTCGTACCGGTCAGGACGTCCGGCGCGCGAGCACCCGGTACGTGTTGGACAGGCCGCGACCGCCCCCTATCGGCGCGGAGACCCGGTCCACCAGGTAGGCCAGCGCGAGCACCGGGACGCTCGCGTTGAAAGCGATCTTGCGCAGCAGCGCGCGGGCACGTGACGGCGGGGCCTCCCGCCACGCCAGATCCTCCCCGCTGATCAGCCCCGCGTTGATCGCCAGGACCGCGGCGCTGACGACGTCCTGGCCGTTGTGTGGTTCGGCCCGCTGTTCGGAGACGACGGTCAGCCCCAGGGCGCCCAGCTCGGCGCGCAGGTTCGCGATCGGGATCATGTGCAGGTGCTGGGGCTGCAGCCAGGAGATCCACCACTTGCCGAGGAGCCGGGCCCAGGTGCACTGCGGATCGGGCAGTTCGATGGCCAGGTGCCCGCCCGCCGGCAGGGCCGCCGCTGCGGCGGCCATCTCCGCCTTGGGGTCAGCGGTGTGTTCCAGGTAGTGGTACATGCTGATCACGTCGTACTGACCGGCGAACTCGGGGGCGAGGTCGATGAAGCTGCCCTGGTAAGCCTTGCGGACCCGCCCCTTCTGCTGGGCGATCAATACTCCGTCGGTCCGGTCGAGTCCGTCGAACTCGGTGTCCGGTAACACCCTCTTCGCGTCGGCCAGGAAGTGCCCGTGTCCCGTGCCGACGTCGAGCCACTGCTTGGGCTTGCCCTGCGCGGCGACCATGTGGGTGCGCCCGTCGTGCCCGGCGCGCTTGGTCCCGAAGATCTTGTTCATGTTCTCTTCGCCGAGACCGTCGTAGAAGTCCCGGTAGTAGAACTCGAGTCCGTCGTCGTTCAGCCGAGGATTCTGGAAGACGTGCCCGCAGTCCTGGCAGGAATCCAGGACGAAGACGCCCGGCTTGTGCTGCATCACGTCCGTCGTCCGCAGCAGGAGCTTGAGCTGCTTGGAATCACACCACGGGCAGGACTCCCTGCGCTCGTCGAAGAACCGGTCGGTTCCGGCGGCGAGGTCTGACAGGTAGGCCGGTCGGCGTTCGGCGACCGCATCGCTTCTCGTGGTCATGCGCGTGATGCTAACCGTTCGCGGTGCAACTCAGCCCGGTCTTAATCGAATTCACGCAGGGGCGTTTGAGTGACCCAGCCGACATCACCCGTACTGCGACGGCTGCTTGTGCCGGTGTAGTAGTGAAACGTGGTGGCTGGTACGGTGCTTGGACGCTGATCGCGGCCGCCGGGCGCAGGTTCTCATGTCCCACTGTGCGCCTCGATGAAGCGCGGGTCGTCGATGCGTATCGACGCGTGACCGCTCATCCCGAACAGCACCGCTCCTGACCAGAGTTGTCAATTTCCAGCGCCATCCGTTCGGTCTCTCACGATCCGGAAGAGTCCGAGCGCGCGGGCGGCTTGGTTCCAGGTTCCTGACCGGCGACAGGTTTCGCCGGTTCTTTACGGGGGGAAATGGATGCCTGCAGCACTCGTCCCACATGTCGGTCCTCGTCGACCCGAGCCCGTCGTGGCCGTCGTCGGCGCCAACGGATTCCTCGGCAGAAGCGTCATGCGCGCCCTGTCCAGGGCCGGAGTCGAGGCGCGCGGGTTCACCAGCGCCGAACCAGCCGTGCACGGCACCTGGGTCGACCCCGTGCTCCGCCGCTGTGATGTGGTCTTCTACCTGGCGAGCCGGATCAGTCCGGCGATCGCCGAACGTGAACCGGAGCGCGCCGCCCAGGAGATCACCGTCTTCCAGACATTCCTCGACGCGCTGCGGGAGAACCCGCGGCGACCGGTCGTGACTCTCGCGGCGTCGGGTGGCACCGTGTACGACCCGCAGTGTGAGCCTCCGTTTGACGAGCAGTCACCCGCAAGTCCGAGCAACGTCTACGGCAAGGCCAAACGCGAGCAGGAGGAAGCGCTGGCCCGCGCGTCCGGCTGGCTCGCCCCCGTGGCGCTGCGGCTGTCCAACGTGTACGGCCCGGGACAGCGCACCACCGCGGGCTATGGGGTGATCGGGCACTGGCTACAGGCACTGCTGGCGGGCGAGCAGCTCCGCATACTCGGCGACGGCGGGTCGAGCAGGGACTATGTGCACGTCGACGATGTGGCGAACGCGATGCTCGCGGTGCTGGGACGGGCTCCCGCGCTGCGTGCGGCGGCCCGGCCGACCGTGCTGAACATCGGTGCGGGGACCCCGACTTCGCTGGACGACCTGCACCGGCATCTGGAGGCCACGGTGGGGCGGCCGGTTCCGGTGGAACGCGAACCGGCTCGCCCGTTCGACCGCAGGGACGTGTGGTTGGACATCCGGCGCGCGGCGGACGTGCTCGGCTGGCGGCCGGAGATCGGCCTCGCCGAAGGACTCGCCGACACGTGGCGATACCACCTGAGCACATCACGGAAGCCTGCCCGCTCGGTGCACTTACCCGACGCCGGCTAGGTGTGTCGACCGGACAGGTCGGTGACACGGCTGGCTGGTGTTTGACCGCTGATTCCGGTGTGGAGTCGGTGGTAGTTGTACCAGTCCAGCCAGTCGGGAAACGCTGCCTGACGTTCGGCTTCTGAGATGTAGGGCTGGTGATAGGCCCATTCGTCGGGCCGGGTGCGGTGGAAGCGTTCGACCTTGCCGATGCTCCTATAGCTGTCAAGGAAGGTCAGGCCGCAGTTGTGATTTCGTTGTCGAGCTGTTGGTAGCGGTGGGCGATGGACTTCATCGCCCGTACGGATGTCGTCCCGGAGGTCGTCAGGTGCGGTGATGATCAAGGCCTTGAGCTGGTTGATGGCTCGGCACGGATCATCTCGATGGCGCCGTCACCGCTCTTGGTCAGGACACGCTCGATGGTGACGCCTTGGGCGGCGAGCCAGGCAGTAGCCCGCTGCAGGAAGGCCCCGCAGGTGGCGGCCGTCTCGTCGGGCAGGTTCTCGGTGTAGGCCAGGCGGGAGTGGTCGTCCAGGGCGGTGTGCAGGTAGAGGTGGCCGCGGCCGGTGCGGGCCTGGTTCTTGCGGCCGGCCGCCCGGCCGAGGACCTTGTGGCCGCCGCCGTCGGGGATGCGGCCGAGCTTCTTGGCGTCGATGTGGACCAGTTCACCGGGCCGGGATCGCTCATAGCGGCGGACGGGTTTGCCGGTGGCCCGGTCGAGTGTGGCCAGGGCCGGCATGCCGTGGCGCTTGAGGATGCGGTGGGCGGTGGACGCGACGATCCGGGCGCGGGCGGCCAGTCGGAGCGGTCCGATGCGGTGCTCGCGCCGCATCCGCACCACCTCCGCCTCGACCGTAGCGGGGGCCTGCCGTGGGCAGCGGTGCGGGCGGCTGGACCGGCCGTCCATGCCCTCGACACCCTGGCGGCGGTAGCGGCCTGCCCACCGGGCGGCAGTGGTGTGGCTGACCTGGAAGCGTTCCACGGCCCGGCGCAGTGGCCAGCCGTCGCCGACGACACACCGGGCCGGACGCAGCCTGCCGGTCGGGGTCAGCGGGGGCATTGCAGTGGGACAACGAGGGCCTCCTGGCTGCCGGTTGCAGATGTCGCAAGCCACACCGAACCCAGAGGCCCTCACCTCATTCAAGGACCGCTCAAGGGCGTGTCACCTGTCACCAACCTGCCCGGACAACACACCTGGCCGCCTCAGCCGTCGGAGGGGCGGCGCAGCACAGCGAGGATCACACCGACCGCCGGGTCGTCCTCGATCAGCCAGTGCAACCGCTTCTCACCGGGGCCGGCCCGCAGGATCTTCTTGATCTCCGGCGGAACTTCGTTGTGCTTGGCGTACTCGTAGACCGCCCCGTAGAACCGGTGCGCGGTGTACTTGGTGTTCTGGCTGATGTCGATGACCTCGACGACGTCCAGGCCGGCGGCGGAGGCGAACGACGTGTAGTCAGCCGCCCGGACCAGCGGAGCCGTGTGCCACGACTCGATGACCTTGGCCAGCGCCGCCTTCTGCACCTTGTCAACCACGCTGCCCTGGAGCCTCTTCAGCAGCGAGGGCTTCGACAGGTCGGGGGAGGCGGGGGTCCGCTCGACGAAGTCCGTGAGCGCCAGCGACCCCCCCGGCCGCAGCACCCGCGCGATCTCCTTGAGCACCTGGACGCGATCCGGCATGTGCACGATGGACTCGAGTGCGAGGACCTGGTCGAAGGAGTCGTCCTCGAAGGGCATCTCTAACGCGTTGGCGTGCTCGAAGCGGGCCCGGTCGGCGCATCCCTCTTGCTGCGCACGGGCGTTGGCCAGTTCCACGTCGCGCGCGCTGATCGAGATCCCGACCAGTTCCGCACCGGTCCTGGTGGCCAGTCGCACACCCGGCGTGCCGACACCGCACCCGACGTCGAGCACCCGGTCGCCCGGACCCGGCCCCAGCCGGTCGATCAGGATGTCGGACAGCCGGTTCGACGCCTGCTCGAAAGTGCTGTCGTCCTCGGGGCCGTCCCAGAAGCCGTAATGCATGCTGCCGCCCTGGAATTGGGCGATCAGGTCGTTGGCCGCATCGTAGAACGCACCGACTTCCTCGGGCTTGGGAAGCGATATACCAGTGCTCATCTGAACTCCTCAGCAGACACGGCGCTATCTGTAGAAACCTAATCGAACGCTACCAGCGGGCCTGCCCGTTGAGCAGCGGTTCAAGTCCGGAACGCCACCCGAGTCGGCGGGATCGGGAACTGCCGTGATTTTTCCATGTTCTGGAACATCACGCGTAGTCTGTAGCCCACGAGTCTGGGGGACGATCTCGCTTGCACCACCGGGGTACCGGAGCCTGAGCGCCGGACACGGGTCCCGCCAGGCCGAGTAGCCATTGCTTCCGCCGAACCGACCCGAGGAAGTCTCCTGTCATGCGTGTGCTCTTAACCGTGAACCCTGAGAAGAACATATTCATGTACCTTGTGCCGCTGGCGTGGGCGTTGCGCACGGCCGGCCACGAGGTACTCGTCGCCAGCCAACCGCGCTTCGCCCCCACGATCACACAGGCGGGGCTCACCGCCGTGCCCGTCGGGAACGACTTCGACAAGTGGCAGTTCGGCCGCCAGTACCCGGAGGTGCTGGAGTCGATCCGGTCCGGGCTGACCCCGCCGTGGGACGTGGCCGAGGACCCGGAAGGCACGACCTGGGAGTACACCTCTCAGAGCCACAAGGCCGCGGTGGAAGGCGCGCACGGCGGGGAGGCCGGCGCCGTGATCGACGACCTGGTGGCGTTCGCCCGCTACTGGAAGCCAGATCTGGTGGTGTGGGACTCCTTCAGCTACATCGGCTCGATCACGGCCAAGGCGTGCGGTGCGGCGCACGCGCGAGTGGTCTTCGGTGCGGACGTGTTCGGCGCGACCCGCGACATCTACCTGCGGTTGAAGGCGCAGCAGCCCGCTGCGGAGCAGGAGGATCCGCTGGCCGACTGGCTGGGGGGTCAGGCGCGCGCATTCGGCGCGGAGTTCAGCGAGGACATGACGACCGGTCATGTGACCGTCGATCAGTTTCCGCGCAGCCTGCAGCTCGACACCAGCCTGAATGTCCTGCAGACGCAGTTCATCGGGTACGGCGGTCCGGCCGTCGTGCCCGAGTGGCTGACGAGGGCTCCGGAGCGTCCGCGGGTCGGGATGACCCTGGGGCTGACCGCGACCGAGGTCTTCAACGGCTACAACATCCCGATCACCGAGATCTTCGACTCACTGTCCGAGCTGGATATCGAACTGGTCGCGACCATCGCCGAGAGCGAGCAGCAGAAGCTGGGGACGGTCCCGGACAACGTCCGCCTCGTCCCCTTCGTGCCGTGGCACGCCATCGTTCCCACGTGCGCCGCGGTCATCCACCACGCGGGTGCCGCGACCCTCGCGACCACCGCGCGCCACCCGGTGCCGCAGCTGTCCCTGCACTTCCACTTCGACCAGCCGATCCTGGCCCGCAAGCTGGCCGAGCAGGGTGCCGGTCTTGAGATCCACACCACGCAGGCCACCGGGCAGAACATCAAGGAGAGCGTCGACCGCCTGCTGACCGAACCCCGGTTCGCCGAGCGCGCGACGGCTCTGCGTGACGAGATCCTGGCCGCCCCCTCGCTCAACGAACTGGTTCCGCAGCTTGAGGAGGTCGTGGCCAAGCACCGCGTCGGCTGATCGATACGGTGCCGCCGGGCCCACGCCGGAACGCGGGCCCGGCGGCACCGTGTCGGGCTACTCCGCGCTGACGTGCACCGGCAGGGTCTGCAGCGCCCGCAGCACCGTGCCGGGCTTCCAGCGCACGTCCGCCTCGTCGACGTCCAGCCGGATGTCGGGGAATCGGTCGAGCAGCCGGCCGAACGCGATCTCGGCCTCCAACCGGGCCAGCGGGGCGCCGACGCAGTAGTGGATGCCGTGCCCGAACGCCAGGTGACCGCCGGTTTCCCGGGTGATGTCCAGCTTGTCGCCGTCGGGGAACTGGGCCTCGTCGCGGTTGGCCGAGGCGATGGCGACCACCACGAGCTGGTTCTCCGGTATGACGACCCCGCCCAGCTCGACCGGTTCGGTGGTGAACCGCAGCGACGCGGTGTTGACCGGGCCCTCGTAGCGCAGGAACTCCTCGATGGCACCGGGCAGCAGCGAGCGGTCGGCGCGCAGCGCGGCGAGCTGCTCCGGGTGGCGCAGCAGGGCGAGCACGCCGTTGCCGATGAGGTTCACCGTCGTCTCGTGACCCGCGACCAGCAGCAGGAACGCCATCGAGACCAGTTCCTGGGCGCTGAGCTTGTCGTCCCCGTCGCTGGCGTGCACCAAGTCGGTGAGCAGGTCCTCGGAGGGGTTGGCGCGCTTGCTCGCGACCAGCTCGTCGAGGTACCCCAACAGGGCGGGCGCGGCCTCGGCGAGCCGCTCCGGGTCGCCGGACAGCTGCGCGGCGACCCACCCGCGGAACCGGTCCTGGTCGATCAGCGGGACACCGAGAAGCTCGCAGATCACCGCGATCGGCAGCGGAGCGGCGAAGGCGCTCATCAGGTCCACCCGGCCGGCTCGCTCCATCGCGTCGAGCAGCTCCGTCGTGACCTCCTCGATCCGCGGCCGGAGCCGTTCCACGGCCCGCGGGGTGAACACCTTGTTGACCAGCTTGCGCAGGCGGGTGTGGACCGGCGGGTCGGAGTTGAGCATGTGCGCCGAAAGCTCGGTGGCGAACATCAGCCGCAATTCCTCGCTGTCGGTGTTCTGCTCGATCACCTTCTGCCCGAGCTCGACGTTCTTGGACAGCTTGACGCTGCTCAAGGCGGGACGGGCGTCTTCGTGGCGGGTCACCATCCACACGCCCAGGCCACCCGGCGCGGTCACCTTGCTGACCGGGGCCTCCGCCCGCAGGGCGCTGTAAAGCAGGTGTGGGTTCTGCTCGAACGCGTCTTGTTCTGCCTCGGTCGGCATGCCGTCGCTCATCGGCACAACTCCTCAATCATCCTCTGTCGACATCGGAAAACCATGCCGAATTGGTGGTCTGGGACGTCACAGCGACGCCATGAACGCCCGGAAGTCGTTCATCGACTTCACGTCGTTGCCGAACCGGTTGACGGCGCCCACCTGGGAGGAGCCGTCGCCCGGTCCGGCGATGTACTTCACGAAGGTGGCAAGCGTGGCGCTGGGGCCGAGGTCGACGAATGTCGCGCCACCTGCGGCGGTCACCTTCTCGATGGTGCGGGAGAACTCCACGGGCTGTCGGACGGCCGCCCAGAGGCCGTCGACGGACACCGCGTCGACCCTGTCCGCCGTGGCGGACGAGATGATCGGGATCTGCGGCGGTGTGAAGCTCAGGGAGTCCATGAGGCGTCGGGCCCGCTCCTCGACGGGATCGATCAGCTCGGTGTGCACGCCGTAGTCGACGGGCAGCCGCTGGCAGAGGACGCCCTTCGACTCCAGTGCGCGCTCGAGTGAGTCGATGTCGGCGGCGCGCCCGCTCACGACGAAGTTCCCGTCGAAGTTGCGTCCCGTCACCCAGCAGCCTGTGAACAGGGACTCGTGTGTCCGCAGGAGTTCCGAGGAGCCGACGACCGCCAACATGCCGGCGAGCGGGGTCCGTTGCTCCAGCAGACGCGCGAACTCCACCGCGAAGGCGATGCCGTCCTCCAGGGGCAGTGCCTCCGCGACCACGGCCGCGGTGATCTCCCCCAGGCTGTAGCCGAGGAGGAAGTCGCACTGGTGGCCGAGTTCCTGGACGACTCGCGTCAGGCTGTATTCGACGCACACCAGCGCCGCGCTGGAGTCCGGCAGGGAGTCGAACGGGTCGCTCTTGTCCCGCCGGGGGTCGAAGACCGTGTCCAGCAGCGACTTCCCGATGATGGACGAGGCGATCTCGTCGCAGTGCTCCAGCCAGAGTCGGTAGCGCGCGTTGTGCTCGTACAGCTCACGCGTCATGTGGAAGTACTGGGACCCCTGTCCCGAGTACATGAAGACAACAGGTCTGGTCATCGCCACTTCCGCAGGCAGATCGCCGAACTCAGGCCGCCGAACCCCATGCTGAGGCTGACGGCGGTCTCGAACGCGAGAGGCAGCGACTCCTGCCGCACCCACCCGAACGAGGCATCCACCGGGTCCACCAGGTTGCGGGTGGGGTGCAGTCGTTGCTCGCGCATCTGGAGCAGTGTCGCCACGACCTCCACCGCGCCCGCCGCGCTCAGACCGTGCCCGGTGATCGACTTGGTGGCGTTGATCCGCGCGTCGCCCAGACCGCACTCGGCGAGGGCGCGCAGTTCGATGTCGTCGCCGATCACCGAGCCGGTCCCGTGCGGGTTGACGTACTCGATGTCGCTCGCCGACAGGCCCGCCTCCGCGAGCGCTCCCTCGATGACGCTGATCTCCCCCGCCAGCGAGGGATCGGGGTTCCGGTTGCCGTCCACCGCGGTGGCCATACCGAGCACGCGGGCGTACGGCTCGGGGTGCCGACGGGCACCCTCGCGCTCCACGACGACCGCGCCGCAGGCCTCACCGAAGACGAACCCGTCACGCTGCCGGTCGAACGGCCTGCACGCCGAGCCCGGGGCGTCGGCGAAGCGGTGCGACCCCATGGCTCCCATGGCCCGGAACGCCAGGCACTCCCAGTACGAGAGGTCCATCAGCGCCCCCACGGCGATGCACACGTCGACCTGGCCCGACCGCACGGCCCAGACGGCCTGCTGGACGGCGAGCAGGCCGCTGGCCGAGGCCCCGCCCAGCGTGTGGGCGAAGCCTCGGATAGGGAACAGTTCGGTGCACAGCCCGCACAGGTCGGTGTCCATGAAGGCCAGGCCGTACGTGGGGCGCACGAACTCGGGGCGGTCGGCGTGCCGGGCGTGCAGCTGCGTCAACTCCCGCTGCTGGACGTTGGATCCGCCGACGACCAAGCCGATGCGGGTCGGGTCGGCGTCGTCGAGACCCGCCTCGTGCCACGCCTCGTCGATCGTCACCAGGGCGGCGCGGGCCGACAAGGACGCCGTGCGCAGCGCCCGGGCGGGGAACGCCTCGGGTACGGCTAACTCCGCGATCTCGGCACCCAGGAAAGCCGTCGTGGACCCGTCGGCCGGCACCGACCGGCCGGGCCTGCGTAACGGGGCGAAGGCGTGGCGGCCTTCGAAGAGCGCGGCCGTGAAGTCGTCCTTGCCCTGGCCCACCGCGGCGGTGACCCCGAGGCCGGTGATCACGACATCGCGCCGGTCAGGAAGTCGACTTGTCATGGATGAGCTTCGCCAGTTCACCTACGTTGTTCGCACCCGCCAGCTCGACCAGCGGGATGGTCACCGACAACGACTCCAGCGTCATCATGATGATCTCCGCGCGGTCCATGGAGTTGGCCCCCAGTTCCCGCAGCGAGTCGGTGGCCACGAAGGTGTGGTCGTCGAGTTCGGGCATGACCTCGCACGTGTGCTTCACGATCAGGTCCAACACTTCTTGCATGGGCATTTCGTCAACCGCCTAGGTACCGGGATTGGATGAGGTCTCGGACCTCGGACTGATGGAAGGTCTTGTCGTGCATCGCCACCTCGCGCTCGATGTACGAGGGGAGTTCGGACCGCAGGTCCGACACGAGGTGGTCCTTGAGGGTGATGAGGGAGACACGAGGTTTCTCGGCGAGGTTCTCCGCCAGCTCCACCGCGTAGGGCAGGACCTCGGCGCGCCGTAGGACGGGGAAGGGGACCCCTCGCTCCTTCAGGTCGCGCCCGTAGTAGGTCTTCGCGGACAGCAGCATCTCCTGCCCCAGGCTGAAGCCGAGCTTCTTGGGCAGGATCAGCGTCGCCCCCATGCCGGGGGTGAACCCGTACTGCATGAAGTTCGTCGTGTAGACGCTCTCCTGGCTGAGGACGATGAAGTCGGCGAACATCCCCATGGCGAATCCACCGCCGATGCCATGGCCCTGCATCGCGGAGATGACCGGGACGGGGCAGTCCAGGGCCAGCCCGTAGATGTTGGAGTCGGTGAAGCTGATCTTGCGGTCCTGGATCTGCAGCAGGCTCTCCTTGGTGCCGCCGCTGGCGAAGTAGTTGTCGTAGCCGGTGAGGACGACGGCCTTGCACCGCCCATCGGCCCCCACCCGCTCGAACGCCTCGCTCAGGCCGGTGATGAGCCGACCGGAGAACGTGTTCTTGTGTTCTCTGTCCTGCATGGTGATCTGGACCACGCCGTCCCGGATGTTGGTGTAACCCACCGGATCGCCCTGCATGCGCTACTCCTCCTCCCAGGGGAACTGCCCCGTCCGCACGTAACGCGAGATCTTGGCCAGGTTCTCCTGGTCGGAGAACACCTCACGGTTCGCCTCGATCGCCTTCTCGCGGGACGCGACCAGGGTGTCGTCGAGCACTCCGAGGTAGTTCTTGTAGCGCGCGATGCCGGTCTTCGGCAGGTAGCGCAGCCGCAGGAGGTGCTTGCGGAGCAGGTTGGCACTGTTGTCCTCGCAGGCGTCCACCAGGTGCCATTCCAGTGCCTGGCGGGCGGTTACCGGTTGAGTCATCAGGGTCAGGTAGTTGGCCTTCGCGACGCCGACCTTCCTGATGAGGAAGGGCATCACGCAGGCGGGCATCAGGCCGAACAGCAGCTCCGACAGGCTGAAGACCGTCTTCTCCTCGCACAGGACGACGTCGCACGCGGCCACGAAGCCCACTCCCCCGGCGTTGACCCTGCCGCGCACGTGCGCGACCGAGACGAACGAGCCCAGGGCGATCGACAGCCAGAGGTCGTACAGCGCCTCGGCGTGCGACCGCTGATAGCCGTCGCCCTCCGGCGCGGAGCTGATCTCCTGGAAGTCGGCACCCGTGCAGAAGACCTCGGGCAGGCCTTCGAGTACGAGCACCTTCGCGTGCTCCTCGCAGAACTCGACTACCTTCGCGCACTCCTCGACCAGGCGGCTGCTGATCCGGTTCTCGGCGTCGGGCCGATTGATCCGCAGGAAGCAGATCTCGTTGTCGAACCTGACCTCGACGGTCTCGTATGCGCCGCCGGTCAGGAGATCCACTCGTACTCCCGGTGGAACTCGTCAATTCGCTTCAGGAACAGCCGCTCGCGGCCGAGTCCGGCCCTGGCCTCGGGGACGGTGGAGCCGCCGAGTTCGACGTTGCGCGTGCCGAACCTGACCGCGTCGTTGGACTTGAGCAACAGGTCGTACTGCGCCATGTCCAGCTCGTACCGGTCGTCCAGCGACGCCGCGATGCCCATCCCGTTCAGGTGCGCCTGGCTCTCCGGCCGCACGACCCCGCTGAAGAACTCCGAGCAGCACCCGGAGCCGTAGGAGAAGCACCCCACACGCTGGGCACCGCCGGACAGGTCCGCGTTGTCGATGGTGCTGGCCAGCGACAGCATCGTGGTGGCCCCCATGACGTTGCCAACCCGCCGGCAGTACGTCAGACCGGGCCCCATGCGGCGCGTGAAGTCCTCCTCGATGACCGCCGGGCGCGCCTTCGCCATCTTGCGCATCAAGTTGCGATGCGCGCCCTTGACCATGCCACCGAAGGGTGTGTGGAACGCCAGGTAGCCGAAGGTGTCGACGAAGTCCACGTCGCCCACCCGCCGTTGGTACTCCAGGAAGGCGTTCTCGCAGCAGTCGAGGTAGGACAGCAGCGACAGCTCGGCGTTGCCCGCCTCGCTGTCGGGCAGCGGCCTGCAGGTGTCCATCACCTCATGGCCGTAGTAGCCGCTCGCGCCGACATCGATCTGGAAGACCTTCGGGTTGTCGCTGACGAGCATGGCGACCGCGCCCGCCCCGCCGCTGGGCTCGGCGAAGGACCAGTCCTCGGACAGGGCGTCGCCGCCTTCGGCCACCATGAACCGCGTGATGTCCGTGGCGATCACCAGCGCCTTGGCGCCCGGCGACGTCTGCGACAGCACGAAGTTCGCCGCCGTCTGCAGGGCGGCCACACCCGAGTAGCACGCGACCTTGATCTCGAAGAGGCGGCAGTTGCGCCCCAGCCCGAGCAGGCTGTGGAAGTAGGTGCTCATCGACTTGCCGAAATCGAAGGCCGACTCCGTCGCGGTGATCACCATCTCGATGCGGTCGCGCTCCTGCTCGCTGAGCGCGTCGATGATCGGCTTCGCGGCGTTGACCCCGAACGTCACCGGGTCCTCGTCCGGCAGCGCGACGGTCTTCTCCTTCATCAGGAGATTCTCGAACCGAGCGGTGTCGAGTCCGCGGTGGCTCGCCAGCTTACCGACGTCCACATAGCTCGTACCTGCGAAGACGTTCATCGCTTCAATGCCCACGGGCATCATGAGAAATTCCCCCCTTTGGCGCGCCACATCAGTTGGCAGACTCGATCTCAGTCAGGTCAAAGTATCCGCGATAACCGATCATGTACACCGCCGCCCGGTGGCCGAATAACACCGTAGCCGGTGTGGCGGTCTCCAGGTCCTGGTATTCGCCGATCTTCGACCGGACCCGGGTGCCGACCGGATGGCGCTCGTTCCACTGCCGCACCAACTCCTGTGCGGACAGGGGCGGCTGGGCCACGACGGGCTGCCGCGGCGGTGGGTGCGGCGACTCTCGGCGGATCTTGTTGATCAGTTTCGTCAGGACGTTGCCGTGCCCCAACTCCTCGAACTCCATCTCGCCTAGGCCGAGCAGGTGCTGCACACTGTCCGACCAGCGCACCGCGCTGGTCAGTTGATCGGCCAGGAGCTCCTTGATCCGGTGCTCCTCGTAAGGGCGGGCGGTCACGTTCGAGATGACCGGAACCTTCTGTGCGGAGAATGTCACGGTCTCCAGGAACCGCGTGAACTCCCGGCGCGCCGGCTCCATGTACCGGGAGTGGAAGGCGCCACTGGTGTTCAGCGGGGCGAACAGGTGATTGCCCGACTGGAAAAGCGGCCGGGCCGCCTTGATGTCCTCGGGCAGCCCCGAAATCACTGTCTGGGACGCGGAGTTGAAGTTCGCCAGATCGATCGACCCGAGGCCGTTGTCGTCGAGGATGGTCCGGATCTCCTGCGCCGACGCGTTGAGCACGGCCGCCATCGCGCCCTTTGGCGCCTGGGCCATCAGCTCACCCCGCTTGCGCACCAGCCGCAGTCCGGTCTCGAAGCTGAAGCACTCGGCCGCCAGCAGGGCGTTGAACTCGCCGAGGCTGTGCCCGGCGAGGAAGTCCGGCGCCCGCTCCGATTCCTGCAACTTCTTGTAGTACGACAGCGCGTTGACGACGTAGAGAGCCGGCTGGGTGAACTCGGTCCGGTTCAGCCGGTTGTCCGAGTCCTCGAGGCACAGTGCCTTGATGGAGTAGCCCAGGATGGAGTCGGCCGCCCGGGTGAGCGACTCGAACTCGTCGAACAGACTGCCCCCCATTGTCTTCTTCTGTGATCCCTGGCCAGGGAAAACGAACGTCTTCACGCCAAGTCCTCTCTGTTCTTGCCACCATCGGGGCGTGTGTGCGTATTCACCGGGTCCGGATTCGGCCGCTTGGCGCGGCGGCGCCCCACCCACTTCTTGGCGTTCGTGATCCGGTTCTTCTCCCGGCCGCTGGAGTAGAACACCTTGCAGAAGGCGCGAATGGCTGACAGCGAAGACTCGTCGCTGAGCATCAGGAAGTGGTTCGACGAGTCGACATCGGTCCGGTGGAAGTCGGGGAACCGCTTCTCCCATTCCCCCCAGTATTCGACGTGGTCCAACGCCTTGCCGTCGTCCTGGGTGGACAGCACCGGCTCGAGATCACCGTAGAAGAGACCGCTGCCGTTACGGAAGTAGAAGCATGTCACCGACTCGGGGCGGGGCAGCGGCTCCACCTCGTAGTCCAGCACCTGATACGCCTCCAGGACGCGGATGTTCTGCTCGATGCGTTCGCGCACCGCCTCCGCCGGCCCGATCAGGCCCCGCTGCCGGGCGAGCGGGATCAACTCGTCCAGCAGGGCGTCGGCGTCGCGGCTCAGATCCACCTCGTAGCCCGCGATGAACGGCGCGGGCGCGTCCGCGGACCTGGACCCGGCCTGCAGCAGCGCGTTCACCAGCTGCAGGATCATGTCCTTGCGCGACATGGTCCTGTCCTTGACCTCGTCGCCGTACATCGTGTCCAGCATGGTGATCGTCTCGACGGCGCAATCCTCCTCCTGCAACTGCCGCGCGACCTCGTAGGCCAACATTCCGCCGAGCGAGTATCCGCCCAGGTCGTACGGGCCCTCCGGCTGGACGGCCCGGATGATGGCGGCGTAGTGGGCCGCCATCGCACGGATGCCCGTCAACGGTTCGCTGTCGGTCATCCAACCCCGGGACTGAATGCCGTAGAAGGGCCGCTCGACACTGTCGGCGATGGCGCCGTACGCCTCGACGCCGCCGAGCCCGCCGTGGAACCAGAAGACCGGCCTGCCCCGGCTGCTGCCGTTGAGATGCACGACCTCCGGCATCTCACCCGGTGCCTCGGGACCCGATCGGGGCCCGGTCTCGAACCGGCGCACCAGGTCCCGCGTCGACCGGCACTCGGCCAGCTCCCGCAGGCTCGCCCCGGGGGCGAACCGCTGGACCCGTTGCAGCAGTTGGGTCCCCAGGATGGAGCTGAAGCCGAGGTCTTCCAGTGGCCTGTCGAGGTCGAGGTCCGCGGCGGGCAGGCCGAGCAGGTCGGCGACGAGGGCCGCGATCCCGTCCGGTGCGGGGCGCGGCGCCGGTTCCGGAGCGTCCATGGGTGGCGTCACGGCCGCTGTCCCGTCCGCCCGGCCGGGGTTGACCCAGTGCCGCTGTCTGTCGAAGGGGTAGGTGGGCAGCGCCTGCACCACCCTGCGAACCCCGCCCGCGCCCGGGACGCGGTCCCAGGGCACCTCTCCTCCCCGAGCCCAGAACAGGGCGACGCCCTCCGGCCGGTTCTCGACGAGGAGCTGCTGGAGGAGCGCGTCACCGGCCGACCCGGTCAGCAGCGCGCCGACGTCCGCACCGTCGCGCCTGGTGTCGCCGGTGAAGAGCGGGATCGGCGCCGTCTGTGCCGCGTCGTCCCGCAGATAGTGCTCCAGGCCCTCGACGACTTGCTTCACGTGCTCGGCGACCAGGGCCAACCGGTGTTCCATGGCCTCGCGTCCGCTCTGGAGCGTGTACGCGAGATCGGCGAGGGACACCCCGTCGTGCGTCCTCACGAAGTCCAGCACCCGGCGGGCGTGGACCCGCAGCCGGTCCGCGGTGCGGGCCGAGAGGACCACGATCCGCGGCGCCGTCACGTCCTCGGCGGGTACCGGCCTGTCGGCTTCGGGGAGGTGCTCCTCGACGACCAGGTGCGCGTTGGTCCCACCCGCCCCGAAGGCGCTGATGGTCGCGCGCCTCGGGTACTCCCGTCGCACCCCGTCGATCTCGACCACGGGCCGGTCCCACCGAGTGGCCTGCTCCGGCAGGTAGAACGCGGTCCCGCCGAACTCCAGGCCGGGGTTGAGCCTGCCGCGCCGCAGCGGCGGGGTGAGCTCGCCGTGCCGCATCTGCAGGGCGACCTTGCTGAGTTGGGCGACGCCCGACGCCGCTTCGAGGTTGCCGAGCGTGGACTTGACCGTCCCCAAGGCGCAGAACCCCTCGTCCGGCGTGTGCCTGCCGAAGACGTTCTTGAGCGCCGCGAACTCGATGGCGTCGCCCAGCGACGAGCCGTTGGCGGATGCCTCGACGTAGCTGACGGTGCGTGGGTGCACCCCTGCCCTGCGCAGGTTCTCCTCCACCAGTTCTTCCTGCTGCTCGACGCTGGGCACCATGGGGCCGTTCGTGCGGCCCTTGTGGTTCACCGCGCTCGACCTGATCACCGCCAGGACCTCGTCCCCGTCGCTGACGGCACGGGACAGGGGCTTGAGCAGGACGGAGCCGACGCCTTCCGCGGGGACGAACCCGTCGCCGTCGAGGAACGCCCTGCTGTCCGGGCTGCTGCCCATCAGGCCCGTCATGCGCAGGCCCAGGTACTTCTTGGGGTGGAGCGAGAGGTTGACCCCGCCCACGATCATCAGCTCGCTGCCGCCCCGGCGCAGTTCCTCGCACGCCATGTGGATGGCCACCAGCGACGAGGAGCACGTGGTGTCGACCGCCATGCTCGGCCCTCGAAGGTCGAAGAAGTGCGAGACGCGGTTCGCGACGGCGCTGCCGGACACCACCGACGTGATGGACTCGTGGACGACGTCGGACGACAGCAATTGGTACTGCTGGTACATGGTGCCGACGTAGACCCCGACCCGGCCGCCGTGCCTGATCCGCAGCCTCTCCCGCGTGTACCCGGAGCTTTCCAGCAGCGTCCACACGCACTCGAGGAACAGCCGGGTCTGCGGGTCCATGATCGCTGCCTCGCTGGGCGCGACGTTGAACAACAGCGCGTCGAAGTCGGCGACGGAGTCGAGGAAGCCGCCCCACTGGGGGACTTCGCCCGGCTCGCCGGTGACCCGCGCCTGGTCCCAGCGGTCCGCGGGCACCTCCGTGACGCCGTCGCGGGCGGTGACCAGGTTCTCCCACAGCTCGCCCAGGTCTGCGGCCCCGGGGTAGCGGCCCGCGAGTCCGATGACCGCGATCGCCTCGTCGTCGCGGGGTTCGGCCGGACGTAAGAGGTGTTCGGGGAGCTCGGGCGCGGTGTGCGCCTGCACGGGCGGTGCCGCGGCCGGCTGCTCCGGTTCGGCACCGATGCCCAGGACCGACCGCAGCGCGTCCGTGTGCGCGGCGAGGAGGTATCGGCCGAGGTCGTCGATGCACTGGTGCTCGAACAGCAGCGTCTTGGGCAGCGAGCCGAAGTCGGCTTCCAGCCGGTCGGTGATGGTCAACGCCAGCACCGAGTCGATGCCGTACCGCTCGAAGGGCGCGGCCGCGTCGAGGCGGTGCGCCGGGACCTGGATGGCCTCCGAGATGACGGTGCGCAGGTACCCGACCACTTTGGGGTGAGCGGCGCCGCGATCGGCGGCGGCGCGATCGGCGGCGGCGCGATCGGCGGCGGCGCGATCGGCGGCGGCGCGATCGGCGGCGGCGCGATCGGCGGCGGCGTGAGGACGTTCCGCGGTCGGGAGCGCGGGTACCCGCTCCGGCCGTGGGTCCTCGCGCAGCACCGTCTGCCTGATCCTCGTGGCGTCGCCCGCGATGACCAGGACCTGGGTGTGGGCGGCGTCGAGGGCCGCGTAGAGCGCCTGGATGCCCATCGCGGTCGGCATGGGCGTCATGCCCAGCCGCTCGCGCATCACCGACTCGGTGTGCTCGTCGACGCGCATCCCGCCCTCGGCCCACAACGGCCAGTCGACGGACACGCCGGCCCCCGACCGCAGTCCCTGCTCCACGAGGCCGCGCCGGTGGTGCGCGAAGGCGTCCAGGAAGGCGTTGGCGGCGGCGTAGTCGGCCTGGCCGGTGTTGCCGAAAACTCCGGCCGCGGCCGAGAACGTGACGAAGAAGTCCAGCGGAAGGTCCTTGCTGGCCTCGTCCAGGTTCACCACGCCCGCCGCCTTCGGCGCGAGGACCTCGCGGCACTCCTGCGGCGTCTTCCGCCCGACGAAGTTGTCCTTGACGACCCCGGCGCCGTGGATGACACCGTGCAGGGCGCCGTGGTCCCGGACGATCCCGTCGACCAGGGCCTTGACGGCCGCGGCGTCGCTGACGTCGACGCGGGAGTGGCGCACGTCCGCCCCCTGCCCCCGCCACTGCGCGAGGAGCGCTTCCTGCTCCGGGCGCAGCGGTGACCGGCCCGCCAGGACGATGGTGACGTTCCCGGCCTCGGCGACCATGTCCGCCACGACGAGCGTGCCGATGCCCCCGAGTCCGCCCGTGACCAGGTAGACGCCACCGCTCTTCCACGGGACCCGTCGCTCCGGCGGCGCCTTGTGCTCGGCCCAGGTCAGCGCCTCGACCTCGGCACCGCGGAAGCGGACGCAGTCGCCGTCGGCGCGCCGGCCGCCCGCGACCACCTGGGAGACCAGGTGGTCGGCGCTGTCGCCCGCGTCGACGAGTACGGCTTGGATCAGCAGGGCGGGGTCCTCCGCCCGCGCGGACTTCAGCAGTCCGAGCAGGCCCAGCGCCAGTGCCGGGTCACCGTCCTCCGGGACGACGAGCTGCACCAGCACGGGCTGCCGCCCCGAGCCGGGCAGGACGCGCTGGACGTGGTCGAGCGCCTGGACGACGTATTCGGTGAACCGCTCCGCCGTCCCGATCTCGGCGGAGGTCAGGCGCAGCACCTCGACGGACGGGCACCGGGCCTCGAACGCGTCGGCCAGCTCGGGCATGTCGCACAGCAGCACGACATGCCGCGAGGGCTCCGTCTCCGCGGCGACCTGCGCTGTCCTCTCCCACACGGGGAGGAAGGTGACACACGTGTCGCCGGGTGCCTCGTCGAGAACGCGGTAGGAAATGCCCTTCACTCGGGCGCGCACCGAGCCCTGCTCGTCGCAGAGGTCGATGTCGAGCTTGAAGACCCTGCCGTCCTTCACCGTGCCCGGGCTGTAGCGGATCCACGCCCACATGTTCTGCGTGCACGGGCCGAGGATCTCCAGCTCGTCCAGTGCGAACGGCAGCGACGGTTTCATCCCGGAGACGTCCAGGGCGGACTCCCGCGCGGACGCCGCCCCCATGCCCAGGGAACCCTGCAGCATCGAGTCGAGCAGGCTGGGGTGCAGCACGAACGCGTCCAGGGTGTCGCGCACCGAGGCGGGCTGCGACAGCCGCACCAGGACCTCGTCCCGGCCGATGTGCAGGCGCTCGACACCGCGGTGTGCGGGGCCGTACTCGAAGCCGATGCGCTCGTACAGCGGGTACAGCTGCGCGGCGTCGAGTTCGGCGCGGTCGCACGCGGCCCTGACGCGCTCGACGTCGAGCGTGGCCGGGATGCCGGACTTCCGGATCACCTGTCCTCGGCTGTGCACGACTGCGTCCGCGCCGGTGATCGCGAAGTCGAACTCGTCCTGGTTGGCGGGGGTGAGCGTCGTGGCGAGCGCCACCGGGTTGCCACCGACCACCACGGGGCGCGCCCACACGACGTTGCGCAGCGTGATCCCCGGCAAGTCCCGGTCCGGCTCGGCCAGTTCGGCGGCCGCCCTGGCCATCTCCAGGCAGGCGACGCCCGGCAGGACCTTCTGCCCCTTCACCACATGATCGGTGAGGAAGTACTCGCGGCCGGTGAACGTGGACTCGTAGCGTTGCGAACGGAGAGTCGAGGCGTTGACGTACAGCAGCGGATGCGGTGCCGACGTCGGTCCGAGCACCGTCGAGCGCCGTGCCGTAGGCACCCAGTAGCGGTCACGCGCGAACGGGTAGGTCGGCAGCGGCACCCGCGTGGGCCGCTGCCCGGCGAACAGCCCCGCGTAGTCGAGGTCGTAGCCCTGCGCGTAGAGGTCGGCGACCGTCGACAGCAGCTCGGTACGGGGTTCGGCATCGGTGGCCGACACCGACCGGTGGACGCAGTCGTTGCCGAAGCCCTTCAGCGAGGCCCGCTCGCCCTGCCGCTCGGCGGGCTCGCCGACGTGCACGTGCGGGCTCCCTCCGGTGGCCAGCCACTGCCGCAGCGCGTGGACGACCTCGTCCTGGTCGCGCGCCACGCAGGCCAGGCGGTGCGGGAGGTGCTTGCGCCCGAGCAGCAGGGTGAAGCTCACGTCGCCCAGGTCGAGCCCGGGGTGCGCCACGCAGTGCGCGACCAGCCGTTCGGCCTGCTCGCGCAGCTGCTCCGCGGTGTCCGCGGACAACGTGACGAGGTGGGCCGGGTACGCGGCCGCGCGGTGGGCTCGGTGCGGTGCCTCTTCGATCACCATGTGGGCGTTGGTCCCGCTGACGCCGAACGAGCTGACGGCGGCACGGCGCTGCCCGTCCGTGCCCGCCTCCCAGGGGCGGTCCGCCGTGTTGACGTAGAAAGGGCTGTCGGTGAAGTCGATGTGGGAGTTCCCCACTTCGAAGTTGATCGAGGGCGGGATGCGCCGGTGCCGCAGCGCGAGCAGGATCTTGATGACCCCGGCGACCCCGGCGGCGGTGGTGGTGTGCCCGAGGTTGGACTTGATGGAGCCCAGCGCGCAGAACTCCCGTCGGTCGGTGTAGCGGCCGAAGGCCCGCTTCAGCGCGTGGTACTCGATGGGGTCGCCGAGCTTGGTGCCCGTGCCGTGCGCCTCGACCAGCTGAATGCCCGCGGGGTCGATCCCGAACGCGTCGTAGACGGAAGTCTCCAGGCGTTCCTGGGACTTGGCGCTCGGCGCGGTGATGCCGTTGGACGCACCGTCCTGGTTGATCCCGGAACCGCTGATGACGCCGTGGATGTGGTCCCCGTCCGCGAGGGCGTCGCCGAGCCTCTTGAGAAGGACCACCCCGACGCCCTCGCCCGGCACGAACCCGTCGGCGCGGTCGTCGAAGGTGTGGCAGCGACCGCTCGGGGAGAGCATTCCCGCCTGGCCCGCGAGCCGGTAGAACTGCGGCGTGCACTGGACAGAGACCCCACCCGCGAGTGCCATCTCCGTCTCACCGCCCCAAAGTCCCTGGCAGGCAAGGTGGATGGCGACCAGCGAGCTGGAGCACGCGGTGTCCACAGCGACCGCAGGGCCCTGCAGGTCGAGGTGGTAGGAGATGCGCGCGGGCAGGGCCGAGAGCGCGTTGCCCCACATGGCCGGCGCCGGGACCTCGTCGCCGAAGAGCGCGGTGTACCCGCTGTCCTGGCAGCCGACGTACACCCCGCAGCGCCTGCCCCGGGTGGCGGACCCGGCGTAGCCCGCGTCCTCCAGCGTCTTCCACGCCTCTTCGAGGAACACGCGCTGCTGGGGGTCCATGTAGGTGGCCTCGACCCCGGAGAGGTTGAAGAAGGCCGGGTCGAACCGGTCGTGGTCGTCGATGAAGCTGCCGTGTCCGCACACCGGGGCACCCGCGGGCGGGTCCGGCAGCTGCCAGCGGGTGACCTCCTCGACGAGGTCGTCCCCTCGCACCAGGTGCTCCCACAGCTCCTCGACGTCGGGCGAGCCGCCGAACCTGCCGCTCATGCCGACGATCGCGATCGGTTCCCGGTCCCCGCCGGGCGCCCGCACGGCCTCCGTCGGGGCGGCGCCGACCAGAACCGGAACCGCACCGCCGGAGTCCGCGCCGACCGGTGCGCGCTCTGACGGGAGCGTCTCGGGCTCGACGGTGGCGGTCACCGGCCCTACCGGCAGCGAGGCGACGGCCTGCGCCCGGTGCTCGTCGAGGATGTGCCCCGTCAGCTGCCGGACCGAGGGGTGGTCGAACAGGTCGGTGGTGGCCAGGTCGACGCCGAGCCGCTCGTTGATCTCGTGGATCAGCCGGACACCGAGGATGGAGTCGACGCCGTAGTCCATGAAGGCGTCGTCGGCGTCGATCCGGGCCCTGTCGACCTTGAGGGCCTGTGCGAGCTGGTCGAAGACGACGTCCTTGACGTGCTGCTCCAGCGCGTCGTCGGACACCGACGCCCCACGCGCGGAGCTCTCCCGCCGTGGCGCGGGTCGCGCCGCTCCAGCGGCCTGAGGGCTCTTGTCATCCTGCTGGGCATCGGTTTCGTGCTCGGCCTCCTGCCGGATCAAGCCGTCGCTCTGCGCGGCGAGGATCTGGTACCCGAGGTCGTGCAGGCCCGCCGCCGGGAACGACACGGGGTCGAAGCCCTCGTCCTCGAGCACCTCCGACCAGGACTGCGGGGACAGGCCCGGGCAGCCCGGGAGGCGTAACTCGGCGTCCTCGTACAGCCACCACCCCGTCAGCAGGCCGAACGTCAGGTGGGTGAAAAGCGAGTTGGCCGATATCTCGTTGGCGAGCAGAACGCCGTTCTCCTTGAGCGCCGCCTTCGCGTTGCGCAGCGTCCTGCGGATGTCCCGCGTGGCGTGCAGGACGTTCGTGGCCAGCACGAGGTCGAAGCTGCCGAGCGTGACGCCCTGGGCGGCCGGTGGCTTCTCGATATCGAGCAGACGGTAGTCCAGGTACGGGTAGCTCGGTCCGTACTCCTGCTCGGCATGCATGAGGAACGACCGCGACAAGTCGGTGTAGCAGTAGGTCTCCACGTGGGACGCGAACGGCTCCAGCCGTTGGAAGACCTTCAGGCTGCCGCCGCCCGTGCCCGCACCGATCTCGAGGATCCTGATCCGGGCCTGTCGGTCGCTGTGCACTATGGCGCGCACGACTGCGGCCGCGGTGTCGGCCAGGACACCGTTGAACACGTCGGTGACGGGGTTGCCCTTGTAGATCCCCTCGACCAGCTCCAACGAGGAGTTGGGGAACAGGACATCGGTGGCGGGAACGGCGCCGGTGAGGATCCGCGGCAGTGCCCGGAGCGTGGCGTCGAGGAGCACGACCTGAGCGCGCAGGTCCGCGTGGCGGGCCCAACGCGCGCTCCGTGCCTCCCATTCCGCCCACAGGTCACGGCTGTTCTCCGCGCCGCTCGGTCGCGGGTGGGCCGAATCGCCGTGGAGGTGACCGCGCGTCAGGAGCTGTCGCACCGATTCGCGGACCCAGCGGCGCAACTCCTCACCGACGGGGAGCCCCGCGATCGCCTCGTCGAGCGCGGGAGCGTCGCCGCCCGCGAACAGTCCGGCGCTGCGCAACTGACCGAGCAGGAGCCGGCTGAGCAGGTCCTCGTCGATGAGCGCGTCCGCGTCCCCGGGAGTCGCGGTGAGGGGGACATCCGCGCCGGCCGCGATGTCCCGGCACAGCCGGGCCAGTGGCACCGGGGTGCCGGTCCGGGCCGTGGTGATGGTCTCGTTGCGGGTTATGCTCCACATTTACGCGATCCCCCCCTTGTCCTTGACCAAGCCGAGTTGGTCGAATCCCCCGCCGAGAAGAACGTCGAGAGCGGACATGCCGTCGGCGGGTGCGATCGAGCCCGCTCCCGCCCTGCCCATGCGCTCTTGGTACTCGGGGGTGGCGACGACGCCGACACTACCCCAGTAGCCCCAGTTCATGATCTTGGCAGGGATCGACGCGGTCCCGGCCAGGCTGTGTGCGTAGGAGTCCTCAAACACCGAGCCGGCAACGTAGTTGCTCTGTCCGGGCGCCTTCATGAACGAGTTCATCGAGGAGAAGAACAGCATGAAGTCCAGAGGCTCACCCCCGAACACCTGCGTCATCCGCACGCTGACGTCGATCTTGGCCATGACGGCCGCGCGGAAGCGTTCCTCGTCCATCCGCTCGATGCTCTGGTCCTGGAGGACGATCGCGGAGTGGACCACACCGTGAACAACCGCGTGGCTCCGCTTGATGTGCTCGTAGGCGCGCTGCAGCGACTGTCGATCGGCCGCGTCGGCTCGCACGTATCGGGGCGTGGGTCCCAACTCCCCCATCCTGCGCAGCTTTTCGCGGATCGAGGCGTCCTCCTCCCGCCTGCCGATCCAGACGACGTGGGCGCCGTAGGTGCGGATCAGGTGTTCCGTCCATGCCTCGCCGATACCACCGGCACCGCCGATCACGACGTAGGTGCCTCCTTGGCGGTACACCGGACGGCCCGGGGACTCCTGGGACGTGCCCTGCAGTGGTACGAGTACCTGCCGGTACCAACGCTTCCGGCGTCGCGCCCAGATGCTGCCGCGTTCGACCTGGGGCAGGGCCCAAATCTCCGCCAGCGGCGGGTCGTTCACGTCCTCCAGGTCGACCAGCCGGACGTTCCAGCCGGGGTACTCCTTGGCCGCGGAGCCCATCAGGCCGTGCACACCGGAGTGGGTCGGGTCCACGGTGTCGCCCCGCCGCGCCCGCTGGCTGCGTTCCGTCAGGACGGTCACCTCGAGCGGGCGCTTGCCGTACCCCGAGCGCAGCAATGCCTTCAGCGTACGGAAGCACGCGTAGAGGCCGCCTTCCTGCGCCTCGACCAGTGCGTCGTCGACTCCTCCCGCGACCTCGGCCGGGGCCGGGGCCGGGGCCGGGGCCCAGATGATGTGGTCGATCGGGCCGTCCTGCGCCGGGAGTCTTTCCGCAAGCGTCTCCACGGTGTCGGCGGCGCCGACGTGGAACCGCTCGGCGCCGGGCAGACCGGAGCGGATCCGCTCCCACTGCTCGTTCCCGCCGATCACGACGACCCGGCCGGACGGGGTGGTCGGGACCACCGGTTCGGGCCTGGACACCACGTCCCAGACGGGCTTCAGCAGGACGTTCGTGCCCGAGGTGGTGTCCTCGGCCACAGGCTTCACCACAGGCGTGGCGGCGGGGGCCTCGGCAGTCAGGCCGGGCCAGTAGCGCTCACGCGCGAAGGGGTAGGCGGGCAGCGGTACGCGGCGGGGGTTGCCCTGCGGGTAGAGGAGGGTCCAGTCGACCGAAGTTCCCCGAACCCAGCGGTCCGCGAGTTCCTCGCCCGCCGCGGTGGTCATGGTCAACACACCGCCCGCGGGTACGACCAGCTCCTTCCCGGCGGCGGACGCGTCCTTGACCCGGCGGGTCCTGACCCGGCCGGTGAACAGGTCTTCCGCCGGGCCACCCGCGAGGTACCGCGTCACCTTCTCCACGAACTCCCCGCGCGTCGCGGCGACGAAGGCCAGCCGCCACGTCATCGGTTCACGCCCTGTCTGGAGTGAGTACGCCAAGTTCCGCAAGGGCACGGACGGGTGCGCTTCAACGTGGTCCTTCATCCGCTCGGCGACGGTCCTGAGCTGCTCCTCGCCCTTCGCCGACAGGACGAAGACCGACGTCCCGGCGGTCACCGCCTGCTCGGTGTCCTCGTCACCGCGGTCGTACTCCTCCAGCACCAGGTGGGCGTTCGTGCCGCTGAAGCCGAAGGAACTCACGGCAGCGCGACGGGTCTCGCCGGAGCCCACCTGCCACGGCGCCAACTCGGTGTTGACGTAGAACGGCGACTTCTCGAAGTCGAAGTGCTCGTTGGGGGAGTTGAAGTGCAGCGTCGGCACCAGCTGCTTGTGCTTCATGCAGAGCAGCGTCTTCTGGAGGGCGGCCACACCCGCGGCCGCCGACGTGTGCCCCACGTTGCTCTTGACCGAACCGATGGCGCAGTAGCCGACCTTGTCGGTCCGCTCCCGGTATACCGAGGCCAAGGCCTCCAGTTCGATGGGGTCGCCGAGTTTGGTGCCCGTTCCGTGCATCTCGACGTAGCTGATGCCACCGGGGTCCACGCCGTACCGCTCGTACACGTCGTGCTGGAGTTCCCGCTGGCTGGCGGCGTTCGGTGCGGTGATGCCGTTGGTCCGCCCGTCCTGGTTGATGCCGGAGCCGGTGATGATGCCGTGGATGCTGTCCCCGTCGCGCTCGGCGTCCACGAGCCGCTTGAGGACGAGCGCGCCCACGCCCTCGCCCGGCACGAACCCGTCGGCGGTGTTGTCGAAGGTCTTGCACCTGCCGTCCGGCGCCAGCATCCCCGCACCGCACATGCTGATGTAGGACTCCGCGGTCAGGTAGAGGGTGACTCCGCCCACCAGCGCCATGTCGATCTCACCGCTGCGCAGTGCCTGGGCCGCGAGGTGGGTGCCGACGAGCGAGGACGAGCAGGCCGTGTCGAGGGCGATGGCCGGGCCCTTGAGGTTGAGGATGTAGGCGATGCGCGCGGCCGTGATGGCGTTGCTGTTGCTGGTGGCCGAACTCGCGTCGCCGCCCTGCTCCCGCATGAGCGCGCTGTACTCGTTGCTCATGATCCCCAGGTAGACGCCGCACTTCTGCCCGCTCAGCGCCTGGACGTTGTACCCCGCGTCCTCGAACGCGTGGTAGGCCTCCTGCAGGAAGAGGCGCTGCTGCGGGTCCATCGCCTCGGCCTCGGCCGGCGGGATGCCGAAGAACAGCGGGTCGAAGACGTCGACGTCGTCGAGCAGCCCCATCCACTTGCAGTAGACCTTGCCGGGCTGGTTCGGCCTCGGGTCGTAGTACTGGGCGACGTCCCACCGGGATTCCGGGATCTCCCGAACGCAGTCGCGCCCTTTCGCGAGGTTGTCCCAGTAGTCGTCCAGGTTGTCGGCGAGCGGGTACTTGCCCGCCATGCCCACGACGGCGATCGCGTCAGCGCGGGCGGCGGGCCGGGTCCGCGCGGGCGCGGGGACCACGACGGGTTCCGGCTCCACCACCGACTCGCGCGACTCGCGCGCGGGGACCGGCTCGTGGACGGGGGCCGGAGCGGGCACGGCGACCTGAGCGGGCACGACGGCTTGAGCAGGCACGGCGGCAGGGGTCGTCAGCCCGTGGGGCTGCACGGGGGCGCCTGTCTTTCCGACCTCCGCGACGACGCGGGCGGCGAGTTCAGGGACAGACGGGTAGTCGTAGAGCTTGGTGGCCTGGAGGGTGATGCCGTACTGCTTGTTGATCGCCTTGATCCACTCCACGCCGACGATCGAGTCCAGACCGAATTCGGTGAAGTTGCGGTCCAGGTCAAGCTCGCCCACCGACAGGTACAGGGCCTCGGCGAGGCTGCTGAGGAGTTCGGCCCGCACCTGATCCTCGTCGAGGGCGGGTTCCCCCTCGTCGACGACCGCGACCGGCTCCTCGACGACATCGTCCGCCGTCGTCTCCGCGGGCTGCTCGACCCGGACCTGCGGCCGCTCCTGAGCGGTGGGCAGCAAGGTCTTGAGGTGAGCGGCCAGCCCGGTGACGGTGGGTGTGTCGTAGAGCCTGGTGGCCTGCAGGGTGATGCCGTACCGCTTGTTGACGGCCTTGATCCACTCCACGCCGACGATGGAGTCCAGGCCGAGGTCGGTGAAGTTCACCTCCGGGTCGACCTCCTCCTCGGCCAGGTACAGGGCCTGGGCGAGGAGCGTGGTCAGCTCCGCGACGAGCGTCTCCTCGTCCGGGCTCGGGACCGGAGCCTCCGGTCGGGCCGGGGCGCGTTCGGTGGTCCTGTCGGGGATCGCGTCCGCGGCGGTGAGGGTCACGGACGGCGCGGGACGCCGCACGGGCGCTTGCACCTCGACCGTCTTGGGGCTCCGCACCGCGCCGCTGAGCGGTGCGAGACCGATGCCCCGTGGTTTCGACGCCACGGCCGCGCCCATGGACGGCGTGGTGCGGGCCGGCTCGGCCGCCTTCGCCTTCGGTGCCTCCTCCGCCACCGCGGAAGGCTTGGGCACGGCACGCGGCGGGGTGTCGTCCACCGCGCTCTCCGGACGGGTGCTCCCCGGGAACCAGGACCGCTTGCGCGCGAAGGGGTAGGTCGGCAGCGCGACGCGGCGCGGCGGGGTCGCGTAGCAGCTGCGCCAGTCGAGGCTCAGCCCATTGACCCACAGCTCCAGGAGTTTGCCGAGCTTGCGCTTGCGGAGCCAGGCGTCGACGACACCGGTCAGATCCTCGTCCTCGAACAGCGACGACACGGCGGCCGTCGAGCGCTGGGCCTTGCCCCGGTACAGCCCGGCGGCCTCGCCGCCCTCGACGTGGGCGCGCAGCCCGGCGAGGAACTCCGACACGGAGCCGGCGATGAACGCCAGCCGCTCGTCCATGTGTTCACGTCCCACCTGCAACGTGAACGCGATGTCGGGCAGGTCGGCGTCGATGATCTGTTCCTCGTCGGCCCAGTCGAGCAGCCGCTGGGCGTACGCCCGCAGCTGTTCGGCGGTCCTCGCGGACACGACCACGACGGACGACAGCGGGTCCGCCGTCGGTTCCGGGGCGGGCCTGTCCGCCGGGACGTACTCCGACACGATGACGTGCGAGTTCGAGCCGCCGGCGCCGAAGGACGAGATGCCCGCGATGCGCGGGTACTCCCGTGTCTCGCCGTCGGCCGTGGTGACCGTCGGCCGCTTCCACTCCGCGGACTCGCGCTGCACCTGGAAGGGCGTCTCGGCGAAGTCGATATGCGGGTTGAGCACTTCCGCGTGCAGCGACGGCACCAGCCTGCGGTGCTGGAGCTGCAACAGGACCTTGGTCAGCGCGGAGATCCCCGCCGCGCTCTCGCAGTGCCCGATGTTGCTCTTCACCGAGCCGATCGCGCAGAACTGGCGGTCGTCGGTGTGCCGTGCGAACGCCTTGGTCAGGCCGGCGATCTCGATGGGGTCACCGAGTTCGGTCCCGGTGCCGTGCGCCTCGACGTAGCTCACGGTGCGGGCGTCGACACCCGCCTTGTCCAGGGCGGACGCGATCGTGGCGGCCTGGGCGTTGGGGTTGGGGACCGTGTAACCGTTGGTCCTGCCCCCGTGGTTGACCGCGGTGGACTTGATGACCCCGTAGATCCGGTCGTTGTCGGCGATGGCCCGGTCGAGCGGCTTGAGCAGTACGGCGCCCACGCCCTCTCCCGGCACGTAGCCGTCACCGCCGCTGCCGAAGCTCTCGCACATCCCCCTGCTCGACGCGAACCCGGTCTGCCCGAGTAGCAGGTACTTGGCGGGGTGCAGCGACAGGTTGACACCGCCCGCGACCGCCACCTCGCAGTCGCCGAGCCGCAAGCTCTGGCACGCCAGGTGCAGTGCCGTCAGCGACGACGAGCACATCGTCTTCACCGTGACGCTCGGCCCGTGCCAGTCGCAGAAGTACGAGACACGGTTGGCGATCGAGGCCGAGTTGCCCGGTATCACCTGGGCGCGGTCCGGCCCCTGCTGGCCGGCCCCGTAGAGCTGGTACTCGTCGTACATCACACCCACGAATAGGCCGACGTTGCCGTCGACGCCGTTCGAGCGGTACTCGCGCAGGGCCTGCCGCGTGTACCCGGCGTCCTGAAGCGTCTCGTACACGCACTCCAGGAACAGGCGCTCCTGAGGGTCGACCACCTCCGCCTCGCGGGGCGAGATGTTGAAGAACTGGGGGTCGAACCGGTCGACGTCGTCGAGGAACCCGCCCCACTTGCAGTACGTCTTGCCCGGCTTCGAGCCGTCCGGGTCGAGGTAGAGGCTGTGGTCCCAACGGTCGTGGGGGACCTCGATGATGCTGTCCCTGCCCTCGGACAGGTTGCGCCAGAACTCGCGCAGGTTGCCGGCCTGCGGGTAGCGCCCGCCAAGGCCGATGATCGCGATGTCGGCGGCGGGCGGAACGGCAGCCGCCGACCCGACCGGCGCCGCAACGGCCGCGGGCGAAGTGGCCGCGGGCACCGTGGTGACCGCCGTCCGCGGTGCGGGCTCGGACGCCGGCGTCCCGGTCGCGGCCGTGGTGGCGTCGGCCCTCAGCAGCTCCCGCAAGCGGGCCTCGTGCACGGCGAGGAAGTACCCGGCCAGGGCCGTGATGTTCTGGTACTCGAAGAAGAGCGTCTTCGGCAGGCGCCCGAAGACCTCCTCCAGCCTGGCGGTCATGGTCAGCGCCATCACGGAGTCGATGCCGTAGCGCTCCATCGGGAGGTCGGCCTCGATGCGCTGCCACGGCACCTTCAGGGCCGTCGCGAGCAGCGACTTGATGTAGTTCACCGCCGCCGGTTCCAGGCCGTCGTCCTGCGGCGTCGGTGTTGCCGTCCTGCTCTCGGCGCTCATAGGTCGCATGTCTTCCCTCGGGTGCTGTGCCTTGAGTGCGCTTCGGAAGGCCGCCACGTCCCCCGCGACGACGAGCACTTGGTGGTGGCTCGTCCGCAGGCATCGCGCGAAGGCTTCGAGTCCCGCCTCGCGGCGCAGCGGGGTGATCCCGAAGCGCTCGCGGAGAGTCGCCTCGCTGGTGGCGTCGGGACGCATCCCGCCCTCGGCCCACAGCGACCAGTTGATGGACACCGTGCGGCCGCGACGCGCGCCGAGAGCCCCCAGATGCTGCCGGTACTCGGCGTAGGCGTCCATGAACGCGTTCGCGGTCGCGTAGTCGGCCTGGCCCATGTTTCCGGTCACCGCGGCACCGGAGGAGAACATCACGAAGAAGTCGAGGTCCACGTCCCGGGTCGCCTCATCCAGGTTGACCGTGCCGCTCACCTTGGGCGGCAGTACGCGGGTGAACTCCTCGCCGGACTTCTTGAGGATGAAGTTGTCCTCCCTCACCCCCGCGCTGTGGAGGATGCCGTCGAGGCGCCCCGCGTCACGCAGGGTGGCGGCGACCAGAGCCTCGACGCCGACCCGATCGGTGACGTCGAGCCGCGTGTAGGACGCCCGCGCCCCCGACGCCCGCAGCTCCGCCAGGAACCGGCGCGACCGCTCGGTCTCGGGAGAGCGACCGGTCAGCACGAGGGTGACATCGTCGACCTGCCCGGCGATCTCCTCGGCGAAGATGCGTCCGAGGCCACCGAGGCCGCCGGTGATCAGGTAGACACCCCCGGTCCGCCACGGGGAACGGGGCCGGTCCGCCGCGGGTTCCTCGTCCCACACGACCACTTCGCGCCGCCCACCCCGGTACCGGACCCTCGCATCCTCGGGGCGCAGCCGCTCGGCCGCGAGACGTGCCCGCAGGGCGGCCACGTCGCCGTAGTCGTCCACGATGACCACCTGCCCCGAGATCCCCGGGTTCTCCTGGCGCGCGCTCCACACCAACGCGCCGAGGCCCGACAGGGCCGTCGCCTCCGGCCGGTCCGGCACCACGACCTGCACGAGCGTCTCGGCCCGCGGCCTGTCGCGCAGGATCGCCTTCGTCTTTTCGAAGACCTGCAGCGCGTAGTCGGCGTAGCGGCCGTCATCAGTGGTCGCCCGCGAGGTGAGGACCAGCACCTCGCACTTCGGGTCCGAGGCCATCGCGTCCGCGAGGCCCCCTTGTTCCACGCAGACCAGCACGTGCTGCGGACCACCCGTGCTCCGCGCGGGTTTCGGCAGCTCGTGCTTCTGCCAGCGCGGGAACAGCAGGATGCCTTTCTCCTCCGCCGCGCCGCCGGCCGCGGCCCGGACCGAGAAGCCCCTCATCCGCACGTGGACGCGACCCGTGTCGTCGCAGAGGTCGAGGTCCAGGCGGCGGGCAGACCCGTCGGACGGCCCGTCCACGTCCTCGCGGACCCAGACCCACATGGTGCGCTCCAGGGGACGGAGCACCTCGACGCGTTCCACAGCGAACGGCAGCAGGGGACGTGAGGTTCCCGCGGCGTTCCACAGCACTCCCATCGCGGCCTGCAGGGCCGCGTCCGTGAGCCCCGGGTGCAGCAGGTAGCCGTCCGGGATCGGCTGCGCGGTGGCGGGCAGCACGAGACGTGCCAGTGCCTGGCCGTCGCCGACCAGGATCCGTTCGACGCAGCGGAACGAGTCGCCGTACTCGATGCCTGCGGCCTCGAACGCGGCGTAGACCTGCGCGGCGTCCAGCTCGCGGGCGCCGCACTCGCCGCGGAGCCGGGCAAGGTCGATGTGGTCCACCGCGGCTTCCGCGAGCGGGACGACCGAGCCCTCGCTGTGGACGGCCGGAGCCGTGGCCTCGCCGTCGGCGTCCGACACCGGTGCGAAGACCTCGAAGTGCGTGGTCCGCGCGTCGTCCCGGCGCAGGGTGATGTGCAGATCGCGAGGCCGGTCGCCCACCTGGAAGGGCCGGGACCAGACCACGCCGGTCAGCGCCAGCCCCGTGGGCGGCGTCGCTCCCGAGGCGTCGGCCACCGCCGCCAACGCCAGCTCCAGGTACGCCGCGCCCGGCAGGACCTTCTGGCCCCGCACGCGGTGGCCGGCGAGGAAGTCTTCCTCGCCGGTGAACGTCGAGGTGTAGCGCTGCGCCGCGAACCCGGACGTGTTGCGGTGCAGCAGCGGATGCAGCACCGCGGTCGACGTGCTCGTCGCACGCGCCTTCGGCTCGACCCAGTACCGCTCCTTGGCGAAGGGGTACGTCGGCAACGGCAGGCGGAGGGGCGCGGGGCCCGCGTGGAGCGCGAGCCAGTCGACGGCGCAGCCGTCGACCCACGCCTCCGCGAGCCGCTGGAGATCCTTGTCCGCGGTCCATGTCCGCACGAGCGCCTGCTGCCGCTCGTCGTCCTCCTGGCGGGCCGACTGGTCCGGTGTCACGCGTCCGCGTACGAGCGCGCCGTCGTCCGCCCGCTCCAGATGCGCCCTGAGCCCGCGCACGACCTCCGGCAGAGAGTCCGCCAGGAACGCCAGTCGCTCTTCCATCGCCTCCCGGCCCACCTGGAGCGTGTGAGCCAGGCGCGCCAGGTCGGGCCGGGGCTCGTCCTCGACGAACGCGAGCAGCCTCTCGACCAGGTCGTCCAGCTGTTCCCCGGTCCTCGCGGACAGGGCGATGACGACGGGCCCGGACGCGGCGGGGGAGCTGCTCGCCCCGGTGCGGTACTCCTCCAGCACGACATGGGCGTTGGTCCCGCTGAACCCGAACGAGCTGACAGCGGCGCGCCGCGGCCGGGCACCGGACGGCGTCTCCCACGGCTCGGGGGCCGTGACGACGCGGAAGGGCGAGTTCTCGAAGTCGAAGTGCTCGTTGGGCGAGTCGAAGTTGAGGGACGGCGCCAGTGTGCCGTGGCGCATGCTCAGCAGTACCTTGTGCACGCCCGCGACCCCGGCGGCCTCGGATGTGTGCCCGATGTTGCTCTTCACCGACCCGATGGCGCAGGACCGCGTGGAGACCTCCGACTCGCCGTACACGGTGCCCAGCGCGGAGAGCTCGATCGGGTCGCCCAGCTTCGTGCCCGTGCCGTGCATTTCGACGTAGTCGATGGTCGCCGGGTCGATGCCGTGGCGGTCGTAGACCGTGCGGACGAGTTCCGTCTGACTGGCGGCGCTCGGCGCCGTGATCCCGTTCGTCCTGCCGTCCTGGTTGATGCCGGACGCCGCGACGACACCGTGCACGTGGTCGCGGTCGGCCTCGGCGTCGCTGAGGCGCTTGAGCACCAGGGCGCCGACCCCCTCACCCGGCACGAACCCGTCGGCGCCGTTGTCGAACGACCTGCACCGCCCCTCCGGGGAGAGCATCCCCGCCTGGCACATGCCGACGTAGGTGTCGGGGAGCAGATACAGCGAGACACCACCGACGAGCGCCATGTCGATCTCACCGCTCAGCAGCGCCTGCCGGGCGAGGTGCAGCGCGACCAGCGAGGACGAGCAGGCCGTGTCGACGGCGACGGCCGGGCCCTTGAGGTTGAGGAAGTAGGCGATGCGCGAGGCGGCGATGGCGTTGCTGCCGCTCGTCGCGGACGCGGACACCCCGTTGTCCCCGAATACCAGGAAGCTGTACTCGCTGCCGCTTATGCCCAGGTAGACGCCGCACTTCTTGGCGGCGAGGGACTGTGGGTCGTACCCCGCGTCCTCGAACGCCCGGTAGGCCTCCTGGAGGAACAGCCGGTGCTGCGGGTCGATCCCTTCGGCCTCCAGCGGGGAGATGTTGAAGAACAGCGGGTCGAAGCGGTCGGCGTCCGCCAGGTACCCCATCCACTTCGAGTACGTCTTGCCCTCCTGGCCTGGCCGGGGGTCGTAGTACCGCGAGACGTCCCAGCGCGACGGCGGGACCTCGGTCACGCAGTCGCGGCCGCCGCGGAGGTTGTCCCAGTAGGCGTGGAGGTCCGCCGCTTCGGGGTAGCGCCCGGACATCCCGACCACGGCCACCTTGTCGCCGGCCCGGGTGGCGGGCGCCGGTTCGTCCGCCACCGGCGCGATGTGCGCGACCGGTGCGGTGACCGCAACCGGTGCGGTGACCGCGGCCGGTTCGGTGACCGCGGCCGGCGTGGCCGCTGCGGACACGGCCGCCGGCTGCACCAGCGTCACCAGGAAGTCGGTGAGCCTGCGCACCGTGGGGTGGTCGTACAGCTGTGTCGCCGTGAGCGACGTCCCGTAATTCTTGTTGAGGGCCTTCACCCACTCCACGCCGACGATGGAGTCCATGCCGAGTTCGACGAAGTTGCGATCGGCGGCGATGTCCCCCGCGTCGAGGAACAGCACGTCGGCGAGGCTGGTGCGCACTCCTTCCAGCAGCACGGCCTTCGAGACCCGGGGACGGTCCGGCGCCAGGGTCACGACAGGCTCCTCGATCGGAGCGGGCACCGCCTCCGCGAGTGCCGGCTGGGCGGGTGCGGACACGGCCAGTTCGCCCCGGACGAAGTCCGCGAGTTCGCGCACCGACGGATGGTCGTAGAGCTTCGTGGCGGTGAGGCCGGTCCCGTACTTCTTGTTGATGGCCTTGATCCACTCCACCCCGAGGATGGAGTCCAGGCCCAGGTCCATGAAGTTGCGGCCGAGGTCGATGTCGCCCTCCGGCAGCTGCAGGACGTCGGCGAGGCCGCTTCTCAGCTCCTGCCTCAGCTCGCCCACGGCCTTCGCCGGGACCGCGTCCGCCCGGGCCCCGGCAGGCTCGGGCGCCGCCACCGGCTCGGCGGGCGGCAGGGCCGTGAAGGCCGGGCCCGCCGGAGCAGCGGGCCGCTCCCCCAGGTCGGCCAGCCGCACGTTCCTCGGTTTGGCGGCCGCCGGCACCGACACGGTCATCGCGTCGGCCGGGTTCCGCAGCGTTACCCGACGGTGTCCGGCGTCGACACCTACCGGCTCCTCGTGCGCCGGTTGCGCTGCCGCGGCGCTGAACGACACGGCCTCGTCGTCGGGCACCGAACGGGTCAGAACGGGACTCTCCCGGTTCACCCAGTACACCTTGCGCGAGAAGGGATAGCCGGGTACGGCCACCAACCGCGGATCGTCGTCGGCGAACAACACCCGCCAGTCGGGGGAGGCTCCCCGGCAGTAGAGGTCGGCCAGCTCCAGGAGCACATCGCGGCGTTCGGCGGCGGTGCCCGCCGCGGCGAGCCTCGCGAACAGCGCCTCGCCGTCGGCGTCCCGCGGCCGGTCCCGGCGGTCGCTCGGCACCCCGCCGAAGCGGACCCCGGGGTGCTGCTCGCCCGGCTCGGCAGCGCCCCGCTCGGCAACGCCCAGCACGGAGACGGCCTCGTCGAGGTCACCGACGACGAACGCACAACGGTGCTCGAAGTGCTGCCTGCGCTCCAGCAGGGTGTGGCTCACATCGGTGAGGGAGACGACGTCACGCTCCGTGGTCCGCAGCGCCTCGCGCAGGTCACGGATGCGGTCGCGCAGCGCCCCTTGGGTCTTCGCGGACAGGGCCAGCAGGCGGGCGGGGGCGTCGGCGGGCCGCGCCACCCGCGCACGGTCCCGGTAACTCTCCACGACCATGTGAACGTTGGTGCCGCTCATGCCGAACGCACTCACTGCCCCGAGCCGCGTCCCGGCGGGGTTCTCCGGCCACGCCTTCAGGGTCTTGTTGACGTAGAAGGGGCTCCGCTGCCAGGCGATGTAGTCGCTGTCCTGCTCGCAGTGCAGGCTCGGCGGGATGACGCCGTGGCGCAGCGACTGGACCAGCGCGATCAGGCTGACGATGCCGGAGGCGGCCAGCGTGTGCCCGACGTTGGGCTTGGTGGAGGTGAGCGCGCAGAACCCGGTCTTGTCCGTGTGCTCGGAGAACACCTCGTTCAACGCGTTGACCTCGACCGGGTCGCCGAGCCGGGTACCGGTGCCGTGGGCGACGACATGGCCGATGTGCTCGGGCTCGATCCGGTGCCGCTCGTAGACGGCGCGGTAAAGGCGCGCCTGCGCCGCGCCGTTCGGGGCGGTGATGCCGTTCGTCCGGCCGTCGTAGTTGATGCCGCTGCCGCGGATCACGGCGAGGATGTCGTCGCCGTCGGCCTCCGCCTGCGCCAGGCGCTTGAACATCACTACGGGGATGGCCTCGCCCAGCACCATGCCGTCCGCACGCCGGTCGAACGCGAAGCAGGCACCGCTCGCGGAGAGCATTCCCGCCTTGCTCGTCTCGGCGAACACGCGGGAGCTCGCCGCCAGGTTGACCCCGGCGACGATGGCGGCGTCGCACTCGCCGTTGCGCAGGCTGGTGCAGGCCTGGTGGGCCGCGGCCAGGCCCGAGGAGCAAGCGGTGTTGACGGCGAGCACGGGTCCGGTGAAGTCGAGCAGGTAGCCCAGTCGTGAGGCCAGGATCGCCTCGTGGTGTCCCGTGATGGTGCCCTCGCCGCCACCCAGGTGCTGGTAGTCGCCCTGCTCCGCGCCGACGAACATGCCGATCCGCTCGTCGCGCAGCTTCCGCTCGCCGTAGCCGGCGGCCTCCAGGACGTGCCACGCCTCCTGCAGCAGCAGGCGCTGTCGCGGGTCCATGGTGCGCGCCTCGCGCGGCGATATCTCGAAGAAGGCCGGGTCGAACTCGCCGATTCCGGGGACGAAGCCGCAGCTCGCCGTCGCGGGGTCCGGGGCCTGCGGGTCGCTCCAGTCGGGGCGCCGGTCCTCGGGGACGGCCGAGAGCACGTCGCGCCCGTCCACGAGGATCCGCCAGAACTCGTCCACCGAACGGGCAGCGGGGAACCGGCCGGTCATGCCGATGACGGCGATGGGTTCCGGTCCCGGCTCCGGGCTCGGCGGTGCGGGGGTCGCAGCCGGGGCCGCGACCTCGGGCCGGTGGTCGGCCACGGCCGGGGCGGCCTCGACCGCGGGCTCCGCCCGGTAGCGGTTGTGGAGGTGGTCCGGGTGTTCGGCCACCAGGTGCGCCACCAACGTCTGCGGGGTGGGGTGGGAGAAGAACACCGAGGGGAGGACGTCGACACCGAAGTGCGTGGTCATCGCGTTCGCAAGCCGGACCAAGGTGATCGAGTCGAAGCCGAGTTGGGCGAGGTTCTCGTCGGCGTGGATCTGGTCGCGGGGCACCCGGACGGTCTCGACGATCAGCGTCTCGAGGTCGGCCAGGACGCGGGCCGCGAGGTGCTCGTGGTCCGGTCCGGCGACCGCGGCACCGGTGGCGGCGTCCGACGTGCTCGGCTGCTCGGGCGCTGCGGGCGCTGCGGACACAGCCGGCACGACAGGCGCTGCGGAGCCGGCAGGCACTGTCGGCGCCGCATCGATCCCCAGCAGACGGCGCAAGCGCCGCGGTTCACCGGCCATGACGAGCGTTTGCGGCGCGCCCTGGCCGATGAGCTGCTCGAAGAGCCGGATGCCCTCGGCGTTCTCCAGCAGGCGCTGGCCGCTGGAGGTGAGGTACAGCTCGGTGGCCCGCCCGTCGTCGAAGCCCATCTCGCCATCGCGCCACAACGGCCAGTTGATGGCGACGGTCGCGCCCGAGCGTGTTCCCTGGCGGACGCGCTCGTCGCGGTGGTGGGCGTACAGCGTCTGGAACCGGTTGCCGACGGCGTAGTCGCAGCTGCCGAAGTCCCCGAGAAGGGCGGAGGACGACGAGAAGTAGCAGACGAAGTCGAGGGGTTCGTCCGCGAGGACCTCGTCAAGCACGAGTGTGCCGTCCACCTTGGCGGCGAGCAGCCCCTGGAAGGCGTCGGCGTCGTGGGCGAGCACGCTGCCCGCGCCGGGGGCTCCGGCAGCGTGGATGACGCCGTCGATCCCGCCGAAGCGCTCGTGCGCCGACCGGACGACCTCTCGCATGGCCCGCCGGTCGGTGACGTCCGCCTGCTCGTAGTGGGCTTCGCCACCCAGTGAACCGATGTGGGCGATCCGCCGCGCCCCGTCCGCGTCGAGGGGCGACCGGCCGGTGAGCACCAGCCGTGCCGACCGGGTCCGGGCCAAGTGCTCGGCGAACAGCAGCCCCAGCGCCCCCAGGCCACCGGTGATCAGGTAGACGCCGCCCTGCTTCAGCAGGTCCTTCCCGGCACCGGCGGTGGTCGGGCGGACCCGGCTCACATGGCGCGTCCCGTCGCGGTACAGGGTGCTCGCGGGCTCGGTGAGTTCGGCGCTCAGGCGCGCGAACCAGTCGGTCATGGTCGTCCGGGCGCTCGTGCCCCGGGCGTCCTCGATCACCGCGGCGAACCTCACTCCGGGCAGGACCTGGCCGAGGGAGCGTTCGAACCCCATCCACGACTCCGCGTAGGCGCGCTCGACCCCGTCGCGAAACTCGCCCGCCTGCAGGACATGCCGGACGCCCGGCTTCGCCGTCGCCACAGCCTGCAGCAGATGGACGGTGTCGGTGTAGGACCACGGTCCTACACCTTCCTCGACCGGCCACAGGTTGAGTAAGCCGTCCACGGGGCCGAACCGCTCGCGGATCTCCGCGAAGACGCGGATCCAGTCGGCCTGTTCCCCTGCGTCCACCGCCCAGCGGCGTCGCCCGACATCACCCGAGGCCGGTGTCCGCGAGACGAAGACGAGCGTCGCCTCGGGACCGGTCTCACCGGCGGATCGCTCCAGCTCCGCCTGGTTCCCGGGGTCGGAGCACAGGCACACCAGGGTCCTCGGTCCGGCGTGCTGCCGGACCGCAACGCCCACGGGCTCCCAGAACTCCTCGAACACGAGGGCCTCGGCGGTGTCCTGCCGCAGGGCACGGGCAGTGGCGGAGGTGTCGATCCAGTGGCGCTCCCTGGCGAACGGGTAGGTCGGCAGGGCGATGCGCGGCGGCGTCTCGTCGCCGTGGAGCACGGACCAGTCGACGGCGGCACCCCGCACCCACATGTCCACCAACTCGGCGGGATCGCCGGACACCACGGCGTCAAAGGGGCGCTCGGAGCCCTGGACCGCCTGGCCGCGCGCGAGACCGTGCTCCGCCCCCGCGACGAAGTCCCTGAGGCGGGACAGCAGTTGAGTCATGGAGTTGGTGACGATGCCGAGCCGCTCCCGCATGGCCTCCCGGCCGACCTGCGAGGTGTGGGCGAGCGAAGGCAGATCGGCGGAGGAGAGCCTCTCCCTCTCGATCCAGTCGGCCAGGTCGGCGGCCTTCGCCCGCAGCCGCTCGGCACTGCGCGCGGAGAGCACGACCGCCACGGGTGTCTCGGGCGTACGGGCGGCGGGCGGCTCCGCCCGGTACTCCTCGACGACCAGGTGCGCGTTGGAACCGCCCGCCCCGAACGACGAGATCCCCGCGATACGGGGGAACTCCCGCTCCGCCTCGTCGACCACCAGCACGGGCCGCTTCCACTCGGCCAACGACTGCTGCACGGAGAAGGGGCTGCTCGGGAAGTCGATGTGCGGGTTCAGCTCCGCGGAGTGCAGCGACGGTGCCAGCTGCCCGTGCTTCATCTGCAGCAGCACCTTGGTCAGACCGGAGATGCCCGCGGCGCTCTCCGCGTGTCCGATGTTGCTCTTCACCGACCCGATGGCGCAGAACTGGTTGTCCTGGGTGTGCTCCCGGAACGCTCGCGTGAGCCCGGCGATCTCGACGGGATCGCCGAGCGAGGTCCCCGTGCCGTGCGCCTCGATGTAGCTCAGCGCGCGCGGGTCGACCCCCGCCTGCCGCCAGGCATCGGAGATGGATCGGGCCTGTGCCTGCGGGCTGGGAACGGAGTACCCGTTCGTCCGGCCCCCGTGGTTGACCGCGATCCCCTTGATGACCCCGTGGATGCGATCCCCGTCGCGCACGGCCTGGGCCAGCGGCTTGAGCAGGACGGCGCCGACACCCTCGCCGGGGACGTAGCCGTCGCCGCCCTCGCCGAAGCTCTCGCACCGGCCCTTGCTCGACACGAACTTGCCCTGCCCGAGCATCAGGTACTTGTTGGGGTGGACCGACAGGTTCACCCCTCCCGCGATCGCGATGTCGCACGCGCCGGACTCGATGCTCTGGCACGCGAGGTGGATGGCGGTGAACGATGACGAGCACATCGTGTCGACGCTCATGCTCGGACCGTGGAAGTCGAAGAAGTACGACACCCGGTTGGCAACGGCCGAGGAATTGCCGGACAGCGCCACGGAGTTGCCCAGGACCTGCTCCTGCGCGCCGTAGAGCTGGTACTCCTCGTACATCACCCCGACGTAGACGCCGACTCGCGTCCGGGCCCCGTCGCCGGGCGGGGTGTTCAGCCGTTCGGGGGTGTAGCCCGCGTCCTCGACGACCTCGTAGGCACACTGCAGGAACAACCGCTCCTGCGGGTCCATCAGCTTCGCCTCGGGCGGAGAGATGCGGAAGAACAGGGAGTCGAACTCGTCGACGCCGTCGACGAATCCACCCCACTTGCTGTAGGTCTTGCCGGACGCGTCCTTGTCGGCGTCGTAGTACACGCTCTGGTCCCAGCGGTCGGCCGGGATCTCGGTCACGCAGTCGCGGCCCGCGGCCAGGTTCTCCCAGAACTCCTCGAGCGTGCGGGCCTTCGGGTAGCGCCCGGCCAGCCCGATGATCGCGATGTCGAGTCCCGCCGTCGGGCTCTGCGGCGCGGGCGGGGGTGCGGCCGGGAGCGTCCGCGGCTCGTCGAACCGCGTCGACCACCTGCTCGTCCTGAGCGGCTTGCGCGCGAAGGCGGACCGCGTCGGTGCGACGTCCCTGCCCCGGGTGCGCGCCGGGGCGGGGTCGGCGGCGGCACCCGCGTGCCCGCTGTCGGGCTCCGCGCCCAGGTACCGGGCCAGCTCGGGCCCGTGCGTGGCGAGGAAGTGGCCGGTGAGCGCGCGGATGTCGCGGAACTCGAAGAACAGGGTCTTCGGCAGCGACCCGAAGACGTCCTCCAGTTCGTCCGTCATCCTCATCATCATCACGGAGTCCAGCCCCAGGCTGTCGAACGCCGCACGGGCGTCGATGCGGTCGGCCGGGAGCTTGATGACCTCGGAGAGGACGCGCGTGAAGAACGCCGTCGCCTTGGCTTCGAGGGTGCTGGTGTCCTTGTGCGTCACTGATTCGTCCCGGCAGCAGAGGAGGAAGGGGAACTGTGGTACGAAGCGGATGAGCCGGTGTCGCCGACTCCCGCGCGGCCCGGTCCAGGAGCGACCATGACCTGGCTGTGTGTCGAGGCGAGGACACGGTGGAAGGCCGAGACCCCGGACGCCGTGTCGAGGGGAACCACGCCGTGACGCGAGCGCAACATCGACCGCACTTCCGGTGACACGCCCATCCCCCCTTCCTCCCACAACGGCCAGTTGACGGACAGGCTGTGCCCGGAGCGCTCCCCCCGGGCCACGAGGTCCTGGCGGTGCCAGGCGTAGGCGTCCATGAACGCGTTCGCCGCCGCGTAGTCGGCCTGGCCGGCGTTGCCGAACGCCCCGGTGGTGGACGAGAACGTCACGAAGAAGTCCAGCGGCAGCGTGGCCGTCGCCCTGTCCAGGTTCACCACCCCGGACACCTTCGGGGCCAGGACGTCCACGAAGTCCTTGGCGCGCTTGGTCAGGATGAAACCGTCCCGCGTCACTCCGGCGGCGTGGATGACGCCGTCGATCCGGCCGTGCGTCTCCACCAGGGTGTCCACCAGGGCGACGACCTCGGCCTCGTTCGCGACGTCGGCCTGCACGTAGTGCGCCGTCGCACCGTGTGACTCCAGCTCCCGCAGCGCTTCCCGCACCCGCGGGTCCACCGGGGAGCGCCCGGTCAGCAGCAGCGTGGCGCTGCGCGTCCGCGTCGCGATCTCCCGCGCGAAGACCAGACCCAGCGCTCCCGTCCCACCGGTCAGGAGGTAGACCCCGTTCTCCTTCCACGGAACCGGGGGGACGTCGGCGGTGCCGTCGCCGTCCTCGATCCAGACAGGCACTTCGCGCCGCGCGTCGATGTACCGCACGATCGTGTCGTCGGGGTGGGCACGGTTCTCCCGCACCCGCTCGACCGCGGTCTCGGGCGTGTCCGTCTCCTCCAGGAGGATGACCTGCGTCGAGACGTTGGGGTTCTCCATCGTGGCCGTGCGCAGCAGCCCAGCGAGTCCGGACAGCGGAGCGGATGAGGGGCCCTGGCCGATGACCAACTGGATGCCGGCCCGGCCCGCGGACGCGCCGCGCAGCACGGAACGCACGTGATCGAGGGCCTGTAGCCCGTACGCGGTGTACTGCCCGTCCAGTTCCTTGTCCCCGGAGGTCAGCACGACGGCGTTGTCGTGCTCGGACAGCAACGCCGCCACCCCCGGCATCTCGACGAGAAGCACGGTGCGCCGTACGTCGTCGTCCTGCGACAGGACGTTCGTCACAGGACACGCCTGCCATTGCGGGTGCAGCAGCGCCCGGACGTCGGTCGGCTCCTGCGTGCGTTCGACCGGTTCCCCCTGTCCCGAGGGCCCGTCGAGAGCGCGGAGGGACAGGCCACCGATCCGGACGCGCACGCGGCCCTGATCGTCGGCCAGGTCCACGTCGAGCTTGTGGAGCGCGGCGTCGCCCGGCTGTTCGGCACTGGGGCGGACCAGCGCCCACATGGCGGTCGTGCTGCTGTCGAGGACGAGGACGTCGTCGATCGCGAAGGGCACGAGCAGAGCGTCTTCCCGCCGCGCCCCCAGGCTGCCGATCACACCGATCGACGCCTGAAGCGCCGCGTCGATGAGACTCGGGTGCACCGTGTACTCGCCCAGCGTGTCGTGGACCGGAGCGGGCAGCACGAGGTGCGCGAGCGCCTGGTCCTGCCCGACCCAGATGTGCCGGACGCCCCGGTGCGACGGGCCGTAGGTGATGCCGGCGGCGCTGTACGCCTGGTAGCACTGCTCGGAGGTGAGTTCCGCGTGGTCGCAGGCATCGCGGAGGGACTGCAGGTCGAGCACCGCTTCCGCGGCTCCCTCCGCCAGGTAGACGGCACCTTCGCCGTGCACGACCGGTTCCGCGTCGTCGGCGGTGCTGTAGACCCGGAACCCGATGTCGCCGTCGGCCTGCGGGCGCAGGCCGACGTGTACTTCCCGCGGCTCGCCGTTCACCTGCAGCGGCTGCGCCAGGACGACGTTCTTCAGTGCCACCGGCGCCGACGGCTCGGCCTGGGTCCGGCAGATGATGCAGGTCGCGGCGACGGCCATCTCCAGCAGGGCCGCGCCCGGCATGAGCTTCGCGCCGTTGATGACGTGGTCGCGCAGGAACGGCTCGTGCCCGGTGAACACCGAGGTGAACCGAAGCTCCGCCAGGTCCGAGGTGTTCTCGTGCACCAGGGGGTGCAGCACGCGTGGCCCCTGAGTGTCCACACCCCGGTTGTCGAACGGGAAGTAGCGCTCGCGGCTGAACGGGTAGGTGGGAAGTGCGACACGTCGCGGTGTCGCGCCGCCGGGGTAGAGACGGTGCCAGTCGACGGGGACGTCGTTGACCCACAGTTCGAGCAGCTTGCCGTACCTCCCCTTCTCCGCCCAGGTCGTGATCAGGGTGTCGAGGTCGGCGTCCTGGGAGAACAGCGCGGAGACGGTGTTCTCGCCCTTGGCCCCGCTGCGCACGATGTCGTCGGCGGTGATGTCCGCGAGAACGTGGTGGAGCTTGTCGACGAGGTCCCGTGTGGAGGTGGCCAGGATGCCGAGGCGCTCCGGCAGCGGCTCACGTCCGACCTGCAGCGTGTACGCCACGTCCGTCAGGTCGAGGTGGGCGTTCTCCGGAACTGTCAGCCATTCGGCGAGGTTGTGGGCCACCTCGCGCAGCTCGTCCCCGGTGCGCGCCGACAGGGGGACGACGGCGGGGCCCACGGCCGCGGGGGCGGGCTCACCTGGTGCGGGGAGGTACTCCGAGACGATGACGTGCGCGTTGGATCCGCCCGCGCCGAAGGAGGAGATCCCGGCGATCCGCGGCGTGGCGGGGTCGGGCGTCCGCCAGTCGGCGAGTTCGCGTTGGACGCTGAACGGAGTGCTGGTGAAGTCGATGTTCGGGTTCAGCGTCTCCGCGTGCAGGGATGGGGCGAGCTTGCGGTGCCGCAGCTGGAGCAGGACCTTCGTGAGACCGGCGATCCCGGCTGCGCTCTCCGCGTGGCCGATGTTGCTCTTCACCGATCCGATGGCGCAGAACTGGCTGTCCTGGGTGTGCTCACGGAAGGCCTTCGACAGCCCGGTGATCTCGATCGGGTCGCCCAGCGCGGTCCCCGTACCGTGGGCCTCGATGTAGCCGACCTCGCGGGCGCCGACACCCGCCGCCCGCAGCGCGTCGGCGATGGTTCCGGCCTGGGCCTGCGGGTTCGGCACGGTGTATCCGTTGGTCTTCCCGCCGTGGTTGAGCGCCGTGCCCTTGATCACCCCGTAGATCCGGTCCCCGTCCGCGACGGCCTTCGCCAGCGGCTTCAGCAGGACCGCGCCCACGCCTTCGCCCGGGGTGTAGCCGTCGCCGCCCGCACCGAAGCTCTGGCAGCGTCCGGAGCTGGAGACGAAGTTGCCCATGCTGAGCAACAGGTACTTGTTCGGGTGCAGCGACAGGTTCACCCCGCCCGCGACCGCCACGTCGCAGTCACCCCACCGGATGCTCTGGCACGCCAGGTGGATCGACGTCAGCGAGGACGAGCACATGGTGTCCACGCTCATGCTCGGGCCGTGGAAGTTGCAGAAGTACGACACCCGGTTCGCGATGGCGGCGGCACTGCCGCTGACCGCGAGGGGATCGCCGAGCGCCTGGCTCTGCGCGCCGTAGAGCTGGTACTCCTCGTACATCACGCCGACGAAGACCCCGACCCGGCCGTCCAGCACGTTGCCGGTGCGGGTCCTCACCGACTCCCGGACGTACCCGGCGTCTTCGAGGGTCTCGTGCACGCACTGGAGGAACAGCCGTTCCTGCGGGTCCATGATCTCCGCCTCACGCGGAGAGATGTTGAAGAACAGCGGGTCGAACTCGTAGGCGCCGTCGACGAACCCGCCCCACTTGCTGTACGTCTTCCCCGCGGCCTGCCGGCCGGCGTCGAAGTGGCGGTCGTGCTCCCACCGCTCGACGGGGATCTCGGTGACGCAGTCCTTGCCGGCAGCCAGGTTTCGCCAGAACTCGTGGACGTCGTGCGCCTGCGGGTAGCGGCCCGCCAGGCCGATGATCGCGATGTCGGCCGGCCCCGACGGAGCCGTGCCCGCCGCGGGCACCTCGGCTCGCGGGCGCCTGCCGCGCTCCCGCCAGGCGCCCGCCTGCCGGGACGCGGTCTCGCGGGTGGGCCGCTCGCCCGCCGCGACGGCCGGTGCACGGCTGCTCCCGGTGGAGACGAGTGCGCGCACCTTGTCCGGGTGGGCGGTGACGAAGTGCCCGGCGAGGGCCTCGATGCTCTGGTACTCGAAGAGCAGGGTCTTCGACAGCGACCCGAAGACCTCCTCGAGGGCCCGCGTGAGGTCCATGGTCATCACGGAGTCGATGCCGTAGTCCTCCAGCGACGCCTCGGGGTCGATCCGGGCGGCGGGCAGGTTGATCACCGACGACAGCAACTTCGTGAGGTACGCCGCCGTCGCACGCTCGATGCCTTCCCCCGTGGGATCGGGCTCGACTACAGCGGGCTCGACTTCGGCGGGCTCGACTTCGGCGGACTCGATCCCGGCGCGCTCGTCGCCGGTCAGGGCATCGGCGGCGGGCGCGGCCGGGGCGGGCTCGTGCCCGTCTGCCGGGGCGCCGATGAGGGCCGCGAAGCGCTCGGTGTCGCCCTCGAGGACCATGACCTGGTCCTCGTCGGTGGTCAGCGCCCGGTGCAGGGCGCTGATCCCGCTCCGGGTCCGCAGCGGAACCATGCCGAAGTTCTCGCGCATCGACCGCTCGGTTCCGGCGTCCACACCCATGCCGCCCTCGGCCCACAGCGGCCAGTTCACCGACAGCGTCCGGCCTCGTCGTTCGCCCCTGGCCACCAGGGTGTTGCGGTGCCCGGCGAAGGCGTCCATGAACGCGTTCGCGGCCGCGTAGTCGGCCTGCCCCACGTTGCCCGACACACCGGCGACCGATGAGAAGAGCACGAGGAAGTCGAGGTCGACGTCCCGGGTCGCCTCGTCCAGGTTCGTCAGACCCGCCACCTTCGGCGCCAGAACGGCGCTGAAGTCCGCTTCGTTCTTGTTCAGGATGAAGCTGTCCCGGATCACACCCGCACTGTGCAGAACACCGTCCAGGCGGCCGTGCGCGTCGCGGATCCGGCGCACCAGCGCCCCCGTCTGGGCCCGGTCCGTGACGTCGACCTGCTCGTACGTCGCTTCCGCACCCGACGCCCGCAGCTCGGCGATGACCGCGCCCCGGGCCTCGTCCAGGGCTCCGCGGCCGGTGAGCACGATCCTCGCTCCCTGCACCCGTGCGGCGATGTCGCGGGCGAACAGCACGCCCAACCCACCGGAACCACCGGTGATCAGGTACACCCCGGCGTCCTTCCAGGGCACCGCCACGTCACCGTCGGCGGCGGGCAGCTCGCGCCACCGCAGCACCTCACGGGCACCACCGCGGTAGCGCACCACCGCGTCCTCCGCCGCGGCGCGGTCGGCCTCCACCCAGGGAACGACCCGCTCCGGGTCCTCCCACGGTTCCACCAGGATGACCTGGCCCGCGACACGCGGGTTCTCCAACCCCGCGGTCCGCACGACACCGGCCAGGCCCGACCACACCGACGCCTCCCCGTCAGCGGGCACCACGACCTGCACGCATACGCCGTCGTGCGAGCGCTCGGCCAGGACCTGCCGCACCACGCCGAAGACCTGCAACGCGTAGTCCGAGAACTGACCGGCCACACCCGACGCGTCGGACTCCATCCGGACGACCCGGGCCCCTGCGCGCGATGCGAGCGCCTCCGCGATCCGGGGCAGCCCGGCGACCACCGTCACCGCGGCAGGCTCACCCTCGCGCGCGCTGCCGTGGTGTTCCTCGCCGACCCAGTGCGGCGCGGCGAGGAACTCCCCGGTCTTGTCGGCCGAGTAGGCCCGCAGGGACAGGCCCTTGAGCCGAACAGCGACCGTCCCGTCGTCGTCGCACAGGTCGATGTCGAGACGGCGGACCGCGGAATCCTCCTGTCGGCCGGTGCTGGGGCGCACCCACGCCCACATGGACCGCGCGCAGTCACTGGTGATCTCGACCTCGTCGACCGCGAAGGGCAGGTGCGGTGTCCCCTCGTCGTCCGCGGTGACCCCCAGAGCGGCCTGTACGGCCGAGTCCAGCAAGGAGGGGTGGAGGCCGTAGCCGTCCAGTGTCGTCCCGACGGTGTCGGGCAGCACCAGCCGGGCCATGACCTGGCCGTCGCCCACCCACAGCCGCTGGATTCCCCGGTGGCCCGGACCGTAGACGATGCCGTGTGCCGCGAACGCGCCGTACACCTGATCGGCTTCCAGCACCGAATCCCGGCACTTCGACCGCAGGCCCGCCAGGTCGACGGTGGTCGGGGAGGTGCCGCCCGCGGCCGCGGGGGGCACGAGCACCACGCCCTCGCTGTGGATCACCGGCTGCGCGGTGGGGTCCTGGTCGGGGTGGCTGAAGATCTCGAAGCCGATGTCGTCCCCGCCGCCCGGACGCAGGCGCACGTGCACCGACAGGGATCGCTCGCCCACGATGACCGGCCGCGTCCAGGCGACGTTGGTGAGGCGGATCGTCCCGTGCGGCTCGCCGTCCAGGGATACCGCCACGGCTGCCCGCACCAGTTCCAGGCAGGCCGCCCCGGAGAGCACCCGCTCACCGCGCACCTGGTGGTCGCGCAGGAAGAACTCGTCCCCGGTGAACAGCGAGCTGAACCGCTGCCCGGCCAGGCTGGACGTGTTCGTGTGCACAAGGGGGTGCAACTGCCCGGCGCCCGACCGCGGCGCCCGGTCCTCGTCCACGGACGGCCAGTAGCGCTCGCGTTGGAAAGGGTAGGTGGGCATGGAGATCCGGCGCCGCGTGCCGGGACGGTGGAGCTTCGGCCAGTCCACCGCCAGGCCCGCCACCCAGAGTTCGAGCAGCTTGCCGTACTTCTTCTTCTCGATCCAGGCGTCCAACGCCTGCGCCATGTCCTCGTCGACGGCGAACACGTGCAGGCTGTCGTCGGTGCCGCGGCGCTTGGCCTTCGCGCGGTACAGGCCCGGGACGTCCTCGCCGGCGAGGAAGCCCCGTAGCGCCATGGTGAGTTCGCCGCTGGTGGCGACGACGACGCCGAGCCGTTCCTCGAACGCGTCCCGACCGGTCTGCAGGGTGTAGGCGATGTCGGACAGCGCCACCGCCGCTCCGTCCTGGGCGATCCAGTCCAGGAGCTGCGTGGCCTGGTCGCGCAGAGCGGGTTCAGTCCGCGCGGACAGCACGATCGCCACCTCGGCGTCCGGCTCGCCGTCGGGGTGCCGGACCACACGGGCGGGGAGGTACTCCTCCACGATGACGTGGGCATTCGACCCGCCCGCGCCGAACGAGGACACTCCGGCGATCCGCGGCGACTCGGTGCCGTCGGCGGTACGGGAGCGGGTCCACTCGGCCAGGGACCGCTGGACCCGGAAGGGGCCGGACGCGAAATCGATGTGCGGGTTGAGTACCTCGGAGTGCAGCGAGGGAACGAGTCTGCCGTGCTTCAGCTGCAGCAGCACCTTGGTCAGCCCGGCGATACCGGCGGCGCTCTCGGCGTGGCCGATGTTGCTCTTCACCGACCCGATCGCGCAGAACTGGTTGTCCTCGGAGTGTTCCCGGAACGCCTTCGTCAAGCCTGCGATCTCGATCGGGTCGCCCAGCGAGGTGCCGGTGCCGTGTGCCTCCACGTAGGACAGGTCCCGGGCGTTCACACCGGCCTCGCTCAGCGCCCGACCGATCACCTTGGACTGCGCCCGCGGGTTCGGAACCGAGTAACCGTTCGTCTTCCCGCCATGGTTCACCGCCGTGCCGCGGATGACACCGTAGATCGTGTCCCCGTCCGCCTCTGCCCGGTCCAGCGGCTTGAGCAGGACCGCGCCCACACCCTCGGCAGGGACGTAGCCGTCGCCATCGGCGCCGAAGCTCTCGCACAACCCGCGGCTCGACGCCCACTTGCCGCTGCCCAGCATCAGGAACTTGTTCGGGTGCAGCGACAGGTTGACACCACCGGCGACGGCCACCTCGCACTCGGCGTTGACGAGGCTCTGGCAAGCCAGGTGCAGCGCCGTGAGCGACGAGGAGCACATCGTGTCCACCGCCATCGACGGACCGTGCAGGTCGAAGAAGTACGACACCCGGTTCGCGATGGAGGACGGGTTGCCGGACAACGCGACGTTGCGGCCCCGGGCCTGCTCCTGAGCGCCGTACAGCTGGTACTCCTCGTACATCACGCCGACGAAGACACCGACGTCGCCCTCGAGCCCGTCGGCGGAGTGGCGGGTCAGCTCCGACCGCGTGTACCCGGCGTCCTGGAACGTCTCCTGCACGCACTCCAGGAACAGTCGCTCCTGCGGATCCATGAACTCCGCTTCACGCGGGGAGATGTTGAAGAACAGCGCGTCGAAGCGGTCCGCACCGTCCAGGAACCCGCCCCATTTCGCGTACGTCTTCCCCGCCGCGTGCTTGTCCGCGTCGTAGTAGCGACCGTGATCCCACCGATCCGCCGGGATCTCGGTCACGGAGTTCTTGCCCTCCACCAGGTTGCGCCAGAACTCCCGTACGTTCGACGCCCCCGGATACCGCCCGGCCACGCCCACGACGGCCACGTCGATACGCCCCGTGGCTCGCGGCCGCACCGCATCGCGCGCCCGCACCAGAGGACGCTTCCCCGACACCGCGACCGGCTGGGCGACCACGGCAGCGGACGCGTCGGCACCGTCGTCGGTCGCACCGTCGGCGCGCTCCGTCTCCCCGCCAAAAGACCTGTCGGCCACGCCTAGCAACTCGGCCAGTCGGTCCTTGTGCGCCGTCGCGAAGTACCCGGCGAGAGCACGGATGTTCTGGTACTCGAACCACAGGGTCTTGGGCAGCGACCCGAAGTCCTGCTCCAGCTTGTTGGTCAGGGTCATGGTCATGATCGAATCGATGCCGTACACCTCGAAGGCGTCATCGATGTCGATCCGGACGACGGGGAGGCGCAGCTCGGCCGCCAGCACCCCGGCCAGGTACGCGCACACACGCTCGTCCCACGTGCCGTCCGGCCGCCCGGCGCCCGTGCCACGGTCCGGGCCCGGATCCGACACCGACACCGACACCGGCTGCGACACCGGCTGCGGCTGCGGCTCGGGAACCTTGTGTGCCACGTCCGCGGCGGCCCGCGGCACGGGAACCTCGCCGGCGCCGTAAGCGCGTGTGGAGAACCCGGTGAACCGGCAGGACACCACGCCGTCTTCGTCGCACACGTCGATGTCGAGTTTGCGCACCCCACTACCGGGGGTGTCGTCGGCGCTGTAGCGCACCCATGCCCACATGCTGTCGCGGAACGGAGCGAGAATCTCCACCTCGTCCACCGCGAACGGCAGGAACAGCGCGCCGTTTTCGGCATCACCGCTCTCGGCGAGCAGACCGACGGTCGCTTGCACCGCCGAGTCCATCAGGCCCGGGTGCACCACGAACTGACCCAGAGAGTCCGCTGCCTCGGCGGACAGCCGCAACCGTGCGAGTGCCTGGCCGTCGCCGACCACGACACTCTCCACCCCACGATGCACGGGGCCGTAGTCCAGCCCCAGCGACCGGTACTGGGCGTAACAGCGCTCCGCGTCCCACCGCGCACCATCACAGGCGGCCTGCACGCCGTCGACGTCCACCGCCGTCACCGAGCCCGACCCACCCGGCACCGCCGCACCCTGGCAGTGCACCACCTCGCCGTCCACCGAGCCGGGGGACGTCGTGATCGTGAAGCCCACCTCTCCCTCGGACTCGACCACCAGCGTCGTCCGCACCCGCACGGACTCCTCGGCCACCTTGATGGGCCGCGCCCACACCACGTTGCGCAGCCTCAGCTCGTCGACGCCGTCCACCGACGCCTCGACCGCCGCCCGCGCCATCTCCAGGTACGCCACACCGGGCAGCACCCGCTCACCCTGGACGACGTGGTCCCGCAGGAAGAACTCGTCACCGCAGAACACCGAGTCGAAGCGCTGCACGTCCAGGGTCGAGGAGTTCACCTGCACCAGCGGGTGCACCACGCCCACGCTCCGCGCACCGTCGACGCGCGCCACCGCCGTACCCAGGTCACCGACCCAGTGGTGCTCCTTGGCGAACGGATACGACGGCAGGGACACCCGGCGCACCACGCCCGCGCGGGGAAGGGTCTCCCAGTCGAACGCCAGTCCCTTGACCCAGAGGTCCATCAGCTTGGCGAACTTGCCCTTGTCGATCCACGCTCCGACAGTCGTCGCCATGTCGGAGTCGGCGGCGAGCAGCGCCAAGGTCTCCCTGTGCTGCTTGATCTCACCCAGGTGCAGGTCCTCGATGTCGTCGTCGCCTGCGGCGAACGCGGTGAGCTTGCGCGTGAGGTCGGCGAACGAGGCCACGCGCAGCGCGAGCCGCGACTCCATCGCCTCACGACCCACCTGCAGCGTGTACGCGACGTCGGCGAGGCGCAGGTGTCCGGAGTCCTGGCGGCCGAGCCAGCCCACCAGGTCCCCTGCCCGCTCGCGCAGGCGGGCACGGTCCTTCGCCGAGAGCACGACCACCTGCGGGCCGTGGTCGTCCGGGGTGGTGCCCGCCGGGTCCGCGCGGCGGTACTCCTCCACGATCACATGGGCGTTGGAGCCTCCGGCGCCGAACGAGGAGACCCCAGCGACGCGGTTGCGCTCCACCACCGCACCGTCGACCTCGGCCGTGGGGCGCTTCCACTCGGCCAGCTCCCGCTGGACGCGGAACGGGGTCGAGCCGAAGTCGATCTCGGGATTCAACTCCCGTGCGTGCAGACTGGGGGCGATCTGCCCGTGCCGCAGCTGGAGCACCACCTTGACCAGCCCGGCGGCGCCGGCCGCCGCTTCCAGGTGGCCGATGTTGCTCTTCGCCGAGCCGATCGCGCAGTACTGACGGGCGTCGGTGTCCTTCGCGAACGCCCGGGAGAGGCCGCTTATCTCGATGGGGTCGCCGAGGGCGGTCCCGGTGCCGTGCGTCTCGACGAAGCCGATGTCGTGCGCCGACACCCCGGCCTTCTCCATGGCCTCGCGTACCGCTCCGGCCTGGGAGGCCGGATTGGGCACGGTGTAACCGTGGGTCCGGCCGCCGTGGTTGATGCTGCTGCCACGCAGCACGGCGTGGATGACGTCGCCGTCGCGCCGCGCGTCCGCCAGTCGCTTGAGCAGCAGGACGGCCACACCCTCGCCGGGGACGAATCCGGTGCCGCCGACGCCGAAGCTTCGGCACTTCCCATCATCGGAGAGCATCCGCACCCTGGACATGAGGACGTAGCTCGACGGGTGGGCGTAGAGGTTGACCCCGCCCGCGATGGCCGCGTCGCACTCGCCGCGGCGCAGGTGCTCCATCGCCTCGTGGACGGCGCTCAACGACGACGAGCACATCGTGTCGACGGCCAGGCTCGGGCCCTTGAGATCGAGGAAGTAGGACACCCGGTTCGCCACGGCCGCGAACGACGTCACGGGGTGGAGGTTCTCGCCCTGCTCCCACAGCCGCGGCCCGTACAGCTCGAAGCCGGTCTTGGACACTCCGGCGAAGACACCGACCCGTCCACCGTGCAGGTCCGCCAGGCGCTGCCGGGTGTAGCCCGCGTCCTCGATCGCGTTCCAGGACTCCTGGAGGAACAGGCGCTCCTGGGGGTCCATGCTCATCGCCTCTTGCGGCGAGATGGCGAAGAACAGCGGGTCGAAGTCGGCGAACCCCTCCAGGAAGCCGCCCCACTTGCTGTAGCTCAGCCCTCGCGCGACGGCCTCCTCGCGGTCCGCGTGGAAGAAGCCCGTCAGGTCCCAGCGCTGCGGTGGGACCTCCGAGACGCAGTCACGCCCCGCGGCCAGGTTCTCCCAGTACTCGTCGAGGTTGCGCGCCTGGGGGAAGCGCCCGCTCACACCGACGACGGCGATGACGTCGGCGGCGTCGGGGGGCTGTGACGTGTCCCGCTCGACGACGGCCGGAGCGGGGGCGCCCCGGACGGGAGCCGGCTGCGCGACGCCGGCCGCGCCCACGAGGGGCGCTGCGTCGACACCGGTCCAGGTGAGGCACTCCTCCCTGTGTTCCGCCACGAAGTAGTCGCCGAGGCTGTCCAGCGATGTGTACTCGTACAACAGCGCGGCCGAAAGGCCGGGGAAGACCTTCGCGAGCTTCCGGTTCAGCCGCGTGACGACGATCGAGTCGATCCCGTAACTCTCCAGGGACGCACCCGGGTCGATCTGCGCGGCCCTCAGGCCGGTGACGCCGCCGAACAGCCTGCCGAGCTTGTCGACCACCTTGTCGCGCAGCTCGTCCTCGTCGACAGCCGCCACCGGGAACGCCGTCGCGGTGTGCGCGGAGGAGGACGGGGCCGCGGCGGACCGGGCGGTGGCGGACGGGGCAGAGAACGCTTGACGGATGCGGGGGCCGTCGCCCTCGACGGCCATCACCTGGCTGTGGGGCGAGAGGAGGAACTCGTGCAGGACGCGCATGCCGGTCGCCGTACGCAGCGGAGTCATGCCGAGGTCCGCGCGGAGCACGCGCACCGTCTCCTCGTCGACGGTCATGCCGCCCTCCGCCCACAGGGGCCAGTTGACGGACAGGCTTCGCCCGGAGCGCTGTCCGGCGGTGACGAGGGCGTCGCGGTGGTGCGCGAAGGCGTCCATGAACGCGTTGGCGGCCGCGTAGTCCGCCTGGCCGGTGTTGCCCGTGACCGCGGCCCCCGAGGAGAACGTGGCTAAGAAGTCCAACGCGAGGTCCCGGCTGGCGTTGTCGAGGTTGACCGTCCCGGTCACCTTCGGGGCCAGGACCTCCCGCAGCGCGTCCGCGCTCTTGGTGCGGATGAGGCCGTCCCTGGTGACCCCGGCGCTGTGGATGATGCCGTTGATCGAGCCGCACTCCCGCCGGGCCCCGGCGACGAACTTCTCCACGGCCGCCGCGTCGGCGACGTCGAGCCGCACGTAGCGCACCTGCGCGTGCGGGCGGCTCAGCGCCTCCAGCACCTGCGCCCGCTCGCCGTCGAGGTCCGAACGGCCGGTCAGGAAGAGGGTCGTGCTGTGGACCGACCGCAGCAGGTCCTCGGCAACCAGCCGCCCCAGGCCGCCCAGCCCACCGGTGATGACGTAGGTGCCGCCTTCCTTCCAGGGCAGATCGGTATGGGCCGGGACGGGCAACTCCCGCCAGACCAGGGCCTCCCGCTCACCGTCGCGCCACCGCACCGCCGAGGAGTCCGCGTCGCCGCGTGCCTCCAGGACCTGCTCCACCACCCGCTCCACACGCGGGGCCCGGTCGACGAGCACCAGTTGCGGCACGACCTTCGGGTTCTCCAGCGCCGCGGTCCTCAGCATCGCGAGAAGACCGGACAGCAGCGAGTCATCGCCGGTCTCCGGGCAGACGAGCTGGACAAGCGTCCGGGGCAGCGTCAGATCGGCGAGCAGCCGCTTGACCGTGTCGAGCACCTGGCAGGCGATGTCCGAGTAGCGCGCCGCGAGCCCGGAGGACGGGCTCTCCAGGAGGTGGACCGCGAAGGCGCCGCTCCGCGCCCGCAACGCCTGCTGCGCCTGCCGCGGTCCCGCGAGCAGCACGACGTGCCCGGGGATCGCCGCGGCGTCGGTGCCGTCGACCGCCCGCTCCCAGACGGGACCGAACCTCACCAGCTCCGGGCCGGTCTCCTCGCCCGCCGGCACCGCCGCGCTGTGCACAGCCTCCTGGAACTGCTTCTTGGTGATGCGGTTCGCCTTGAGGTCCAGCAGCAACTTGACCAGTGCGTCGTTCACTTCGCCGCCCCTCCGTTTCCCGTTGTGCGCAGCGGCGCGGTGGTGAACGCCGAGCGGAGCATCTCTGCCGCGGCGGCCAGGTCGAGTGAGCCGTTCAGGTAGTCGTCGAGGACGTCGTCGACCTGCGATCGCGGGCCGTCGGCGTCCGGGTCCGCCACGCCGTCGGGCCGGTCGGTCCCTTCGTCGCCGATCCAGTACCGCTCCCGGGCGAAGGGGTAGGTCGGCAGGGACACCAGGCGCACGTCCGCGCCGACGTGCAGCGCCCGCCAGTCGATGTCGAAGCCGTTCAGCCACAGGTCGAGCACCTTGGCGTACTCACCCTTGGCGATCCAGGCCGCGACGACCTCACCCAGGCCCTCGTCATCGGTGAGCGCCGCACCGCCGTTGCGGTTCACCCGGCTGCGGTGCAGGCCCTCCGCGTGCTCCGGCCGGTCGAGGAAGCCGCGCAGCCTGGCCGTCAGTTCGTCGAGGGAGTCGACGACCGTCCCCAGCCGCTCGGGCATGGCCTCACGGCCGATCTGCAGCGTGTACGCGACATCGGCGAGCGCCGCCTCGCCCCGTTCCGGGTCGGACAGCCGGCGCAGGAGCGCGCTCGCCTGCTCCCGCAACCGCTCCTCGTCCATCGCGGAGAGCACGACCACCGCCGGTCCACCGTCCGGGACCCGCGGGGACTCGGGCTCGGCCGGACGGTACTCCTCGATCACGACGTGGGCGTTCGCGCCGCCCGCGCCGAAGGAGGACACCCCCGCCCTGCGCGGCACCTCGCGGGCGACGCCGTCGACGTCGACGACGGGACGCTGCCACGCGGCCCGCTCGCGCTGGACGACGAACGGCGACGACGCGAAGTCGATGTGCGGGTTCACCTCGTCCGCGTGCAGCGTGGGCGCCAGCTCGCCGTGCCGCATCTGGAGCACGACCTTGCACACGCCCGCCACGCCCGCCGCGGCCTCCGCGTGCCCGATGTTGCTCTTCACCGAGCCGATCGCGCAGAACTGGGTGTCCTGGGTGTCGTCGGAGAACGCGCGTTGCAATCCGTTGATCTCGATGGGGTCCCCCAGCGCGGTCCCGGTACCGTGGGCCTCCACGTAGCTGATCGTGCCCGCGTCGATGCCCGCCTTGTCCAGCGCTTGGCGGATCAGGTTCCCCTGGGCCACCGGGTTGGGGACGGTGTAGCCGTTCGTCGTGCCCCCGTGGTTGACACTCGTGGCGCGGATGACGGCGTGGATACGGTCGTTGTCCCGTTCCGCGTCGTCGAGTCGCTTGAGGATGAGCGCACCGACACCCTCGCCCGGCACGAACCCGTTGCCGCCGTGCCCGAAGCTGCGGCACTTGCCGTCGTCCGAGAGCATCCGCAGCCGGGAGAGGCTGACGTAGCCCGACGGGTGCAGGTAGAGGTTCACCCCGCCCGTCACGGCCAGTTCGCACTCGTCCCGGAGCAGGTGCTCGCACGCCTCGTGCAGCGCCGTGAGCGACGACGAGCACATCGTGTCGATGGGCATGCTGGGGCCGTTCAGGTTCAGCTTGAACGACACGCGGTTCGCGACCGACCCGAAGGAGGTGTAGGGGGACGTCATATCGCCGCGCCGCCACCTCTCGGGACCGTAGAGGTTGTGACCCGCGCGCGTGATGCCGGCGAAGACCCCGACGCGCCCGCCGTGCTCCTGCTCCAGGCGCGCCCGCGTGTAGCCCGCGTCCTCGAAGGCCTTCCACGTCTCCTGCAAGAACAGGCGCTCCTGGGGATCGACCTCCACTGCCTCGTTGGGCGTCATCGCGAAGAACAGCGGGTCGAAGTCGGCGAAGCCGTCGATGAAGCCGCCCCACTTGCTGTAGCTCTTGCCCTCGTCGGCGGCCCGGTCCTTGTCGGGCTCGTAGAAGTCGTCGAACCTCCACCTGTCCCCGGGGATCTCGGTGATCGAGTTCCTGCCGGACCGCAGGCCCGCCCAGAACTCGTCCAGGGTGTCGGCCTGTGGGAACCGCGCGCTCATGCCGATGATGGCGATGTCCCCGCCGCGGCGCGGCCGCGCCGCGCGTTCCCGCTGCGGCTCCGTCGCGCGAGCCGGTGTCGTGACAGCACGGGGCTCGACGGGACGGGACTCGGCGGGCACCGGGGCGGGGCTGTCCTGCGCCCGCGGCGCGAGACCGACGACGCGGGCGATGTCCTCCTGCCGTTCGGTAACGAAGTGGTCGGCCAGCGCGCCGACGGTGCGGTGCTCGAAGAAGAGCGTGCTGCCGACCTCTCCGAGGTCCTTCTGGAGCCCGTTGAGCAGTTGGAGGATCAGGATGGAGTCGATGCCGTACGTGGACAGCGGCTCTCCGGCCCTGATGGAGTTCGCCGGGATCATCAACGTGCGCGCCACCAGGTCCTTGAGGTAGGTGAGCACGGCTTCCTTCAGGCGTACCGGGTCCACCCGCGTCTGCGTGAGGGGCTGCGGGTCCACGCGAGTCCGCTGCGCCGGGTCCGTCGACGCCTGCGGCACGGCAGGCGTCCCGGAGGCCGGTGGTTCGACGGCGGCCGGCTGCTCGCCGCCACGGGTCTGATGGATCACCCCGTCGCTGAAGGCCACGACGACCTGCTGGCCGAGCACGTGTGCGCCGGCGGCGGGGAACTCGACCGACCCGTACCCCTCCCACTCCAGCACGGACTGCCACATCTCGGGCTCCAGCGCAGGGCCGCCATCGGTGCGCAGCTCCGGGTCGTCGTAGAGCCACCAGCCATCCAGGAGCGCGAACGTCAGCAGGCTGAACGGCGTGTACCCGTTGATCTCGTTGATGACCACCGCGGCCCCGGGCTTCATCAGCGCCTTGGCGTTGCGTAACGACTCACGGATGTCCCGGGTGGCGTGCAGGACGTTGGTCGCGACGACGAGGTCGTAGGCGCCCTCGGTGAAGCCCTGCTCCGTCACCGGCTTGCTCGCGTCGAACAACCGGCAGCGCAGGAAGGGGTTCTCCTCGCCGAATTCGCGCGTGCCGTGGATGAGGAAGGCGTTCGACATGTCGGTGTAGCAGTACTCGCCGATGTTGCGCGCATACGGCCTGAGCCGCCGCATGACCGTGGCGGTCGTGCCGCCCGTGCCCGCGCCCACTTCGACGATGCGGAACTCGGCGTCGGGGTTCTCGGCGATCCTGCGTTCGACCAACTCGACGACGCAGTCGCCGACGACGTCGTTGAAGTGGTCCGCGATCATGTTCCGCTTGTAGATGCCCTCGACCAGGTCGAGCGAGGACCCGGGGAAGATCACCTCGACGGCCGAGGCCGTCCCCGTCAGGATCTCGGTCAGCACGCGGAAGGTCCGGTCGACCAGATCGGCCGTGGCCCGAAGCTCCGGATCGGCGAGCCACAACCGCTTGCCGCGCTCCCACTCCCGCTCGGCCTCTCTCGCGTCGAGCCGGTTCCCGGCGGCGGTGAAGGACCCGGGGCCGGTCTCCTTGATGTGGCCGAAGCGCGTCAGGACCGCGAAGCACTCCCGCACCCACCGCTCGAACGCGTCCAGGACCCCGTTGTCCTGCATGAAGGACGCCACGTCGAAGACCTGCCGGCCGAACCAGCCGCGCTCTCGCAAGTCGCACCACAGCAGCTTTGCCAAGGCCTCATCCAGCTCCATCGCCTTGGCCTTCGTCCCGGTACGGACGCTCTGCACCTGGTCGGCGCGCGACGGGAGTGCCGGGGCGAGCGCGGGCGTCCGCGCCGCGGACCCCAGCACGCGGACCGACTCGCGACCGTCGAACGCCTCGAACCTCTCCGGCTTGCGCGTGTTGAGGTGGGCCACCTGCACCAGCGGCGAGGCCAAGAGCTGCTCGACGGTGGCGACGGCGAGGGCCGGGTCGATGTCGGCCAGCCCCTCCTGCTCGTAGAGACGCTCCCTGATGTGCTGCGGCACGTCGAGGCCACTGCCCACCGCGCCCCAGTACCCCCAGTTGACCACCCTCACGGGGTAGGGCCGCTCGGCGGACAGGCGGTGGGAGAGGGCGTCTTCAACGGCGCTGCCTGCGGCGTAACTGCAGTAGCCCATGGCCGGGTTGAGCGAGGAGATCGACGAGAAGAACAGCATGAAGTCCAGGTCGTCGGCGTCGAAGACCTCGGCCATCCACGCGCTCGCGTCGAGCTTGGCGCTCAGGCCCAGCCGGAACCGCTGCTCGTCGGTGTTCGGCAAGCTCTGGTCCACCAGGCCGAACACGGAGTGGACCACGCCGTTGACCGTGCCGAAACGCTGCTTGATCCGCGCGTGGGCGGCGGCGAGGGACTCGCGGTCGGCGGCGTCGGCGCGTACGTACCAGGGCGCGGGGCCGAGCGCGGCCAACCTGTCGATCTTGCGCTGGATGTCGTCGTCCAGTTCCCGCCTGCCGATCCACACGACCTGGGCGCCGAAGCGCCGGATCACGTCCTCGCTCCAGATCTCGCCGAGGCCACCGGCCCCGCCCAGGACGACGTACACGCCTCCCCTGGTGTAGGGGCTGTGGGACGGCGTGGCGAGCGCGGCGGGCGCCAGCCGTCGGCGGAACCACTGCCCGCCGCGCAACGCCCGGACCGGTTGTGAGGAAGCACTGAGCAGGGTGGACACGGGGAGGGCATCGCCCGCACCGAGGTCGAGCGAGTTCACCCGCCAGTTGGGGAGTTCCTTCGCCATCACGCCGGTCAGGCCCAGCACGGCCGCGTCGGCGGGGTGTACCCGCTCGCCGCGCAGTACGGGCTGCGTCTGCCGGGTGACGACGGTCCAGGTCAGGTCCGAACCCGCATGCCCCAGCGCGAGCAGCGCCTTGATGAGGCGGAAGAACACGACCACTCCGGCATCGGCCCGCCGGAGCAGCGCGGTGGCGTCCGAGTCCTCCCCCGTACGCGAGATCCAGACCAGGTGCCGGATGTCCCCGGCGCCCCGCAGCCACGCGGTCAGCGCGTCCACGCTGAGCGTGGGCTCGAGGTCGAGGAAGGCCGGCGCGCCGGACACGGCCGCGAGCCGAGCGCGTTCGGTGGCGTCTGCGCCGAACACGACCACGCCGGCCTGCGGGGGAGGCTCCTGCGCGGGGGTCCGGTCCCGGACCCACACGGGTGCCAGCGTGAGGTGGTTCCCACCTGCCGGGGATGCCGAGCGTTCCGCGGGTACGGGGGGCCCCGCGGGTACGGGCTCCACGCGCGCGGCGGGGGGCCTGCTGGGAGCCTCGACCGCCTCGGGCAGCCAGTACCGCTGGCGCTGGAAGGGGTACGTCGGCAGTGGGGTCCGCCGGTGCGCACTGCCTGCGAACAGCTCCGCGTACGCCAGTTCGTGGCCCTGGAGGTAGAGGTCGCGGACGACCGCGAGGTGCTCGACGCGGTCGCTCTGCGACGTACCGGCGGCGCACTGCCGGATGTGGGAGTTGCCGCGCTGCTCCCGCGCGGCGTCCCCGCTCGGGCGTCTCTCGGACAGGTCGGCGACGCGTACGTGCTCCTCGCGTCCGGTCGACAACCACTCCCGCAGCCGGTCCACCAGCTCGTCGGTGGTCCGCGCGACACAGGCCAGCCGGACCGGGCAGTGCCTGCGCCCGAGCAGCAGCGTCAGGCTGACGTCGCCCAGGTCGGTGTCGGGGTGGGCGCGCAGGTGGTCCGTCAACTGCTCGGCCTGGGTACGCAGTTGCTCGTGGGAGAGGGCGGACAACGCGATGAGGTGGGCGGGCAGGCGCACCCCGTCACGCGGCCGCACGGGCGCTTCCTCGACCACCATGTGGGCATTGGTCCCGCTGAACCCGAAGGAGTTCAGCGCCGCGAGCCGCGGGCGGCCGGCCTCGGTGGTCCAGTCCCGGTGGGCCGTGTTGACGTAGAACGGGCTCGCCGCGAAGTCGATGTGCGCGTTGCCCTGCTCGAAGTTCAAGGAGCGCGGGATCTCGCGGTGCCGCAGCGCGAGCAGGATCTTGATGAGCCCGGCCACGCCCGCTGTCGGCGACGTGTGACCGATGTTGGTCTTGACCGAGCCGATGGCGCAGTACTGCCGCCGGTCGGTGTAGCCGCGGAACGCCCGGGTCAGCGCCTGGAACTCGATGGGGTCGCCGAGCCGGGTGCCGGTGCCGTGCGCCTCGACGAGGCCGAGGTCGGCGGGGTCGACGCCGTACTTGTCGTAGACGGCCCGCTGCAGCTGTTCCTGGGACTTCGCGCTCGGCGCGGTGATGCCGTTGGAGGTGCCGTCCTGGTTGAGGCCGGAGCCGCGGATGAGGCCGTGGATGTGGTCGCCGTCGGCGAGCGCGTCACTCAGGCGCTTGAGCACGACGAAGCCGACGCCGTCACCGGGTACGAAGCCGTCCGCCCGCTCGTCGAAGGCGTGGCAGCGCCCGGTCGCGGAGAGCATCCCCGCCCGGTGGGCCTGCAGGTAGTAGTGGGGCGCGCACTGGACGGAGGCCCCACCGGCCAGGGCCATTTCGACCTCGCCCGCGCGCAGTGCCTGGCACGCCAGGTGTGCGGCGACCAGCGAGCCCGAGCACGCCGTGTCGACGGCGACGGCGGGACCCCGCAGGTCGAGGTGGTACGAGATGCGGGCAGGCATGATCGACTCGGCGTTGCCCCACATGGCCTGCGCCGGGGCGTCCGCGCCTGGCGAGGGCAGGTAGTCGACGGGCTGCGTACCGATGTAGACACCGCAGTTGGTGCTCTGTGCCCCCGCCCCGGCGTAGCCCGCGTCCTCGAACGCCCGCCAGGACTCCTCCAGGGCGATGCGCTGCTGAGGGTCCATGTAGGCCGCCTCGACACCTGATATCTGGAAGAACGCCGGGTCGAACCGATCGATGTCGGTCATCAGCGACGCGTGCCTGGGGAAGTCCGCACCGGGCGCGACGAACCGCGAGATGTCCCAGCGGGTGATCTCGCCGACCAGGCTCTCGCCGTCGGCGAGGTGCTCCCACAGCCGGTCGACGCTCTCCGCCCGGCCGAACCGCCCGCTCATGCCGATGATCGCGATCGGTTCCAGGTGCGGTTCGGTGTTCCCGGCCCGCACCGCGCCGGCGTCGGCCGTGCTCGCCGCGGGTGCCGCGTCCACCGTACGGAGCGCGGCCTGCGGAGCCTGCACTGGTCGCGCGAGGAGGGCGCCGACCCGCGCCGGGAAGGTCTCGGTGACGTAGGCCGCCAGCCGCCGGACCGAGCTGTGGTCGAACAGGTCGGTGGGCTCCAGCACCCCGCCGAGGATCTCGTTGAGGTCCCGGACCAGTTGGACGCCGACGATGGAGTCCACGCCGTAGTCCGCGAACGAGTCCTCTACGTGGATCTCGTCCTCCTCCAGTTCCAGGGCCTTCCGCAGTTGCGCCACGATCTCGCGCCGCACGTGCGCGTCGAGTGCCTGCGCGTCCGGTTCCTCCGTGTCGAGTGCCTGCGCGTCGAGGTCCTGGTGGTCCGCGTCCGGCGCGAGTGCCCCGGCGCCGGTGCGGGCGACGACGACCTGGTGCCCGGCGTCGTGGACCGCGGCGGCGGGGAAGGACACGGCCGCGAAGCCCTCGTCGTGCAGCACCGCCCGCCAGCGGTCGGGCTCCAGCGCGGGGCATCCGTGGATCCGCAGCTCCGGATCCCGGTAGAGCCACCACCCGTCGAGCAGGCCAAAGGTCAGGTGCGAGAACAGGGTGCGGGCGGCCAGCTCGTTCAACACGAGTGTGCCGTCGGGCCCCAGCAGTGTCCGCGCGTGGCGCACCGCCGCCCGGACGTCGCCGGTGGCGTGCAGGACGTTGGTCGCGAGGAGGATGTCGTACGTCGCCTCGGCCAGGCCCTGACCGGCCGGGCTGCGCTCCACATCGAAGAGCTCGTACCGCAGGTACGGGTGGTCGGCGCCGAACTCCTTCTTCCCCGTGCGCAGGAAGTGGGGGGAGACATCGGTGTAGCAGTACTCCGCGATGCTGTCCCGGTGACGGCTCAGCGCGCGCAACACCTTGTCGGTGGTGCCTCCCGTGCCCGCACCGATCTCCAGTACACGGACCCGACGGCCGGGATCCGCGGCGAGCAGGGCCTCGACGCGGTCCGCCACCTGCTCCGCGACGACCTCGTTGAGGGCTTCGGCGCTGTCGCACCGCCGGTAGACGCCCTCGACCAGTGACGTCGAGGCATCGGGGAAGATCACGTCGGTTCCCCTGCTTCGTCCAGAAAGGACGTCCGGGCACCCGCGGATCGCCTGGTCCAAAAGGTTGACGTAGGGGTTCGTGTTTCCGCTCTCCCGGCAGACGGCCGCCCAGCGCTGCCACGCGGTGCCACCGCCCGCCGAGGCCCTCGGGGTCAGCGTGTAGTACCCCGCGTCCAGTTCCAGGTAGCCGTGCTCGGCCAGGAAGCGGAGGCTCTCGTCGAGCCAGCGGCTGCGGACACGGTCCGGCTTCAGGCCGTCGCGAAGGCCGGCGACCAAGCCGCTGCCCTCCGCCGCCATGCCGAGCGCCTGCAACTGCGTGACCAACAGCCCGCAGAGGAGGTCGTCGTCGAAACCGCGGCCGCTTCCGGAGTCCGCGATCACCCGCCGCAGCCGGACGTCGTCGACGCTCCCGCCGTCGACCGGTTCGGCCTCGGCCGGTTCGGCCTCGACCGCTTCGCCCTGTACCGCCTCAGACAGCGGCGCGACGTCGGCAGGCCAGCAACGCCTCTTGGCGAACGGATACCCGGGCAGCGACACGGGAGTCGGCCGCCTGCCGCCGAACAGTGCCCGCCAATCCAGGTCGTGTCCCTGGCAGTAGAGCTTCGCGACAGCGCGCAGCGCCTCCACGAACGCCGGCTGGTCGTGGCGCAGCAGGGTCGCTTCGCGCACCAGGTCGTTGCCGGCCTCCAGCACCTCGGCCCGCGGGGCGAAGCCCTTCGGCACACTGCCGTCGACGGCGTCGGGCACCGTCGCGCCGCCCAGCCAATCGCGGAACAGGCGCGCGGCCTCACCCGTGTCGCGGGCCACCACGGCGCACCGGTGGCGGAAGTGGGCCCGGCCGTCGAGCAGTGTCGCACTGACCTGGCGCGCGCTGTGCCCACCGGCGGCGCCGTCGAGGAAGTCGACCAGGTCGGCGACCCGCTGCCGCAGCGCCTCCGGATCCTTCGCCGACACGGCGAAGAGGTGGGCGGGCGTCGTCACGTCGTGCTCGTCGGGCGTCACGAAGCTCTCCACCACCATGTGTGCGTTGGTTCCGCTCATACCGAAGGCGCTCAGGGCCGCGACGCGCTCGCGCCCCGCCGTGCGCGGCCACTGTCTGTTCGCCCGGTTCACGAAGAACGGGCTGTCCTGCCAGTCGATGTAGGTGCTCTCCCGCTCGCAGTGCAGGCTGGCCGGGATGGTCTCGTGGCGCATGGCCTGGAGGACCCCGATCAGGCTGACCAGCCCGGACGCCGCGAGCGTGTGGCCGACGTTGGACTTGGTCGAGGTCAGCGCGCAGTACCGCCGCTTGCCGGTGAGGCCGGTGAAGGCGTCGTTGAGCGCGTTGACCTCCACCGGGTCGCCGAGTCGGGTGCCCGTGCCGTGGGCGACCAGGTAGTCGATCTCCGCCGGGTCGACGTCGTACTTCTCGTAGGTCGACCGCAGGAGTTCGACCTGCGCGGCACCGTTGGGGGCGGTGATGCCGTTGGACTTGCCGTCGTAGTTGATCCCGCCGGCGCGGATGACGCCGTGGATCCGGTCCCCGTCCGCGATGGCCGCCGACAGCCGTTTCAGTACGACGACGGCGACGGCTTCGCTGACCACCATGCCGTTGGCCCGCTCGTCGAAGGCGTAGCAGACGCCGTCCTCGGAGAGCATTCCCGCCTGCCGCATGTCGGTGAGCTGCCGGGGCGTGGTGATCAGGCTGACGCCCGCCGCGAGGGCCGTGTCGCACTCGCCGTCGCGGATGCTCAGGCAGGCCTGATGGGCCGCCACGAGCCCGGACGAGCAGGCGGTGTTGATCGCCAGGACCGGGCCGGTGAAGTCGAGGAAGTGGGCGAGCCGCGCGGCGAGGACACCGTCGTGGTTGGCGGTGATGCTGCCGGTGCTCTCGGCCAGGCCCTCGTAGTCGCCGTGCTCGACGCCCACGAACATGCCGACCCTGCCCGGCGAACCGGGCTTCCACGCCGCGTCCTCCAGCGCCCGCCACGACTCCTGCAGGAGCAGGCGCTGACGCGGGTCCATGCCACGAGCCTCCTTCGGGGAGATCTCGAAGAACAGCGGGTCGAACTCCTCCGCCCCCGAGAGCTGACCGCAGCGGAAGGCAGCGAGCGGGCTGTCCGCCCCCTCGCCCCACAACGCGAGCCGTTCGGCACCGACCGGGCTGACGACGTCGCGGCCCTCCGAGAGGACGGACCACAGCTCATCGACGTCGCGCGCACCGGGGAAGCGCCCGCTCATGCCGATGATGGCCACGGCGTCGCTCCCCGGGCGGGCGGCCGCGGACCGCGCCCGGGGCGCGGAGCCCACCTGCGCGGCCGGCGCGGTCTCCTCCCGGAGGGGCACGTCAGGCTCAACGGGCGCGACAGGCTCAACGGGCGCGACGGGCAGTTCGACCGCCTCCGACGCGGATGCCGCGCCGTAGAGCGCCTCGAGGACGTCCCGGTACTTGCCGAGGAGATGGTTCCGCAGCTTCCCGAGCGTGGGGTGGCTGAAGAAGATCGACGGTGTGATCTCGACGCCGATGCGCCGCCCGATGCCGACGGCCAGTTCGACGAGGCTCACCGAGTCGAAGCCGTACTCGGAGAGGCTGTCGTCCTCGTGGATCCTGTCGGGTGAGACCTTCACGACGCGGCAGATGATGTCCCGGAGGTCCTGGTCCAAGTCCTCGTCGACGCTCGTCCCCGACGGCCCGGGACGCGGCGTGACGGACGCGGCGGAGGGCTCGGCGACGGAGGGCCCAGCGGCAGCGGCCGCCGGCCGAGGCGGCAGCAGGCCGAGGAAGCGGTGCACCCGGCTCGGCTCCCCGACCACCACCATGTGTTGGACGGCGTCCTGGGCCAACAGGGCCTCGAACAGCCGGAGTCCGTCCCGGGTCTCCAGGAAGTCCTGACCACTGGAGCGCAGATACAGGTCGGAGGCATCCTCGTCGAGGCTCATGCCGCCGTCGCGCCACAGCGGCCAGTTGATCACCACGGTCTTGCCGGAGACCTCCCCCGCGGCGCCCCGTTCGCCGCGGTGGGCGGCGTAGGCCGTCTGGAAGCGGTTGCCGAACGCGTAGTCGCAGGCGCCGAAGTCACCGATCACCGCGGAGGTCGAGGAGAAGTAGCAGACGAAGTCGAGGACCTCGCCCGCGAGCGCCTCGTCGAGCGCGAGCGTGCCGGCGATCTTGGCGGCCGCCGTCTGCTCGAAGGCGGCCACGCTCTTGTCCAAAATGCTCCCCCCGCCGGCGACCCCCGCGGCGTGGATGACGCCGTGCACGGGCCCGAACCGCTCACGCGCCTGCGCCAGGACGCGTTTCACGTCGCCCGCGTCGCAGACGTCCGCCCGTGTGTACAGGACCTTGTCCGCGCCGAGTTCGCGCAGCTTCTCCTGCCGCCGCGCGTCCGGCGCGGAGCGACCGGTCAGCACGACATTGGCCTCGTAGCCGCGGATGAGGTGCTCGGCCACGATCAGCCCGAGGCCGCCGAGACCACCGGTGATGAGGTAGGTCCCGCCGCGTTTGAAGACGCTGGGAGCCTCGGTCACCTCTGCCTGCCGTACGCGGCTGACGAAACGCCCGCCGTCCCGGTACAGGGCGCTGGACGCGGTCTCCTGGCGCACTTCGGCGACCAGCCGCTCGACCCAGCCCGCGACTCCGACGGGCCGCTGCGGATCAGCGGCGTCCTGCAGAACGACCGTGAACGCGGGCCGCGGCAGGACGAGCCCCAGCGAGCGCTCGAAACCGATGGCCGCTTCGAGGTGGGCGCGCTCGACACCGTCGCGGTACTGACCCGCGAGCACGAACCGCCGTGCGGAGACCTCGGCCCGCGCCAGAGCCTGGAGGGCGAGGACAACCTCGCTGACGTCGTCGGGGCGCGCACCCGGTTCAAGGCTCCAGAGGTCCAGGACGGCGTCGATGTCGCCGTGGCTCGCGGCGATGGCACCGAACGCGTCCGCGTAGTCACCGGCCTCCGCCGTGCGGACCTCGTACGAGTCCGGGGAGATCCGGCGGAAGGCGGCGCCCTGCCCGACGAAGGCGACGCGGGCGTCGGGGTCGAGCGCCCGGACCGCCCGCGCGACCTCGGCCTGGCGCTCGGAACCGCTGCACAGGCAGACGATGTTGCCGAGCCGCCGGGCCGGGCTTTCCGGCAGGCGCTCCGGCTCCCAGTCCTCGACGAAGACGAGAGGCCGCGCGCGCTCCGCGGGCGCACCGGCCGGGGACCCACCCGGGCGGGCGTGGTCTCCCGCGGTGAGCGGCTGGTCGTCGAAGGGGAAGTAGCGCTCGCGGGCGAAGGGGTAGGTCGGCAGTCCGATGCGGCGCGGGATCGGGCCGTCGTAAAGAACGCGCCAGTCGACGGGCACACCGTTCGCCCACAGTTCCAGGAGCTTGTCGTACTTACCCTTGTCGGCCCAGGTCGAGATCATCGTGCTCAGATCGGCATCGGCGGAGAGCAGCGTGCGCACGGCGCTGTCACGCCTGGCCGAGCCGCGCACCACGTCCCCGGTGACACCGCTGTCCGAGGTCAGGAAACCGCGCAGCCTCGCCACCAGGTCCGCCACGGACGCGGCGAGAACACCCAGCCGCTCCTCCATCGCTTCCCGGCCGACCTGCAGCGTGTAGGCCACGTCCGCGAGCCCCACGGCCGCGTTCTCCGGCCGCTCCAGCCACTCCAGCAGGTTCTCGGCCTGCGCCCGCAGCCCGTTCTCGGTCCGCGCCGACAACGGCACCAGCGCACCGAGCGCGGGGTCGAGCTGATGCCTGTCCTCGTGGCCGTCCGGGACGTACTCCGCGATGACGACGTGGGCGTTCGATCCGCCCGCGCCGAAGGACGAGACCCCGGCGACGCGAGGCGACTGCGCACCCGTGCCGCCATCGGGCAGGACGGGCCGGGCCCAGTCGGCCAGTTCGCGCTGGACGACGAACGGGGTGTCCGCGAAATCGATGTGCGGGTTCAACGTCTCCGCGTGCAGGGAGGGCGCCAGCTTGCCGTGCCGCAGCTGCAACAGCACCTTGGTGATGCCCGCGATGCCCGAGGCGCTCTCGGCGTGACCGATGTTGCTCTTCACCGAACCGATCGCGCAGAACTGCTTGTCACCGGTGTGCTCCGAGAAGGCATTCGACAGACCCGTGATCTCGATCGGATCACCCAGCGCGGTCCCGGTGCCGTGCGCCTCGACGTAGCTCACCGCACGCGCGCCGACCCCGGCCGTCTCCAGGGCGCGACGGATCACCTCCGACTGTGCCTTGGGGTTGGGCACCGTGTAGCCGCCGGCACCGCCGCCGTGGTTGACCGAGGTGCCCTTGATGACGCCGTAGATCCTGTCCTCGTCGGCGATCGCCCGCGCCAGCGGCTTCAGCAGGACCGCACCCACGCCCTCACCGGGCACATAGCCGTCGCCACCGGCACCGAAGCTGCGGCACCGGCCGTCGCTGGAGGCGAACTTGCCCTGGCTCAGCAGCAGATACTTGTTCGGGTGCAGCGAGAGGTTGACACCGCCCGCAACCGCCACCTCGGACTCACCGCACCTGAGGCTCTGGCACGCGAGATGAACCGCCGTCAGCGAAGACGAGCACATCGTGTCGATGCTCATGCTCGGACCGTTGAACCCGCAGACGTGCGACACCCGGTTGGCGATGGAGGCCGAACTGCCCGCCACTGCCGACGCACCGCCCAGCACCTGGTTCTGGGCGCCGAAGAGCTGGTACTCCTCGTACATCACACCGACGAACACGCCGACCCGCCCGTCCAGCACGTTGCCGGTCCGGCTTTTGGGGCCGCCCCGCGTGTACCCGGCGTCCTCCAGGGTCTCGTGGACGCACTGGAGGAACAGTCGCTCCTGCGGATCCATGATCTCCGCCTCGCGCGGGGAGATGTTGAAGAACAGCGGGTCGAAGTCGTAAGCACCGTCGAGGAAGCCGCCCCACCTGCTGTACGCCTTACCGACGGCGTCCTTGTCCGGGTCGAAGAACTGCCCGTGGTTCCAGCGCGACTCGGGGATCTCGGTGACGCTGTCCCTGCCCGCCGCGAGGTTCTCCCAGAACTCCGCCACGTCGCGCGCCTGCGGGTAGCGACCCGCCAGGCCGACGATCGCGATGTCCATCCGCCCCGCGGCGACGGCCTCCGGGTCGGCGGCCCGCGTGGGGGCCGCGGCTGTGACGGGCACGGAAGCCCGCCACGGGCCCTCCCGCTCAGCGGGGCTCGTCGAGGAGGTGGCGCGGACCGTTCCCCCGGCACCGGGGCCGCTCTCTCCGGCGGACAGGAGTTCACGCATCCGGTCCGGGTGGGCGTCGAGGAAATGAGCGGCGAGCGCCTCGATGGTGCGGTGCTCGAAGAACAGGGTCTTCGACAGTGACCCGAAGACCTCCTCCAGGGCCCGCGTCATGTCCATGGTCATCACGGAGTCGACGCCGTAGTCATCGAGCTGCGCCTCTGCGTCGATCTTGGCCGGAGGCAGGTTGATCACCGACGACAGCTGCTTCTTGAAGTACGCCTCGGCCCTGCCGGCCAGGCCTTCCGCCGTCTCCACCTTCTCCGGCGACGACTGCGACGACTGCGACGACTGCGACGACTGCGACGACTGCGACGAGCGACGGTCCTCTGCCCGCCGCGGTGCGGTCGTGGACCCGGACTCGTCGGCGGCCAGCAGAGTGTGCCTCATCCGGGCGCGGTCGCCTTCGAGCACGAGGACCTGGTCGTCCGGCGCGGCCAGCGCCCGGTACAGAGCCCGCACCCCGGTGTCCTCGCGCAGCGGGACCAGGCCGAACTGCGCCCACAGCCACTGTTCGACGCCCGGATCGACGTGCATCCCGCCGTCGGCCCACAGCGGCCAGTTGACCGACACCGTCCGCCCCCGGCGCCTGCCCTGTTCCACGAGGCCGTTCCGGTACCCCGCGTAGGCGTCCATGAACGCGTTCGCCGCAGCGTAGTCGGCTTGTCCCACGTTGCCGAACGCACCGGAGAAGGACGAGAAGAGGACGAGGAAGTCCAGGTCCGCGTCCTGGGTCGCGGAGTCCAGGTGCACCAGGCCGGAGACCTTCGGGCCGAGGACGGCGGAGAAGTCCTCGGCCGACTTCTGCAGGATGAAACCGTCCCGAAGCACTCCGGCGGAGTGCAGGATCCCGTCCACCCGGCCGTACGTCCGGCGCATCCAGCCCACGAGCGCCACGACGTCCTCCTCGACGCCGACGTCCGCCTGCCGGTAGACCACATCGGCGCCCAGCAGCCGCAGCTGCTCCACGAGCGCGTCCTTGCTCTCGTCCCGCGCGGCACGCCCGGCCAGCACGATCCGGGGCCGGTCCACCTTCGTGGCGATGTCCCGCGCGAACAACGCGCCCAGCCCACCGGCACCACCAGTGATCAGGTAGACGCCGCCGTCCTTCCACGGCAGCGGGTACGCGGGTGCGCCCTCGAACTCACGCCACCGCAGCACCTCGCGCACACCGGACCGGTACCGGACCGCCGCGTCCGCCGGCGCGGCCCGATCGGAGTCCACACAGGACGCGGCACGCTCCGGCCCGTCCTGCGGGTCGACCAGGACCAGCTGCCCCGAAACACGGGGGTTCTCCAGCTGAGCCGTCTTGAGGATGCCTGCCAGCCCCGTCCACAGCCACGCGTCCGCGTCGGCCGGGACGACCAACTGGACGCGGACGGCGTGATGCGCCCGTTCGCCGAGCAGTTCCTTGACCGTCGCGAAGACCTGCCGCGCGTAGTCGGAGTAACGCCCGTCGATCCTCGCCGAACGGGAGTCCAGGAGCACGACCCGTCCGGCGCCGCGTGAGCGCAGCACCTCCGCGACCTCGGGAAGACCGATGAGCACGGCCAGCGTGGCAGGGGTGCCTTCCGCCTCCTGCGCGTCCCGCGTCCGGTCATGGGCGACCCAGCACGGCACGGCGAACAGTTCACCCGTGGGCTGCTCCGCCGGGAGCGGCCGCAGCGAGACGCCCCTGAGCCGCACGCACACCGTCCCCGCGTCATCGCAGATGTCGATGTCGAGACGGCGGACCGTGGAACCGGCGGACGCCGACGCGTCGGCGCCATCGCGCACCCACGCCCACATCGAGGCGGTGCACGCGCCGAGGACCTGTACCTCGTCCACGGCGAAAGGCAGGAGCAGTTCGCGCCGCGCCCCCTCCCCCGGCACCATGCCGACGCAGGCCTGGAGCGCGGAGTCCAGCAGGGCGGGGTGCAGCCCGTAGGTCCGCAGGGTCGTGCCGACGGCGTCCGGCAGCGTCAACCGGGCCACGACCTGACCGTCGCCGATCCACAGGCGCTCGATGCCCCGGTGCCCGGGGCCGTAGGCTATGCCCTGCGCCAGGAACCAGTCGTAGACCTGGTCGGCGTCCACCGTGGTGCTCTCGCACTCCGCGCGCAGGCGCGCCATGTCCACCTCGACGGGCGTGGGACCCGCGGCGGGGTCCAGCGGCACCCGCACCACGCCTTCGCCGTGGACCACGGGGGCCGCGTCGAACTGCCGGCTGACGATCTCGTAGCCGATCTCGTCCTGTCCCCTGGGCAGCAGGCGCACCTCGACGGCCTGATGCCCCTCCCCCACCGTCACCGGCCGCGCCCACACGACATCGGCGATGCTCAGCGCACCGTGCGGCTCGTCCAGCGACGCCTCGACGGCGGCCCGCACCAGCTCCAGGCAGGCCGCCGCGGAGAGCACGCGCTCACCGTGTACGCGGTGGTCGGCCAGGAAGAACTCGTCGCCGGTGAACACGGAGGTGAACCGTTGCCCGCTCAGGCTGGACGTGTTCGTGTGCACCAGCGGGTGGAGCTGTCCCGCCGCGCGCAGCGGCAGCTCGCTGTCCGTGCTCGTGGCAGGCCAGTAGCGCTCGCGCTGGAAGGGGTAGGCCGGCATCGGGATGCGACGCGGCACGCCTCGACGAGGGAGCTTCCCCCAGTCGACCGCCACGCCCGTCACCCACAGCTTGAGCAGCTTGTCGAACTTGCCCTTCTGCGCCCACGCGTCCAGCGTGCGGGCCATGTCCTCGTCCGCGGCGAAGAGTTGCAGCGCGTCGTCCTGGCGCCGCTTGACCGTTCCCCTGTGCAGACCGGGAACATCGCCGTCGTCGAGGAAGCGCGTCAGCTTGGCGACGAGGTCGGCGGTCGTGTCCACCACGAGACCGAGACGCTCCTCGAAGGCCTCCCGGCCCGTCTGCAGGGTGTGCGAGACGTCCGCGAGCGAAGCCTCGGCACCGTCTTCCTCATCGATCCACCGGACCAACTGCTCGGCCCGCTGCCGCAGGGCCTCCGGTGTCCTCGCGGAGAGCACGACGACCGCCGGGCTGTCCTGCGGGCGCTGTCGCGCCGACTCGGGGACGTACTCCTCCACGATCAGGTGAGCGTTGGAGCCGCCCGCACCGAACGAGGAGATCCCGGCGATACGCGGCAGCTCCGTGCCGTCGGCCGACAGCGGCCGCTGCCACGTCGACAACTCGCGCTGCACGGCGAAGGGACTGCTCTCGAAGTCGATGTGCGGATTCAGCACCTCCGAATGCAGCGAGGGCACCAGCTGCCCGTACTTCATCTGCAGCAGCACCTTGGTCAGACCGGAGATGCCCGCGGCGCTCTCCGCGTGTCCAATGTTGCTCTTCACCGACCCGATCGCGCAGAACTGGTTGTCGTCGGAGTATTCGCGGAACGCCTTCGTCAGGCCCGCGACCTCGATCGGGTCGCCGAGCGACGTGCCGGTGCCGTGCGCCTCGACGTAGCTCACCGACCGCGCGTCCACGCCCGCTTCCCGCAGTGCCTGGCCTATGACGTCGTACTGCGCACGGGGGTTGGGAACCGAGTAGCCGTTCGTCTTGCCGCCGTGGTTGACGGCCACGCCCCGGATGACACCGTAGATCGTGTCGCCGTCCTCCACCGCCCTCGCCAACGGCTTCAGCAGGACGGCGCCGACACCCTCACCCGGTACGTAACCGTCGCCCCCCTCGCCGAAGCTCTCGCACTGCCCCTTGCTCGACAGGTACTTGCCGCCCGCGAGCATCAGGTACTTGTTGGGGTGCAGAGAGAGGTTCACACCGCCCGCGACGGCCAGCTCGCACCCACGCGTCAGCAGGCTCTGGCACGCCAGCTGGATCGCCGTGAGCGACGAGGAGCACATCGTGTCGACGGCCATGCTCGGCCCGTGCAGATCGAAGAAGTACGACACGCGGTTCGCGATCGACGACGCGCTGCCTGCCAGCGTGAGGTTCCGGCCCCTGGCCTGCTCCTGAGCGGCGTACAGCTGGTACTCCTCGTACATCACCCCGACGAACACGCCGACGTTCCCGCCCGGACCGCCCTCGCCCCGATCGCGGCTCAACGCCGCACGGGTGTACCCCGCGTCCTCGAACGTCTCCTGCACGCACTCCAGGAATATCCGCTCCTGTGGGTCCATGTACTCCGCCTCACGCGGAGAGATGTTGAAGAACAGCGGATCGAAGTGGTCCGCCCCCTCCAGGAAGCCGCCCCACTTCGAGTACGTCCTGTCCGCGGCGTTGACGTCCGGGTCGAAGTACCGGCTGTGGTCCCACCGGTCCCGCGGAACCTCGGTGACACAGTCCTTGCCCTCGACCAGGTTCCGCCAGAACTCCCGCACCGTCCGCGCCTGCGGGTAACGCCCCGCCAGGCCGATGACGGCGACGTCGACGGAACCCTCGGCAGCCTCCGCACGGGACCGCGCCACACGTCGGGTCACCGGCGTGAAGCGGCTCTGGGACGCCGCGACCGAACGGCCCACCGCAGCGGGGGCGCCGACAGGGTTCTCGTCGGCGGTGTCTCCGCCGAGCAGGGGCCTCAGTTCGTCCGCGTGGGCCTCCAGGAAGTACCGCGTCAGGGCGCGGATGCTCTGGTACTCGAAGAACAGGGTCTTGGGCAGCGATCCGAAGACCTGCTCCAGCTTGGTGGTCAGGGCCATCGTCATGACGGAGTCGATGCCGTAGACCTCGAACGCGTCGTCGGCGTCGATCCGGTCCGCGGACAGTCCCAGCTCCGACGCCAGCAGCCTGATGAGGTACCGAGAGGTCCGGTCGTCGAGCCCGTCGCCGCTCACAGCCGGTGCGGCGGAGGCGGCGTCCGGCTCAGGAGCGAGCAGGTCGGGCAGTTCCGGCCGGGGCCGCGCGGTCGCGTCCTCCGCCTCATACGGCCTGGCGGTGAACCCCTTGAACCGGCAGGACACGGCACCCGATCCGTCGCACAGGTCGATGTCGAGCTTGCGCACGCGGCTCTCGGGCCGGTCGTCCGCACTGCGGCGCACCCAGGCCCACATCACCTCGCTGCATGGCCCGAAGACCTGCAGCTCGTCCAACGCGAACGGAATGTGGGCCGCTTCCTCGACCGGCCCCAGACCGATGGCCGCCTGTAACGCCGCGTCCAGCAAGCTCGGGTGCAGTACGAACGCGTCGAGCGAGTCGTGCACCTCCGCGGGCAGCCGCAGCCGGGCGAGCGCCTGACCGCCCCCGGCCCAGACGCTCTCGACCCCGCGGTGCGCGGGCCCGTACGCCAGGCCCAGCCGCTGGTAGGCCTGGTAGCAGTGCTCCGAGTCGAGCCGCGTCTCCTCGCACACGGCCCGCAGTCCCGCCAGGTCCACCGGTTCGGCGGACGCCGGCTCGCCGAGCGACACCACGCCCTGGCTGTGCACCACGGGCACCGCCTCGTCGCCGGCCGCCTCCGGCAGACCGGAAACCTCGAACGCGACCTCGCCGTCCGCCGCGGCGGACAACGTCGTGCGGAGCCGGACAGGCCGCTCCCCCACCTTGGCCGGACGCGCCCACACCACGTTGCGCAGCGTCAGTCCGTCCGGACGGCTCTCGACCGACGCCGCCACGGCCGCCCGCGCCATCTCCAGATAGGCCACACCCGGCAGCACACGGCCGCCCTTGACGACGTGGTCCCGCAGGAAGAACTCGTCACCGGAGAACACCGAGTCGAACCGCTGGGCCTCCAGGGTGGACGTGTTGGTGTGCACCAACCGGTGCAACCGGGCGATGCCTTCGCCGCCGGCAGCCCCGGATTCGCGCGGTGCGGTGACCCAGTGGCGCTCGGGCGCGAAGGGGTACGTGGGCAGGGGAACCCGGCGCGGCGTCGTGGTGCGGGCGAGGAGCTTCCAGTCCACGCTCAGGCCGTCTGCCCAGATGTCCATCAGCTGCCTGTGCTCACCGCGCTCGAGCCAGTACCGCACCGTCTGCTGCCTCTGCTCGTCGGCCTCGAAGTCCGCGAGCTCTTCGCGGGTCCGCCGCGTCCGGCCGCGGCACACACCGTCGATCTCCCGCGCCCCGTCGAGGAACGCCCGGAGCTTCTCGCGCAGTTCGTCCCGGCTCTCCACCACCAGGGCGAGCCGCTCCTCCATAGCTTCCCTGCCGACCTGAAGCGTGTACGCGATGTCCCCCAGCCGGGCGGTCCGGCCCTGTTCCGGGAGCCACCGCACCAGCGCCCGCACCTTCTCCCGCAGGCGCTCGGCGTTCTTCGCCGACAGCACCACCAGCTCCGGTGCCGGGTCGGGCGCCGGCCGGTCCTCCGGCCGGGTGTGCTCCTCGATCACCACGCTGGCGATGGCGCCATGGGCACCGAACGAGGAGACACCGGCGATGCGGGGCACTTCCGTGGTCACCCCCGCGACGGTCCGCGTGGGCCGCTTCCACTGCGCCAGCTCCTGCTGCACACGGACCGGCGAGTCGGAGAAGTCGATGTAGGGGTTCAACTGCCGCGAGTGCAGCGAAGGCGCGATCATCCCGTGCCGCATCTGCAGGACCACCTTGGTGATGCCCGCGATGCCCGCCGCGGCCTCCAGGTGGCCGATGTTCGACTTGACCGACCCGATCGAGCAGAACCCCGACCTGTCGGTGTCCTCACGGAACGCCCGGGTCAGACCGGTGATCTCGATCGGGTCGCCCAGCGACGTGCCGGTCCCGTGCGCCTCGACGTAGCTGACGTCCTGCGCGGAGATCCCCGCGTCCCGCAGCGCGGCCACCACCAGGTCAGCCTGCGCCGACGGGTTGGGCACGGTGGTGCCGTTGGTCTTTCCGCCGTGCCGCGTAGCCACGCCCCGGATCACGGCGTGGATGTGGTCCCCGTCCTCGACGGCCTGGTCCAGGGACTTCAGCAGGACGCAGCCCACGCCCTCCCCCGGGACGTAACCGGTGCCACCCTCCCCGAACGAACGGCAACGCCCGTCTTCGGCGAGGAAGTTCAGCTGACTGAGCGCCACGTACTTGTTCGGGTGCAGCGACAGGTTGACGCCTGCCGCGAAGGCCATCGACGTCTCGCCGCTCCTGATGCTCTCGCACGCCATGGCGACCGCGTACAGCGAAGACGCGCAGGCCGTGTCGACGGTGAGGCTCGGCCCGTGGAGGTCGAGGAAGTAGGAGACGAGGTTGGCGGCCTCCGCACGATCGGACACGTCCTGGCCGCTGTAGAGCTGGTACTCGTTCCAGGTCATGCCCAGGTACACGCCGACCTTCCCGGCTCCGTCGGGGTTCAGGCCCTGCCGTGTGTACCCGGCATCCTCCATGGCGGCCCAGGCTGCCTGGAGGACGAGCCGAGTCTGCGGGTCGGCCGCGGCAGCCCGCTTCGGCGAGATGCCGAAGAACATGGCGTCGAAGTTCTCGGCCCCGTCGATGAAACCGCCCCACTTGCTGGTGGTCTTGCCGGGCTTGGTCTCGGGGTCGTAGTACGCGTCCTTGTCCCACCGGTGCGGCGGGATCTCCTCGATGCAGTCCTCGCCCTTGCGCAGCACCTCCCAGAACTGGTCGAGGTCGTCGGCGTGCGGGTAGCGTCCGCTGATTCCGATGACGGCCACGTCCCGGGACCGCCCGGACCCGCTCGACGCCTCGACGACGCGCCCGGCCACTCGGGCCTGCCCGGTCGTGGCCGGCAGCGCGGTGGGGGTCGCCGCGGCGGCGGTACGACCGGTGTCGAGCAGTGCCGTCATCCGGTCCGTGTGTTCGCGGACGAAGTATCCGGCCAGCTCGCGGATGGTGCGGTACTCGAAGAACAGCGTGCCGGGGACGGACTCGAAGTCCTTGCCCAGCAGCCGCAGCAGCTCCAGGATCTGGATCGACTCGATGCCGTACTCGCCGAGTTCGGCGGCGGCGTCGACGCGCTCCGCCTTGATCTTGAAGACCTGGGAGATCTTGTCCTTGAGGTAGTCGACGGCCCTGGTGAACAGGTCGGGGGCGGCCCCCACGACCCGCTCGGCGGTCAGGCGCCGCGGCTCGGGCCCGGCCCCCGCCTCCGCCTCCTCACGGTCGGCGACGCGCAGGACTCGCTCGATCTTCCCCCGCTCGCCCTTGGCCACCACGACCTGTGTCTCGTCCGAGGCCAGGATCGCCATCAGCGCCCGAATGCCCTCGGCGGTCCCGAGGCCGCGAAGGCCGGAGTGGTCGAAGTAGAGGGCCTTCGACGTGGCGTCCTGCTCGATGTCCCCGAGCATTCCGCCCTCGTCCCAGTAGGGCCAGTCGACCGAGATGGTCCGGCCGCGGCGCTCGCCTTCGGCCCGCAGCGCTTCCCGGTGGTGGGCGTAGGCGTCGAGGAAGCGGTTGGCGGCCGCGTAGCTGCCCTGCCCGAAGTCGCCGAGGTGGGCGGCGATCGACGAGAACAGGACGAAGAAGTCCAGCGACTCCTCGCGCGTCAGCTCGTCCAGGTGAACGGTTCCGTGCACCTTGGGCGCCAGGACCCCGTCCACGTCGGCCTTCGTCGCGGCCAGGACGTCGGTACCCCCCAGGACGCCGGCGCTGTGGAAGACCCCGTCCAGGGGGCCGAACCGCACCCGCGCCGCGTCCAGCGCGGCGCGCACAGCGTCGCGGTCGGCGACGTCGCAGCGCAGGTACTCGACCTGCGCGCCCGCCGCCTCCAGCGCCGCGATCTTCTCCCGCAAGCCCGGGTCCAGTGCCTTGCGGCCGAGCAGGACGAGCCGCGCCCGGCACTGCTGGGCCAGGTATGTGCCGAGGTGCCCGCCGAGTTCGCCCGCTCCCCCGCTGATGAGATAGACGCCGTTCTCCTTCAGCGGCAGGCCGGACGACACGGGGTCCACGCCACCGGTCCACCGCCGCAACACCCTTGTCGAACGCACGCCACCGGCTCGCCGGACCTCCTGCCCGCCGCGTGCGGACGTCCCCTCCGCGACGCGGAGTTCGTCCAGCACCCCGGCCACCAAGGACTCGGCCTCCCGCACCTCGTCGAACTCGAGGGTGTTCATCCGGATCAGGTGGTTCACCGGGGTCATGGCACGCGCGAACCCCGAGAGCGACTGCGCCGCCGCTCCGGCGGGTCCCCGCTCCCCCGGCACGACGGACAGGTGCCGGAGTTCACTTTCGAGCCCGGTGCGGTGTGCTGCCCGGAAGAAGTGGAGCAGGCTCTCCAGCTCGATCGTGCGGTCCTGACCGTCCGATGACAGGGGCCAGAGGTTGGCGACGGCGAGCGGCATCCGCCCGCGCAGGTCCACCGCGGTCAGCAGCCGGTCGAAGTCCGCCTGGCTGCGCCGGTCGATGACGTAGTGGTCTGCGGCGTGCTCGTCGAACGACGCACCGGACCGCACCTGGATCACGGTTCCCGCATGGTGCCGGCGGAAGAGCGCGACGCGGGCCGGTTCGTCGTCGAAGACGAGCAGGGTCGCTCCGGGGCCCGCTCCGGCGCCCGGTTCCGCCGTGGTGTGTTCCGCCACCCAGCGCGGCACGTAGAAGTGCAGGTCCTCGCTCCCGCGGCCCGCGGTCGGCGGCTGCTCCACCGCGGGCTCGTGCTGCCCGTCGGTCCAGAACTCCTCACGGGCGAATGGGTAGGTGGGCAGGGACGTGACCGGCGGCACCCGGTCGCCGAACAGGCCCTCCCATTCCAGGTCGTAGCCCTGGCGGTACAGGTCGGCCAGCGCGCGCATGGTGTCCTGGTGCTCGCCCCGGTCGCCGGTCGAGCCGGCCGCACGCGCGACCAACTGGTCGGCGTACTCGGCGAGCGCGGTCTGCGGTCCGAAGTCCCGTGGACGCACGCCCTGGAACGTGTCGGGCGCTTCCTGTCCTTCGAGTACCTGGCGGAGCAGTCGCGCGGCTTCCTCGGGCGTGGCCGCGAGCAGTGCGCAGCGGTGCGCGAAGTGGTGCCTGCCGACGAGGAGCGTGGCGCTGATCCGGGCGAGACCGGCCTGGTCCTGGCCTCTGTTCTCCAGGAAGGCCAGGAGTTCGGCGACCTTGGCCGTCAGTGCCTCGCCGGTCTTGGCCGAGAGCACGAGGAGGTGGGGCCGTCCGGGGGCACCGGTGTCCACGGCTTCCGGCGCGTCGTACTCCTCGACGACGACGTGGGCGTTCGTTCCGCTGATTCCGAAGGAACTGACCGCTCCCAGCCGCTTCCTGCCGGCCCTGCTCTTCCAGGGACGGGTCTCCTTGTTGACGTAGAAGGGACTCCGCGCCCAGTCGATGTAGTCGCTGTCCTGCTCGCAGTGCAGGCTCGCGGGCAGGGTTTCGTGCCGCAGCGACTGCACCAGGGCGATCAGGCTCACCACCCCGGACGCGGCCAGGGTGTGACCGACGTTGCTCTTGACCGAAGTCAGTGCGCAGTACTGCTTCTTGTCGGTGTACCGGCCGTAGGCGTCGGCGAGGGCGTTCACCTCGATGGGGTCGCCGAGCCGGGTGCCGGTGCCGTGCGCCACCACGTGCTCGACCTCGCCCGGGTCGATGCCGAACCGCCCGTACACGGAGCGCAGCAGCGAGGACTGCGCCGACCGGCTGGGCGCGGTGATGCCGTTCGTACGGCCGTCGTAGTTGATGCCGCTGCCCTTGATGACGGCGTGGACCCTGTCCCCGTCCGCCAGCGCCTTCGAGAGGCGCTTCAACACCACGACGGCGACCGCCTCGCCCACGACCATTCCATTGGCGCGTTTGTCGAAGGGGCGGCAGACGCCGTCGTCGGACAGCATCCCGGACCGGCCGGCGTGCCGGTAGAACTGGGAGGTCGCGAGGATGTTGACGCCCGCGGCGAGCGCGGTGTCGCACTCGTCGGTGCGCAGGCTCACGCAGGCTTGGTGTACGGCGGCCAGCCCGCCCGAGCACGCCGTGTTGACCGCGAGGACCGGTCCGGAGAAGTTCAGGAAATATCCCAGGCGCGATGCCAGGATGCCGTCGTGGGCGGAGGTGAGGGTTTCATCGCTGCCGGTGACCCGCTGGTAGTCGCCTTGCTCGGCACCGACGAACATGCCCATCGTGCTGTCGCGCAGCTTGCCGGCGCCGTAGCCCGCGTCCTCCAGTGCCCGCCACGACTCCTGGAGCAGCAGTCGCTGCCGCGGGTCCATGGCCTCGGCTTCGCTGGGGACGATCTCGAAGAACAGCGGGTCGAACTCGGCCGCGCCGGGCAGCCATCCGCCCTTGGCTCCCTGGTCGCCGGGTGCCTCGGCCCAGTCCCGCCGTCGTTCCACCGGAAGGGGCCCGACCACGTCCCGGCCGCCCGCGAGGATGTCCCAGAGGTCATCGGCTGTGCGCGCCTGCGGGAAGCGTCCGCTCAGACCGATGATGGCGATGTCGTCCTCGCCGGGAGCGGCAGCCGGTAAGACGCCGGGCTCCGGGCGCGACGACCGGGCGGTGTCCGGTCGCCGGGGCAGCGGATCCGCGGTCGCCTTCCCCTCGTACGTCCGCGCCACGGCTTCGCTGTGGTCCTGGACCAGGTGGTCCTGGACCATGCCTAACGTGAAGTGCGTGTAGAGGTCCGACGGCGTGAGGTCGATCCCGTAGTACGCGCTCAGTTCGGTGGCCAACCGGATGTTGCCGACCGAGTCGAAGCCCAGGTCGGAGAGTTTGTCGGCCGGTTGGATGCCATCCGCCGACAGCTTGAGGACGCCGCAGGCGATACGGCGGAGGTCTGCTCGGACCAGGTCCGCCACCTCCGGTCGGCCACTTCGCTCCGAGGGCAGCTGCTCTGACGGGGAGTCGGGCGCCGCGTCGGCCGTGATCCAGAACCGCTGTGCGTCGAACGGGTACGTCGGCAGCCGGAGCTTCTCGTTCCGGAGCCCGGAGAGGAGGTCGCGGTCGTGGAGGTCCGCGCCCGCGGCGAAGGACTCGGCCAGGGCGGCGAGTTGCGCGGCGTACTCGACGGCGGGAACCTCCGCACCGAGGTGGAAGTCAGGGAGTTCCGGCCGGGGTGCCGTCGCGGGCGGGCTCCCGCCCTCGCCGAGGTTGTGGAAGCAGTTGGCGGCGTGGCCCTTGCGCATCAAGCGTTTCAGCTTGTTCCGCAGTTCGGCGACGTTCCGCACGACAAACGCCGCCCGAACGTCGAAGTGTTCCCGTCCCAGCAGCAGGGTGGCGCTGAGGTCCATCAGGTCGACGTCGGTTCCCGCCCTCCCGAGCCACTCCGCCAGGTCCCCGGCCCGGCGCCGCAACGCCGTTTCGGTCCGGCCGGACAGGCAGACGAGGTAGGCGGGACGGGGCTGCGGCGCGACGGGCTCCCTGGGCGGAGCCTGCTCCAGGATCACGTGCGCGTTCGTCCCTCCGAAGCCGAACGAGCTGACCCCGGCACGGCGTGGGAGCGGCTCGCCCGCCGCCGAGCGCGGCGCCTCCCATTCCCTCGGGGAATCCGCGATGTAGAAGGGCGTCTCTTCCAGCGTGATGGCGGGGTTCAGCTTCGTGAAGTCCGGCAAGCCGGGAATCTTCTCGTGCGCCATCGAGAGCAGGACCTTGATGGCGCCCGCGATCCCCGCAGCGGGTTCGAGGTGGCCGATGTTCGGTTTGACCGAGCCGAGGCCACAGTAGTTGTACGGGCCGGAGTCCGCGTTGTCGCCACGGGCCTTGCGGAACCCTTCCACCAGCCCGCGGATCTCGATCGGGTCGCCGGTCGGCGTACCGGTGCCGTGCGCTTCGACGTAGCTGACGGTCTCCGGCGGGACACCCGCCTGGGCGAAAGCCTTCGAGATGACCCTGGCCTGCGCGTCGGCACTGGGATAGGTGAGGCTGCGGGTCCTCCCGCCGTGGCTGACGGCGCTGCCCCTGATCACTCCGTGGATGCTGTCGCCGTCGCGAACGGCGTCCGCGAGCGGTTTGAGCAGCACCAGGCCGCCGCCCTCGCCGCGCACGTACCCATCCGCGCGTTCGTCGAAGGTCTTGCAGGAGCCGGTCGGGGACAGCATCCCGACCTTGGAGAACGAGACGGTCCGTGCGGGCGTCAGCACCAGGCTGATGCCGCCCGCGATCGCGACGCCGCATTCCTTCTGCCGCAGGGATTGCACTGCCAGGTGCACGGCGTCCAGCGATGCGGAAGACGCCGTGTCGACGGTCACGCTGGGACCGGTGAAGTCGAAGAAGTGGGATACGCGGTTGGCGATGACGGCACCCGCCGTCCCTGTGGCGTGATGCGCGGCAGGCTCTCGCATCTCCGCCTCCTGTAACCCCTTGTAGTCCAGGTTGAAGGCGCCGATGAAGACCCCGACATCGCTGCCGGCCAGCTGACCGGGCCGCACGGCGGCGTCCTCGAGGCAGGACCAGACGAGGTGCAGCATGATCCGCTGCTGCGGATCCATGCTCTCCGCCTCCAGCGGAGACACCCGGAAGAACGCGGCGTCGAAGGCTTCCACGTCCGTCAGGAAGGCGCCCCACCTGCTGATCCCGGGGCCCTCGGTGTCCGCGTACGCCCGCCAGTCCCAGCGGCTGCCGGGCACCTCGCCGATGTGCGAGCGTCCGCGCTCCACAGTGGACCAGAACTGGCGGTAGTCGTCAGCTCCGGGGAACCGACAGGCCATGCCGATGATGGCGATGTCGCTGCTCTGCACAGAAAAGCCCTCTTTCAACCCCCGAGATCCCGATCGAGCCAGGCCACGACCGAGCGGGGCGGCGATCAGGAAAGGACTTCAACTTCGTGTGTCGATCCGACAGCGGATCAAGACGGCGGTGCAATCACAGGCCGTGCGGGCTCCGTCGGCCGCCGGCATCCGCTGGATCGGACTCTCCGCACGATCTCCCTCGAAGCCGCGTCTGAATCAGGTTTGCGCTGAAGAACGAGCGGGCGCCTTACGCGACAACGAACAGCACGCGTACCGGAAATGAACTCATCGTCGAGGCCAGGATTCTGCCGGGCGTGCGGTGGTCGAACGTCACAGCGCAGAGGGGCTGGAGTGTGCCTTGGGACAGGTCCGCAGAACCTCCACGACGCGCCTTCGCGCCTGCCGTTCCACGACCATGCCCTCATCGCCCCCCCAAAAAAACCACGTACGCCTGTTCGGACCACAGGAGCACTCACAATACCCCACGGCAATTGCACATCAAGGGAATTGAAGGGCCTTGATCAACCTTGACGCAAACGGAACACCCCGCCAAGGTCATTTGGCCGCCCAGGACACCGACGATCGCGTCGTCGTCCCGCGGCACGGGCGGGAGCCGGAAACCCGACCGGAAACCCGAGGAGGACAGGGCCCCCGCACGCGGGCGCACCGCGCGGCCCCGCGTCGCGGTGAACCCACGCACAGCCGACCATAGTTGACCGCTCAGGGACGCACCGGGATGATCCAGTGCCCGGGCACAGTTGCTGCCGGGGACCGACATTCGCCTTAGGGGTGCAGACGTGACAGAAGCCGTTTCCTACCCGCAGGATCGCTCCTGCCCCTACCAGCCGCCCACCGGCTACCAGCCGTTACTCGAGGCGGGGCCGATCACCCGCGCCAAACTCTACGACGGGCGCGAGGCGTGGATCGTGACGGGTCACGCCGAAGCACGGCAGCTCCTGACCGACGAGCGCCTGTCGTCGGTCCGGGAGAACCCCGCCTTCCCGGTGCCCTCGCCGCGCTTCGCGGCCATCCCGCTCGAACAGCGCCGCACCCCCTTGCTCGGCGCCGACGGCCCCGAGCACCACGCCCAACGCCGCATGCTGCTGCCGAGGTTCACCAACCAGCGTGTCGCCGACCTGCGCCCGCGGATCCAGCAGCTCGTGGACGAGCTGCTGGACGACATGATCGAGAAGGGCCCGACCGCCGACCTGGCCACGGCGTTCGCGCTCCCGCTGTCGTCGAGCGTGATCTGCGCGCTGCTCGGCGTGCCCTACACCGACCACGCCTTCTTCGAGGAGCAGTCCTCGCTCCTGCTGCGCGCCACGACGGGCGAGGAGGCCGCGGGTGCCGCCGTTCAACTCATGACCTACATGGGGGAACTGATTGCCCGCAAGGAGAGCGACCCGGGTGACGACCTGCTGGACACCCTGGTCGCCCACCTGCGAGCGGGCGAGCTGGAACGTCAGGACGCGGTGAGCCTGGCGATCTTCATGCTCATCGCCGGTCACGAGTCGACCGCCAACATGATCACGTTGAGCACCCTGACGCTGCTGGAGCACCCCGCGCAGCTCGCCGCGCTGCGGGCCGACGACTCGCTGTTCCCGAACGCCGTGAACGAACTCCTGCGACTCCTCTCCATCGTGGAAGGCCTGGCCCGGGTGGCCACCAAGGAGATAGGAATCGGAGGGGTGGTCATCCGCCCCGACGACGCGGTGTTCTTCGCGACCTCGCTGATCAACCGGGACCCGTCCCTCTACCCGGCCCCCGACGAGCTGGACCTGGCACGCTCGGCACGCCAGCACGTCTCGTTCGGCTTCGGCACCCACCTCTGTCTCGGTCACAATCTCGCGCGCGTCGAGATGGAGATCGCGTTGCGGGCCCTGTTCACCCGCCTGCCCAACCTGCACCTGGCCACCCCGATCGATCAGATCTCGATCTCACCAGGCGACACGATCCAGGGGCCGCTCTCCCTCCCGATCGCGTGGTGACGCAGGCGACGGCGACACGGGTACGCTGCCGCGCCGCCCATCTGCTCGCCCGAGCCGGTGCCGGTGCCGGTGCGGGGCACGCCAACACCCCCATGTGCGCGGTGCGGTGAAAGCCGTTCCCGGCCGGCCGTCCGAGGAAGAACCATGATCAGACAGAACCCACATCGGAGGGGCAAAGTGAGAGACGAAGTCGTGACCCGCGCGACCACCCGGGTGGTCCCGGTGGCCGGACTGGCGAAACCGGTCGCGCTGATCACCCTGGACAACGGGCTCGACCCCACCAAGCCGAACACGTTCGGCCGCGAGGGGCTCATCAGCATCGACGCCGCCTTCGACACGGCGCTGGCCGCAGACCCGGCGGCGATCGCGGTGACCGGCAAGCCCTTCTGCTTCTCCGTCGGCGCCGACCTGGCCGCCGTCGGAATGGACCGCGACACCACCCTGACCGTCGGCAAACTCGGCCACGACGCGTTCCGCCGCTTCACCGACTCCGAGATCCCGACGTTCGCGTTCGTCAACGGGGTGGCGATCGGCGGTGGACTGGAACTCGCGTTGGCGTGCCACTACCGAACGGTGGCCTCGGACGTCCCCGCGATCGGCTTTCCGGAGTGCGCCCTCGGCCTCTTACAGGGCTGGGGCGGCACGCAGCTGCTGCCGAACCTGATCGGTCCGGACCGCGCGGTCACCGTGATCATCGAGAACGCGTTCAACAACAAGATGCTCCAGCCCGCTCAGGCCGTCGAACTGGGCGTCGCGGACGTACTGTTGGACTCGGCCGACTACCTCGACCAGTCGCTGCGCTGGGTCGCCGGTGTGGTCAACGGCGAAACCGCGGTGTCCCGCCCCGAGTTCGACCGCGGCGCGGGCTGGGACGCGGCGACCGCACGGGCGCGCGCGCTCGTCGAAGCCAAGACCCACGGCGCCTCGCCCGGGCCGTTGCGGGCTGTGGAACTGCTGGACTTCGCCCGTCACAACGACCTGGACCGCGGCTACTCGGCCGAGTCCGAGGCCATGGCCGACGTCCTGATGAGCGACGAGTCTCGTGCCAGCCTGTACGCGTTCAGCCTGGTGCAGTGGCGCGTGGCCCTGCAGCCGGGCGTACCCGACGACTCACTGGCGCGTCCGGTGGAAAGGGTCGGGATCGTCGGTGCGGGTCCTGAGGCCTCGCAGCTGGCCCTGTTGTTCGCGCGACAGCTGGACGTCCCGGTCGTGCTGACCGAAGCCGACCGGGCACGCGTGGACGAAGGCGTGGGTCGCGTGCACGCCGACATCGACGCGCTGCTCAACAGCGAGCAGATGTCGCTGGACGAAGCGGACCGCGTCAAGGCACTGGTATCCGGCTCGCCGGACGGCGAAGCGCTCCGGGGGGCCGACTTCGTCGTCGCGGCCGTGGACGACGACCTCTCGGTGAAGCAGCGGGTGTTCGCGGAGACCGAGGAACACGTGTCGGCCGGATGCGTTCTGGCGACCGCCACGTCCTGTGTGTCGGTCGCGGAGGCGGCGATCAAATTGCGGCACTCGGAGCGGGTGGTGGGGTTCCACTTCGCCGAGCCGATCGCCGCCATGCCGCTGTTGGAGGTCATCCGCGCAGACAGGACCGACGACGCCACCGTGGCGACGGCGCTCGCGCTGGGCAAGGGCCTGGGGAAGTCCTGCGTATTGGTCTCGGACACGCCCGGGTTGGTGGTCGACCGGGTGCTCGCCCGGTTCCTGGGCGAGGTGGTCGCGGCACTGGACGAGGGGACGCCGTTCGAGTCGGCGGACCACGCGTTCGACCCGCTGGGCCTGCCGATGACACCGTTGGGCCTGCTGGAGCTCATCGGCCCCACGGCCGCCCTGCGCGTCACCGAGACCCTGCACACGGCGTTCCCCGACCGCTTCGCCGTGAGCGGGAACCTGCGGCGGCTCGTCGAAGCGGGCAAGACCTCCGTGTGGCTCTGGGACGCCGAGGGCAACAAGACCCTCGACCCCGAGGTCGCAGCGCTGTGGCAGACCGGGTCTTCACCGTCCGCTCCCGCCGACGTGCTGGACCGGACATCGGCGGCGCTCGCCGACGAGATCCGGCGGCTGCTGGACGAGGGCGTGGTGGCCGAACCGCAGGACGTCGACCTGTGCCTGATCCTGGGCGTCGGCTGGCCGTTCTGGCTCGGCGGGATCACGCCGTACCTCGACCGGGTTGGCGTGTCGGAGCGTGTGACCAGCCGGCGGTTCCTGCCACCGGGCATCGCCAGCGTTCCCGAGAACTAGAGCACCGGACGCGTTCCGCCCGGGCGACAGCGTGGACCCGCAGTCGTGTTCCCCGACATGCCCGCGCTGTCCGCCGGGTGTTCCGCGTCAGTGGTCGCTCCGGCCGGTGACCCGGGAGACGGTCACCGGCACGCTGTCACTGCCGTCCAAGGTGACAGTTCCGGGCCGCCTCGCCGGCGCTCGTGGCCGTCGGGCAGCCCATCGGAGCACCTCGTCTCCCGGGAGGTCAGCGGACTCTCCGGGCCGCCTTGCAGGCCTCCAGGCCGCCACTGCGAGTGGGCGGAACCCCGCCGATGAGCCGCAGGGCCTCCACCTCCCTGCGGCAGGTGTCGTCCACCGCGGTCCAGGCGACGCAGTCGACCACACGACCAGGCACCGAGGCGGTGGCGGGGGTGACCTCAACGTCCCGCCCGATCAACGAACTCTCGATGCGACGGACCCCCTGGACCGTGGCCCCGGCCAGGACGATGGAGAACGCTGTCTCGCTGGACTCGATCCGGCAGTCCGGCGCTATCGAGGTGGACGGGCCGACGTAGGAACCGATGACCAGCGTGTTCGCGCCGATCACGACCGGTCCCACGATCCGCGAGCCCCGGATCTCGGCGCCGGCTTCGATCGTGACCTGGCCGATGATCTCGCCGGCCGCGTCGACCGAGCCGTCGATGCGGCCCTCGATGCCTTCCAGCACGGCGCGGTTGACCTCCAGCATGGAACGGACGTCAGCCCATGGTCGATGAGCCACTGCAGGGCGTCGGTGATCTCTAACTCACCACGCACGGAAGGCTCGATCCCCTGTACGGCCTCATGCACAGCCGGGGTGAACAGGAAAACGCCGACCAGGGCCAGATCGCTGCGCGGGACGACCGGCTTCTCCTCCAGGGCCACCACCCTTCCAGAGATGTCGAGTTGGTCGAGGCCGAAGGCGGAGCCGTCGCCGACCGCCTCCTGGATCTCGGAGGCCGTCTCACCGACGACGCTGACCTGCGATGACGGGAGTTCTGACGCTTCCAGCACGCACAAGGTCTGCCCCATGTCCAGGGCCGTGTCTGCATGTTCGATCTCGGGTGGCCCGCGAATCTGTCCGGCGAGGGCGGCCTTGAGGAGATACCCGCGACGGCCGGGACTTGTTGTTCGGACCAGCTCAAGTCGACTACGTGTACCTGACGATGTACGGACCCGGACCGACGCGGGCGGCCGGACACTCCCTGATTATGCTGATCGGATGAGGGGGACCAAGAGCGTGGTGCGTGCGGTCAGTGACCTGCACGTGTCGTACGAGGACAACCGGGCGATCGTCGAGAAGCTGGAGCCCGGGTCGCCGGGTGACTGGCTGATCGTGGCGGGGGACGTCGGGGAGCGGTTCGAGGACCTCGAGTGGACGCTCGGGCTGCTGCGGGACAGGTTCGAGCGGGTGATCTGGGCGCCCGGGAACCATGAGCTGTGGACCGTGGAGAAGGACGCCTCGGCCGCGCTGCGCGGGGTGGCGCGGTACGAGGCACTGGTGGCGATGTGCCGACGGCTGGGCGTGCTGACGCCGGAGGACCCGTACCCGGTGTGGACGGGGGCGGGCGGCCCGGTCCGGATCGCGCCGCTGTTCCTGCTGTACGACTACTCGTTCCTGGCGCCCGGCACCTCGACCCCCGAGGAGTCGCTGGCTCGGGCACACGAGACCGGGATCGTCTGCACCGACGAGTACTACCTGCACCCCGACCCGTATCCGTCGCGGGCGGCCTGGTGCGCCGCCCGGGTCGAGGAGAGCGAGCGGCGGCTGACGGAGGCGGCGGGTGACCTGCCTCTGGTGCTGGTGAACCACTGGCCTCTGCTGCGCCAGCCGACCAGGATCATGACGTACCAGGAGTTCGCCCAGTGGTGCGGGACGGTGCGGACCGCTGACTGGCACACCCGGTTCGGCGTGGAGGCCGTGGTCTACGGCCATCTGCACATCCCCCGGCGCACCGTGTACGACGGGGTGCGGTTCGAGGAGGTGTCGCTCGGCTACCCGCGCGAGTGGCGCCGGTTCGGGCTGCGGGACGACCTCGCGCGGCAGATCGTGCCGGCACGGGACGTCCCGGCGGCGGTCGCGGGGAGGGTGGGCGCGTGATCGAGAACCTGCTGCCGTCGAGCGTGGTGTGTGTCCACAGTTTCGCCGATCGGCTCGACACCCCGCTCTTCCCCGAGGAGGAGGCCGTGATCGCTCGGGCCGTCGCCAAGCGGCGGGCCGAGTTCACCACGGTCCGCGCATGTGCACGGGAGGCGCTGGCGAAGCTCGGACACCCGCCGGCGCCGCTCCTGCCAGGGGAGCGGGGTGCGCCTGGCTGGCCGGAGGGCGTCGTGGGCAGCATGACGCACTGCCAGGGCTACCGCGCCGCCGTGGTGGCCCGGGCCGATGAGGTGGCCGCGCTCGGTATCGACGCGGAGCCGGACGAACCCCTTCCGGACGGTGTGCTGGAGAGCATCGCCCGCCCCGAGGACCTCACCGCGCTGGCCGCGCTGCCCTCCGGAGGCCTGGCCTGGGACCGGTTGCTGTTCAGCGCCAAGGAGTCCGTGTACAAGGCGTGGTTCCCGGTGGGCCGGCGGCTACTGGATTTCCAGGAGGCCTCGGTCGCCATCCTGCCGGACGGCACCTTCACGGCGCGCGTCCTGGTACCTGCACCGGACCTGCTGGGCAGGCCGCTGACCGGCTTCTCCGGCCGCTGGGCCGCCGGGAACGGGCTGGTGCTGACGACGATCGCCGTGGAGCCGTAGCGGGGTGCCTCTTCAGGCGCTGCCTGCAGATCCGGTCCTCGCGATGCGGTCTTCGACAGACGTACGGCGGCCGTCACTTGCACTGAGTCTCCGGCTATTCACCGACGTACGCCTCGATCAGCCCTCTGCACGGCTCATGCCGCCCGACCTGAGCCACGCGTGGCGACCCACATGCGCCGAGACCAAGCGGCGCTGGCCCTCTCCGCCTTCCACCTAACAGTGGCTGCCCGCTTGCCCAGCCAGCCCGGCCATACACAGACTCCTCCCGGAAAAAGCTGGGAGCACCAGGTCCGGGCCGTGGGAGCGATGGGAGCACGGGGACCGGAAGAGGGCTCCCAATCGGCGCCCGAACACACAGCAGGGGCCGTCCGAAGACGGCCCCTGAACTGCGACAATGCGGAATTCCGCTGTCGGGACGACAGGATTTGAACCTGCGACCCCTTGACCCCCAGTCAAGTGCGCTACCAAGCTGCGCCACGTCCCGATGCGCTGCCCGCGGTGAGCCGCGTGATCGCGCGAACAGCACTTTACCCCACGTCGGGGGCCTGTCCGAAGACGGGGACAGGGACAGGGGGAATCGACGGGGCGGGCGCGGTGCCGCTACCGGGCGCGGGACAATCGGCGTATGGGCAGCACATCCTCAGGACGGCAGGCCGACGCGCGGGACCGGGACGACGAGGGGCGGGCGCGCAACGCCCGGCCGCGGGACGGGCTCGGGCGGCCGCTGCCGTACGGCTCGGAAGGCGTCGCCCGGCAGCCCGAGGGCGTGGTCCGGGCCCCGGAGGCGAGCGTCGCCGAGGCCCAGGAACTGCTGGACGCGGGGAAGCCGTTCCACGCGCACGAGGTCTTCGAGGACGCCTGGAAGTCGGGCCCCGACGAGGAGCGGCAGCTGTGGCGAGGGCTCGCCCAGCTCGCCGTGGGGCTCACCCACGCGGCCCGGGGAAACGTCACGGGCGGTGCCCGGCTGTTGCGGCGGGGCGCCGGGGCCGTGGCGGAGTGGGCGTCGGCGACCGGGCGGCAACGGCCGTACGGCATGGACCTCACGGGAGTCACCGCCTGGGCGCTGGAGCTGGCGGCGGCCGTGGAGCAGGACGGCGAGAGCATCGACGCGGGGGCCCGGGCGCCACGGCTCCGGGGACCGGAGGCGTCGTAAGGCAGGGCAGGGTGCGCCGTAACGCGGCGCACGGGACGTCGTAACCCGGCGCGCGCGACGTCGCAGGCACCGAACCCCCGCCGCCCCCTCCCCTCCCCCGGACGCGATGCACGCGCTGTCAGTGGTGTACGGCAGACTCAGGGCGTGCGAAAGATTCAGGTCATCGGTATCGGCGCGGGCGACCCCGACCAGCTCACCCTTCAGGCGGTCAGGGCCCTGCGCGGCACGGACGTGTTCTTTGTCCTGGACAAGGGCGAGGTGAAGGCGGACCTCGTTCAGCTGCGTCGGGACATGCTCGACGCGCATGTGCCGGAGGGGACGTACCGCGTCGTCGAGGCGCGCGACCCGGAGCGTGACCGGGGCGCCGGCGGTGCCGCGTACTCCCCGGCCGTCGGGGACTGGCGCAGCGCCCGGGCCGACATCTACGCCGGGCTGATCGCCGAGGAGCTGGGCGAGGACGAGAGCGGCGCGTTCCTGGTGTGGGGGGATCCCGCGCTGTACGACAGCACGATCGGGATCCTGGACGAGATCCTCGACCGGGGCACGGTGGCCTTCACGTACGACGTCGTGCCGGGCATCAGCAGTGTCTCGGCGCTCGTCGCCCGGCACCGGACCGGGCTGAACCGGGTCGCCCGGCCCGTCCAGATCACCACCGGCCGGCGCCTCGCCGAGGGCTTCCCCGAGGGCGTGGACGACGTGGTCGTGATGCTCGACGCCCACCAGACCTTCCGGCAGTACGCCGACCAGGACATCGACATCTACTGGGGTGCCTATATAGGCACTCCGGACGAGATCCTCGCCGCCGGCCCGATCGCCGAGACCGCGCCCCGCATCGAGCGGCTGCGCGCCGAGGCCCGTGCGCGCAAGGGCTGGATCATGGACACGTATCTGCTGCGCCGGCATCGGCAGGAGTGAGGCACGGGTCGCCCGGGCACTCGTGCGGCCCGTCCCCGCACGCGGGAGCAGCCCACCGGTGTGAAGGTGACCTCGTGACAGTCGTGGAGGAAACCGCACTGCCCACCGCAGTGCAGCCTCCTGTACTGGACAAGCGTCGCCGCAACGTCGTCTTCGTGACGATCATGCTGGGGATGCTGCTCGCGGCCCTCGACCAGACCATCGTCGGCACGGCCCTGCCGACGATCGTGTCGGACCTGGGCGGTGCCGCGCACATGTCGTGGGTGGTCACCGCCTACCTCCTCGCGGAGACCGTCGCGACAGTCCTGGTCGGCAAGTTCGGCGATCTGTTCGGCCGCAAGGTGGTCTTCCAGGTCTCGGCGATCGTGTTCATCACGGGCTCGTTCCTGTGCGGTCTGGCCTCCAACATGACGCTGCTGATCGCCTGGCGGGCCATGCAGGGCATCGGGGCGGGCGGTCTGATGGTGACGGCGATGGCGCTGATCGCCGATGTGATCCCGCTGCGGGAGCGCGGCAAGTACCAGGGCGCGATCGGGGCGGTGTTCGGGGTGGCCACGGTCATCGGGCCGCTGCTGGGCGGGCTGTTCACCGATCATCTGTCCTGGCGCTGGGCGTTCTACATCAACGTCCCCATCGCGATCCTGGTCGTCATCGCGGCGGCCCGCACCATCCCGGTCGTCAAGTCGGCCTCCCGGCCCGTCATCGACTATCTGGGCATCGCGTTCATCGCGATCGGCGCCAGCGCGCTGATCCTGGCGACCAGTTGGGGCGGCAACGAGTACGCGTGGGGTTCGGGCCTCATCATCGGCCTGTTCGTGGGCGGTACGGTCGCTCTCGGCCTGTTCTGCTGGGTGGAGACCCGGGCGGCCGAACCGATGCTGCCGATGCGGCTGTTCGCCAGTCCGGTCTTCACCGTCTGCTCGATCCTCAGCTTCATCGTCGGTTTCGCGATGCTGGGCGCGATGACGTACCTGCCGACCTATCTCCAGTACGTCGACGGCGACTCGGCCACGGTGTCCGGTGTGCGCACTCTGCCGATGGTGCTCGGCCTGCTCATCGCGTCGGTCTTCAGCGGCAACGTGGTCAGCAAGACGGGGCAGTACCGGTTCTTCCCGATCGTCGGCGCGCTGGTGATGGGCGTCGGCCTGTATCTGATGTCCCTGATGGGGCCGTCCAGCGGTGCCTGGCTGGAGTCGCTGTACATGTTCGTGCTCGGCACCGGCATCGGGCTGTGCATGCAGGTGCTGACCATCGCCGTGCAGAACACCGTCGAATACGCCGACCTCGGCACCGCGACGTCCGGCGTCACCTTCTTCCGTACGCTGGGCAGTTCCTTCGGCACCGCCGTCTTCGGCACGATCTACACCAACTCCCTCGCGCCCAACCTCGAGGACGGGATCGCGACGGCGGCGCAGTCGGGCGGCGTGGACGCGGCCACCGTCACCAGGGCGGCCACCAGTCCGGAGGGCCTGCACCAGTTGCCGTCGGACATGGCCGCGCCAATCATCGACGCCTACGCCGACACGATCCAGACCGTCTTCCTGTGGACCGTGCCGGTCGCGGCCCTCGGGTTCCTGGTCGCCCTGTTCCTCAAGCAGGTCGAGCTGCGCGACAGCGCGCGAATGAGCTCCACCGACATGGGCGAGGGGTTCGCGACGCCGACCCGTCCGGATTCGCAGCGGGTGCTCGAAGCCTCCGTCGGGAAGATCATCGTCGGCACGGACCTGGACACCGCGCGCCGGATCATGGCGGACTCGGACACCCGGCTCGACATCGCCGGTGCCTGGGCGGTGATGCAGGTCGAGTTGTTCACCAGGATGGTCGGCCACGCGAGCCTCGGGCTGATCGCGGCCCGCCGCCATATGCCGCCGGAGGCGCTGCTGCCGGTCTTCGACCGCATGGTGGACGAGGGTTATCTGACCCGCCACGGCTCCTTCCTCTCCCACACGGAGGCGGGCGCCCGCGAGGCCCGGGTCATGACCGAGGCGTGGGCGGCCTGGCTGGAGGACCGGGTGGAGCAGGACATCGGCCGCCCCTCGGGCACCGACCTGCGCGCGGCGGTGGACACGATCGCCAAGCGCCTGCTGGTCGAGGACATGAGCCACGGCCTGCCCAGCGGGGCGGCGGAGCCGGCGACCGTGGGTGCGCCGAGCTGACATCAGCGGGGCTGGCATCCGTGGGGCTGACATCTGCAGGGCTGACATCTGCGGGGGGGCGCGCGACGAGGCGCCGCACGCCGTCGACCGCATCCGCATCCCCATCCGCATCCCCATCCGCACCTCGGTCACGGCGAGTTGAGGCTCAGCCACGCCACGGCCCCGGCCACGTCGGGCACGACGGTCACGCCCTCCGGCAGGGGCGGCCGTCCTACGACCACGACCGGCAGCCGTAGTGCGCGGGCGGCCGCGAGCTTGGCCGCCGTCGCCTCTCCCCCGCTGTCCTTGGTCACCAGTACGTCGATGCAGTGGTCGTACAGCAGCGCCGACTCGTCGGCCACCGTGAACGGCCCGCGGGCCAGGAGCACTTCGGTGTGCGGCGGCATCGGCGGCTCGGGCAGCTCGACCGACCGTACGACGAAGTGCAGGTCCGTCAGGTACGCGAAGGCGGCCAGGCCCAGACGCCCCGTGGTGAGGAGCACGCGCCTGCCGAGCTCGGGCAGCAGGTCCGCGGCCGTGCTCAGGGACGTGACCGGGTGCCAGCGGTCCTCGGGGCCGGGCCGCCAGGACGGGCGGCGCAGCACCACCGCGGGGACGCCGGTCGCCGCCGCGGCCCGGGCCGCGTTCGCCGTGATCGACTCGGCGAAGGGGTGCGTGGCGTCGACGAGCGCGTCCACCCGCTGCTCACGCAGCCAGCCGGCCAGCCCGTCCGCCCCGCCGAAGCCCCCGACCCGTACCTCTCCCGCGACCGGTCCCGGCCTCGCCACTCGCCCCGCGAGGGAGGTGGTGACCCGCAGACCGGGGCGCGCCGTGAGCGCGGCGCCCAGTTCGCGGGCCTCGGTGGTGCCGCCGAGGATCAGGACGTGGGGGGCCATGGCGACGAGCGTACGAGGTGCGCGGCGGGGGGTGGGTGCAGGGTGCGTGCGGAGTGTGGGGGCGGGGTGCGGGGCGTGGGACACGGGGCGCCGGATGCCGGGCGCGGGGAACGGGGTGCCGGGCGCGGGGAACGGGGTGCCGGGCGCGGGGAACGGGGTGCCGGGCGCGGGGAACGGGGTGCCGGGCGCCGGATGCCGGGATGCGGGGCGCCGAGCGCCGAGTACCGGGCGCCGAGTACCGCGCGCCGAATGCCGGGCGCGGGACGCCGAGCGCCGGGCGCCGGATGCCGGGCGCCGGACGCCGAGTACCGGGCGCCGAATGCCGGGATGCGGGATGCGGGGCGCTGGATACGGGACGCCGGGCGCGGAGCGCGGGGCGCCGAGTACCGAGCGCCGGGCGCGGACGCGGGACGCGGGACGCGGGACGCGGGACGCGGGGAACGGGGTGCCGGGCGCTGGGTGCGGGACGCCAGACGCCAGACGCCAGACGCCAGACGCGGGGAACGAGGCGCCGACCGCGGGACGCCAGACACCGGGCACCGGACACCGGGCACCGGGCACCGGGCACCGGGCACCGGGCACCGGGCACTTAACAACGCTCGTGATCAATACAGCTAGGGCCCTAGCGCAGGAGTAGTTGGAGGCCGCCGACCACGGTCGCCGCGATCACCAACTGCTCGAACAACCGCTGGTTGATCCTGTTCACGGCCCATTTGCCGAGGAACGCCCCGGGCACGACGAACGCCACGAGCGCGGCGTCGAGGAGCAGCGAATGGCCGTCGATCAGGCCGAGGCCGACGCTGAAGGGAACCTTGGACACGTTGACGATCAGGAAGAAGAAGGCGGAGGTGCCGAGGAAGCCGAGTTTCCGGAAGCCCGCGGAGAGGAGATACATCGACATCACCGGTCCGCCCGCGTTGGCGACCATGGTGGTGAAGCCGCCGAGGACGCCGTACGAGCGGGCCTTGACGCGGCCCGCCCGGCTGGTGACCGAGTCCGGCTCCTCCTCCGTTTCGGCCTTGCGGCGACGCCACACCGTGACCCCGGCCATCAGCAGCAGGATGCCGCCGATCGACGTCCGTACGATCTCGTCGTCCGCCCACACCAGGAACAGCGTGCCGGCCACCACGCCCACGGCGACCGCCGGGAACAGCCGCCACAGCGTGGGCCAGTGGGCGTGCCGCCGGTAGGTGAGCACCGCGAGCACGTCCCCGGCGATCAGGATCGGCAGCAGGACGCCGGTGGAGGCGCGGGCGGGCAGCACGGCGGCGAAGATCGCCAGGCTGACCGTGTTGGCCCCGCTCACGGCGGTCTTCGAGAAGCCGACGAGCAGGGCGGCGAAGGCGAGGGCGGCGAACTCCCAGCCGGAGATGTGCCAGAGGGTCATCGTGTTCATGCGGACACTGATGCTATGTGCAGGTAACCGGTGGGCGTAAGGAGCGTCTCGCCAGTTGGCCAGTGTCCATGTGACCGTCGGCCGTAGACCTGCTGCCGGCTCCTTGAGAAGATCCCCCGGGAAGACCGGGGAGACCGGGAAGACCGGCAAGCATGCAAGCCCCGCAAGCCCCGCAAGCCTGGGTAGCCGCACCGACACAGCCGGAGGACACATGGCCGACTCCCGTGAGCACGCCCTGCCCGGAACACGGGGTCCGATCACCGCGCGGGAGTGGCCGGGCGAGCGGCCTCGGTACGTCGCCCTCCTCCTCCACGGATACGGCGAACACGTCGGCCGGTACGAGGAACTGGCCGGCGTGCTGGTGGGGCACGGCGCGGCCGTGTTCGGGCCCGATCACCTCGGGCACGGGAGGTCGGCCGGCGAGCGGGTACTGATCGAGGACTTCGAGGACGTCGTCACCGATGTGCGCACTGTGGCCGAACTGGCCGAGGCCGCACACCCGGGCCTGCCGGTCGTCATGGTCGGGCACTCCATGGGCGGCCTGATCGCGGCCCGCTACGCCCAGCGGTACGGCGGCACTCTCGCCGCGCTGGTGCTGTCGGGGCCGGTGATCGGCGCGTGGGAGCTGCCGGGCCGGCTGCTCGCCCTCGACGAGATCCCGGACACCCCGATCAGCCCGGCCTCGCTCTCCCGTGACCCGGAGGTCGCGGCGGCGTACGCGGCGGATCCGCTGGTGTGGCACGGGCCGATGAAGCGGCCGACGGTGGAGTCGTTCGCGCGCACCCTGGAGACCGTGTCCAAGGCGGGTGACGTGGGCCGGCTCCCGCTGCTGTGGCTGCACGGCGCCGAGGACCGGCTGGTGCCGCTCGCCGGGAGCCGGATCGGCATCGAGGAGCTGAACGGCGGAGAGCTGACCGAGCGGACGTACCCGGGCGCCCGGCACGAGGTGTTCAACGAGACGAACAAAGCGCGGGTCTTCGCGGATGTGACCCGCTTCCTGGACGGTGTGCTCCCCGGCTGAACCATCGCGCGCGAGGCGTCCGAGGGTGGTGTTTGCACCAGTTCGCCCTGGGCACCCGCGCCGTCATGGAGTGGTTGCGCCGTGCTGCCTGTGCCGGAGAAGACCCCGAGTTGTTCTTCCCCGTGAGCACGTCCGGACCGGCGCTGCGGGACATCGCGGCCGCCAAGCGCGTATGTGCCCGCTGCCCGGTGATCACCCCGTGTCTGACGTTCGCGCTGAGCAACGGGCAGACCTCGGGCGTGTGGGGCGGAACTCATGAGGAGGAACGCGACGCACTGCTCCGTACGGCCAGAAACGACGCCAGGAGGAGGAGCACCGTATGACTGTCGTGAAGAGCACGCTTCCGGAATCGGCCCGTCAGGTCACCGGGGACGCGCTGCAGGGCACTCTGGTGGATCTTCTGGGGCTGTCCCTGACCGGGAAGCAGGCGCACTGGAACATCGTGGGGCCGCGCTTCCGGTCGATCCACTTCCAGCTCGACGAGGTGGTCTCGGCGGCACGCGAGTTCTCCGACACGGTCGCGGAGCGCGCCGCGGCGCTCGGCATACCGCCCGACGGCCGCCCGGAGACCATCGCGTCGCAGTTCACCTTGCCCGGCCCGAAGGACGGCTGGGTGCGGGACACGGAGGCCGTCGAGGTGATGGTCGAGGCCCTGGAGGCGGCCATCGGGCGGCTGCGCGAGCGCATCGACGCGACCGAGAAGGCCGACCTGGTCACCCAGGACCTGCTGCTCTCCATCACCGCCGAGCTGGAGAAGCAGCGCTGGATGTTCGACGCGGAGAACTGGCCGAAGGGCTGACCTCGGCCCGGTCCTGGCACACACGCACGGAAGGGGCACTCGATGACCGACGCCCTCGAACTCGACGCGCTGTGGGAGGACTTCCACCGCGTGGTGAACATGACCTCGCAGGAGCTGGCCGCCTGGCTGCGGGTCCGCGACGCCGACGAGGACACGGAGGCGCTGCCGGATCAGGCGGGCAGCCCCACGGGGCAGCACGTCCTGGCGATCCTTCAGAAGCGGCGCACGGACCTCACCGACGACGACATCCGCGTGATGTACAAGGTCGTGGACACGGTGACCGCGCAGACGGACGTGGAGAACGAACCGGATGCCGAGGAGACGCGTCGGCGCCACCGGCTGATGACCCTCGGCCACGACCCGCTCAAGCCATGAACAAGCCCACATGAACAAGCGCCCATGGACAAGCTCATGAACAAGCGCATGAACAAGGGCAAGGACAAGCAGGAGCGCACGCTGCGCGAACTGACGAGTGCGCACGGGCAGACGTTCGCCGAGGAGGCGGGCATCACGCTGAAGGACACCCCACAGCCCCTGTACCGGCTGCTGGTCCTGGCGGTCCTGCTCAGCGCCCGCATCCGCGGCTCCGTCGCCGTCGCCACCGCCCGTGCCCTGCACGAGGCGGGGCTGCGCGATCCGCGTCGCATGGCCGAGGCGGACTGGCAGGAGCGGGTGGACGCGCTGGGCCGCGGCGGCTACCGGCGCTACGACGAACGTACCGCCACCCAACTCGGCGACGGCGCCGAGCTGTTGACCGAGCGGTGGGGCGGTGATCTGCGGCGCCTGCGGAAGGAGGCGGACGGCAAGGTCTCCGAACTGCGCCGCCTGCTCCAGGAGGTGCCGGGGCTCGGCCCGTCCGGAGCCGACATCTTCCTGCGCGAGGTCCAGCGGGTGTGGCCGGAAGCGGCGCCGTACCTGGACGACAAGGCGCTGTCGGGCGCGGAACGCCTCGGCCTGCCGAAGGACCCGGAGCGGATCGTCAAGCTCGCCGGGAACGCCGAACCGGCCGTGCTCGCCGCCGCATTGGTGCGAGCGTCCCTGGACAAACAGGTGGCCGAAGACAGTCTCCGCCACGCCGCTTGATCGTTCCAGACCTACCAGGCCTACCAGACCACCCGCCGCTGCGCGGCCGTCAGCGGCGCGAGTGCCTTGCGCCAGGCGCCGGCCCCCTGCCCCAGCCAGCCGTTGATCGCGTCCCGATGCGCGTCGGCGATGCTGACGATCTTCCGGCGGAGGCCCGCCTCCTCCTCCCGGCGCTCCAGGATCCCCGTGTCACCGTAGAGATCGGCACCGACGACGGCCGCGTGGAGCGGTTCGCGGCCCGGCCCCTCGACGGCGAGGAGCGCGACCGCCTCTACCGGGCACAGTGCGAGCGGGAGCCCGCCCTTCACGGCCTACCAGGAGGCCACCACCCGCGTGATCCCGTGATCGAGCTGCGCCGGCCCGACCTCGCCGCCCCGGAACGCACCCGGGCCATCGGCGAGTTCCTGTTACGCGTCCACGACGAGAACGGCGCCTTCACCGACTTCGAGCGGCAGTTCCCCGAACTCGCCCCGGCCGTCGCCCGGTTGCGCCAGGAGCACCGGACTGTGGCGCGGTCGTCGCCGGTATCGAAGCGCTCGTCGCGGACCTCACCTCCGAAACCGCCGCCGGTGAAGCCGTGCGCCTCGCCTCCGGTCGGACATCGGGCGTCTGGCCACAGACGTGGAAGCCCACTTCGCCTACGAAGAGGCGGAGTTGCTGCCGACCTTGCTCGGCCGCGCGGGCTGATCCCGTCCCCGCTCCCCCGGGAACACCGCACGGACCTCCCAGCCCTGTCCGCCAAGCGGCCCGGCGTGCAGGTCACCGTCCAGCGCGGTCACCCGTTCCTTCAGTCCGACGAGGCCGAAGCCGCCGCCGTGCGCGGCGTCCGGCAGCTGGCTGCCGCCCCGGCCGTCGTCCGCCACCGACACCTCCAGGCGGCCCGCTTCGTACCGCAGCCGGACGGTGACCCGCGTGGCGTCGCCCGCGTGACGTCGTACGTTGGTCAGCGCCTCCTGGACGACCCGGAAGGCCGCCGCCTGCACCTCGTGCGGGAGGTCGTCGGGCACCGCGGGGTCGCGGAGCAGGGCGACCTTCTGGATCGGGCTCGCGAAGCCGTCGGTCAGGTCGGCGATGCCCGCCAGATCGCCCACCGGACGGCGGTCGACGGCGTCGGGGCCGGTGTCGCGCAGTACGCCGACCGTGCGCCGCATCGACGCCAGCGCCTCGGTCGCGGCGCGCTCGATGCCGGCCAGGACGGGGTCGATTTCGTCGGTCCGGTCGTCGGCCATCATGCGGGCCACCTGGGTCTGGACGAGGATCCCGGTGACGTGGTGGGCGACGAAGTCGTGCAGGTCGGCGGCGATGGCCAGGCGTTCGGAGCGGCGGGTCTCGCTGATCGTGGCCATGCGTCGGTAGTCCACTGACCGCAGGTACCCGGCGAGCCCGCTGATGAGGCCGGTCAGCAGGAGGCCCACCACCATGGCGGCGAGGGCGTCGTCGTCCTTGAGCGAGGGGGTGTAACGCAGCGGCAGGGCGAGGAGGGCCAGGCCGTCCAGGATCCCGCAGGCGGCGGCCCAGGGCCGCGGGCAGTGCCGTACGGCGACGAAGAGCAGGGACAGCAGGATCGCGGCCTCACCCGGGCGGAACAGCAACGCCTCGTCGGTGACGAGCGCGGCCGTGGTGAACAGCACCGACAGGAGGGCGGGCACGCCGGTGCGCAGCTGCGGGGTGAGCCACCGTGGCCGACGGCGGGCCGGCCACAGTACGGCGGCCAGGCCGACCAGCAGCACCACAGCCGGGGGCCAGAGGTTCTGACCGTGGTCGCCCGCGATGCTCAGGTCGTAGGCCACGGCGCTGAGCAGGACACCCACGACGAGGCCCCGTGCGCAGCCCAGGCCGGAAACGGATTTCATGCGGCTCACCGTATGGCCAGGCGCTGGGCGGCGGGATCGGCCGAACGGTCGAGGAGCCCCGAGGCGAGCCCGGTGGTCCTGGCCTTATGGCCGAGGCGCGGGCCGGCGGGCGCGGGCGAGGCTGAGGCCACTTCCTCCTCCCAGCCATCAGGAGCACGCGATGCAACGCAGCAGATTCGTCATCGGCCTGGTCGGGGGTGCCACCGCGGTGGTCGCCCTCGGCGCACTCGGCACCCATCTGGTCGCCGGCACCGAGTCCACCACCGGACTCGACGAGCACACCACAGTGAGCGTCGGCGGCCACAAGGCCCTGGCGCCCGATCTCGTCGCGGGCCGGACCCAGAGCAAGTTCCACCCCCTGCCCTGGCTCGGCGAGAAGGTCTCCGACGTCTCCTGCCCGACGGGCCTGAAGGCCGTCGCCGGAGCCAGCATCACGTGCACCGGCAGGACGAGCGACGGCAAGGACGTGTCGATCCCCGTCCGCGTGGTCAGCGCCACCGCCTCGTCGGTGACCTGGAAGTTCGAGCGCTGAGCAGCGCTGCGAAGCCCAGAGACGCCCAGAGACGCCCTGAGACGCTGAGAAGCGCTGAGACAAGGACCACGGCACCTCATGAACACCGTTCTGGCCGGTCACGGCCTCGTGAAGAAGTACGGCTCCACCACCGCGCTGGCCGGCGTGGACGTCCGGGTCGGCCCGCGCGACTCGCTGGCGATCATGGGCCCGTCCGGGTCCGGCAAGTCCACGCTCCTGCACACCCTCGCCGGGATCATCCGGCCCGACGGCGGAGAGGTCCTGCTGCGCGGGGAGCGCATCGACAAGCTGGGCGAGAACAAGCTCAGCGCGCTGCGCCGGGCGCGCTTCGGGTTCGTCTTCCAGTCCGGTCAACTGCTGCCCGAGCTGCCCGCCGAGGAGAACATCGCCCTGCCGCTGATGCTGGAGGGCACACCGCGCAAGGAGGCCGTCGCACGCGCCCGCCGCTGGTTCGCGCCCCTCGGCCTCGACGGGCTGGAGAGGCGCCGCCCCGGCCAGCTGTCCGGCGGTCAGGCCCAGCGGGTGGCGATCGCCCGCGCCCTGGTCGTCGAACCCGACGTGGTCTTCGCCGACGAACCGACCGGCGCCCTGGACCAGGTCACCAGCACCGAGGTCGTGCGGCTGCTCACCTCCGTCACCCGTGAGCAGGGCGCCGCCCTGGTCATGGTCACGCACGACTCCGACGTCGCCGCCCACTGCGACCGGATCCTCCAGGTACGGGACGGCCGGATCAGCAACCACAGCCAGTACACGGTCACCTGACCCTGCATCACCTGGCTATCCATCACCTGATCTCTCGTCACCCGATCTTCATCAGCGGAGAATCCGATGCGTTCCTCTGTCCTGCCCCTGACCTGGCACCTCGCCCGGTCCTCCGGCCGCCGCGGCCTGCAGAGCCAGCTGCTGGCGGCCGGGGCCGCCGCCGTCGGCGCCTTCGTCATGCTGGTCATGATCGCCGCCACCCTCGGCTCCGGCACCCGCGCCGACCACACAACCTGGCGCACCCCCGACGCCGTACCGGCGAAACAGGCCACCGCCGTCCAGGCCCTCGCCACGACGTACGTCCGTCACGAACCCCTCACCGTCGTCTCCCTGGCCCAGCTGCCCGGCCGCGGAGCGACCCCCGCACCACCGGGCCTCGACGCCTTCCCCAAGAACGGCGAGGTGTACGTCTCCCCCGCCCTGGCCGAGCTGATGCGCGAACTCCCCGCGGGCCAACTGGCCCACCGCTTCCCGAAGGTGGCGTCCTACGGCACGATCGGCGCCGCCGCTCTCGCCTCTCCCGACGAACTGGTCGCGGTGGTGGGCCGGGCGCCGACCGACCCGGCGGTCTCTGCGGCGGCCGACGGCACAATCGACTGGTTCGACGACGGGCAGACCGCGCGTGCCGGGATCTCCGGGTTCTCCGGAACGCGGGCGCTCCTGCTCACCGCCTCGGACAAGGGAACGGCGCTGCTGGGTGTGGTGCTGCTGGCGATGCCCGTGGTCGTGCTGGCCTCGGCGGCCGGGCGGCTCGGCGCGGCCCGGCGCGAGCAGCGGCTGGCCGCGCTGCGGCTGGCGGGGGCCACGCCGAGGCAGATCCTCGCCATGACCGCCGTCGAGGCGGCGGTGGTCGGCGCGGCCGGTGCCCTGGCGGGCGCGCTCGCGTACGTGGCGCTGCTGCCGGCCCTGGCCGAGGTCCCGTACGGCGTCGGCGGCTGGTACACCGGTCAGCTGTGGGTGGGCCTGCCGTGGTTCGCGGCGGTGGTGGCGGGGGTCACCGTACTCCTCACCGTCAGCGCGATGTCGATGCTGCGCCAGGTGGCGACCTCGCCGCTGGGCGTCGCCCAGGAGGCGAACCCGCGCCGCACGCGCTGGATCCGGTTCGCGCTGTTCGCGGCGGCGCTGCTCTACATCTGGCAGTCCGCGGGCGGCGGCCGGCTGTCGTCGCGGCAGGCGCTCGTCCTGCTGGGACTTTTCTACGGCACGTTCTGGCTGTTCGGGCCGTGGGTCGTGGACCGGCTGGGCCGGGTCGCGGGCCGCTTCGCGCGCCGCCCGGCGACCCTGCTGGCCGCACGCCGGCTCAGCGACGACCCGCGCGGCGCCTGGCGCACGGTCAGCGGCCTGGTGCTCGCCGGGTTCGTGGCCGGATTCTTCTCGGTCAGCCAGCTGGGCAGCCTGGACGGCGTGGACTACCGCGGCCAGGTCGCGGTGGTCACCGCGAACGCCGCCGACGCCCGGCACGCCGCCACCGAGGCCCGAACGCTGCTCGACCGCGCGGGCGTCGCCGCCACCGTCACCACCGGCAGGGAGGACGACTACAGCAGCCTGCTGGGCGGCAACCCGGGTGTGATCGCCCGCGTTTCGGGCGGTACGGAGCGGATCGACACCGCTGTCACCGTGCTCACCGCCATCGCACCGGGCACGCCTCCGTACACCGAGGACTACGCCACGGCGAGCGACCGCACGATCATCGACCGCGTCTCCGACGTCAGCACCGCCACGCTGGCCCTGAGCTTCGTCGTGGCGACCGCATCCGCCGGCCTCACCGCGGCGGCGAACGTCCTGGACCGGCGGCGCGTCTACGGCCTGCTGCGGCTGGCCGGCACCCCGCTGCGGGTGCTGAACCGGGCCCGGGTCCGCGAGACGGTCCTGCCCCTGGTCGTCCTGGCCGGCGGCACCACCGCGATGGGCGTCTACGGCTCCTACCAGCTCAACAAGGCGGCCGGCGTCACGATCAACACCACCGGCGCCCTGCAACTGGCCGCCTGCGTGGTCGTCGGCGCGCTGGCGATGCTCGCCGCGATCGCCGCCAGCAGGCCACTGCTGCGGAGGGTGACGGCCGATCCGGCCCAGACCACGGACTGACGACGGACGGGTCCGGGCCAGGCCAGGCCGCGACGGACGACCGATCCGCCCAGACCACGACCGACGACCGAACCCGGCCCAGACCACGACCGACGACCGACCGTGCGGCCTGCCACGAACGCCGGCGGCCCGCCAGGCACGTCTGCGTCCCGCCAGGCACGTCGGCGGGACCACACACGCCGGCAGGCCCTCGCCCCTCCCCCTGCCTGAGGCATGATCGAGCCATGACGAGCCCCACCCCGCCCGGCGCGCCCATCCGCGTCCTCATCGCCGACGACCAGGACATGGTCCGCACCGGTTTCCGCTTCTTCCTGGACGCGCAGCCGGACATCACCGTGGTCGCCGAGGCCGCCGACGGGGAGGAGGCGGTGACCCTGGCCCGCAGGGTGCGGCCGGACGTGTGCCTGCTGGACATCCGGATGCCGAAGCTGGACGGGCTGGAGGCCACCCGGCTGCTGGCGGGGCCCGAGGTCGCCGACCCGATGCGGGTGGTCGTGGTCACCACCTTCGACCTCGACGAGTACGTGTACGGGGCGCTGCGCGGCGGCGCGTGCGGGTTCCTGCTCAAGGACGCGGGGCCGACCCTCCTCGCGGAGGCGGTGCGCGCGGCGGCGGCCGGTGATTCGCTGGTCTCGCCCTCGGTCACCGTCCGCCTGCTCAAGCACGTCACCCAGGCCCCGCAGCCGGTCGCCCCCGCCCGCCGGGCACCGCTCAGCGAACCCCTCACCGACCGCGAGCTCGACGTGGTCCGGCTGGTCGCGCTCGGCCGCACCAACGCCGAGATCGCGGCCGAGCTGTACGTCTCCCTGTCCACGGTCAAGACGCACCTGTCCAGCGTCCAGCTCAAGCTGGCGGCGCGGAACCGGGTGGAGATCGCGGCCTGGGCGTGGCAGAACGGGCTTGCGGGGCCGGCTTCCTGACGGGCACGGGGGGCGCGTGAACGTACCGCTCACCCGAACAGGCCCGTGCGCTGGTGCGCCGCGGAGGCCGATGGTGCGCTGAGGGCACCGACCACCACATGCTCCGGAGGCCTCCGCGATGACCCCTCGTCCGTTCCGCCGTCCCGTCCGTCTCCTCGCCTCGGCCCTGGCCGCGGGCGCGCTGCTGACCACCGCGGCCTGCTCGGACGGCAGCGACGACGACGGCGGCGGCGGTTCCGGTGCCGCGGACGTCGCCGCGTCGCCGGTCGCGAAGGACTCCCGGGCCGCCTCCCCGCTCGCCGCGAAGCCGCCGTCCCAGTCGCCGACCCCCACGGCCCGCACCCTCCTCACCGAGGCCTCCGCACAGGCCGCCCTGATCACCGAGGCCGACATCGAGAACGACTGGACGAAGGTCGAGGACGCCGCGTCCTGGCGCGACAGCCTGCTCGTCGGGAAGGTGGACGTCGCCGACTTCCTCACCGCCAAGGCCGAAGCCGCCGACTGCCAGAAACTCCTCGACGCCCTCTACACCGAGGACCTGCTGGGCAAGCCGTCCGGGGCGTCCGCGCTCACCGGCTTCGAGCAGGACGACTCCCGCCTGCTCTACCAGGTCGCCGCCTACGACCGGGCCGCGCTCGACGACTCGCTCGCCCGGCTGAAGTCCCTGCCGGTCACCTGCGACCAGTTCACGACGATCGACTCCACGGGCGGCAAGCAGACGATCCAGGTGACCGAGGCCTCGCTGCCCGACGAGGGAGACGCCCGCCAGGGGCTGCACGTGACAGTGCGGGGCACGGCCGCCGGCGCGCCCGCCACGCTCACCCTGGACATCGCAGTCGTACGCCTCGGCACCGACGCCATCATCGTCACCGCCGGCGGTCTCGACGGGGGCGAGGCCGACTCCGTCGAGCAGGCCGTGCGGCAGGGCACCCAGCGGCTGGAGGACGTGCAGGCGGGCCGGACGCCCGCCGCGGACCCCACGGTGGTCGACTGACCTGTCTCCCTCTCCTCCACTCCCCCTCCCCTTCTCCCCTTTCCTCCCTTCCGCTCGGGCCGTTTCCGGGACAAGCTGATCATCGGACGACACAATGACGGCGACGGCCACCGGCGCGAGAAGGAGCACGACCGTGAGCGAGAGCCACACCCCGTCAGGCAGGTCGGCGAGGCTGAACACCGGTGTGGCGCACAACGCGCGCGTCTGGAACTACTGGATCGGCGGCAAGGACAACTACGAGGTCGACCAGCGGGTCGGCGAGCAGGTGGCCGGGATGTTCCCGATCATCCGGGAGATCGCCCGCGCGGACCGCTGGTTCCTGGGCCGGGCTGTGCAGTTCCTCGCCGGTGAGCAGGGGGTGCGGCAGTTCCTCGACATCGGCACCGGTCTGCCGACGGTGGACAACACCCATGAGATCGCCCAGCGGATCGCGCCCGAGTCGCGGATCGTCTACGTCGACAACGACCCCATCGTCCTGGTGCACGCCCGAACCCTGCTGACCAGCACCGCCGGGGGCGTCACCGACTACATCGACGCCGATGTGCACGACCCGGGCGCCATCCTCGAACGCGCCGAGCAGACCTTGGACTTCGGCAAGCCGATCGCGGTGATGATGCTGGGCATCCTCAACTTCGTCCTCGACACCGAGGAGGCGCGGGACATCGCGCGCCGGGTGATGGACGTGGTGCCCTCGGGCAGTTACCTGGCCCTGACCCATCCCACCTTCGACGCCGACCTCGGCGGCGAGGGCCAGATCCCGGCCATGAAGTTCTGGAACGAGAACGCCACGCCGCCGATCACCGCCCGCAGCCGCGAGGACATCGCCTCCTTCTTCGACGGACTTCAGCTCCTGGAGCCGGGTCTGGTGTCGTGTTCGCAGTGGCGTGCCGAGCCCGACTCTCCCGTCGCCGTACCGCAGTTCGGCGCGGTGGCCGTGAAACCCTGACACGGGCACCGACCCCACCGGGCCCGTCGAAGGAGGACGTATGACCACACTTGCCGACCCCGTTCCCGGCGGGCGTCCCGGGGACGTCGAGCGGGCCGCCGCACTCGCCGGGGAGCTGACCGGGCAGGGCGTGCAGGGCATCGTCCTCGCCTATGTGGACACCGCGGGCATCACCCGTGTGAAGACCGTCCCGACGGCCCGGCTCGCCTCGGCCGCGGCCTGGGGCGTCGGCATGTCCCCGGTGTTCGACACCTTCCTGGCCGACGACTCCATCGTCGCCACCGATGTGCTCGGCTCCCCGGACGGCGATCTGCGCCTCTACCCCGACCTGGACCACCTGGTCGTCCTGATCGGGCAACCCGGCTGGGCGTGGGCGCCGGTCGACCGGATCACGCAGGAGGGCGAGCCGCATCCGGGGTGCGGCCGCACCGTCCTGCGCCGGACCGTCGCGCAGGCCGCCGAGCGCCACGGCATCACCTTCAAGTCGGGCATCGAGATCGAGTGGTCCGTGGGGCAGGGTCCGTCCGGCGGTGACTTCGTGCCCGCCACGACCGGTCCGGCGTACAGCGCCACCCGGCAGGTCGAGCTCGGCGACTACACCGCCGACCTGCTGGCGGCGCTCGCGGCGCAGGGCGTCGAGGTCGAGCAGCTCCATCCCGAGTACGCGGCCGGGCAGTTCGAGGTCTCGGTGGGCGCGCTCGACCCGGTGGCGGCGGCCGACCGCAGTGTGCTGGTGCGGCAGACCGTCCGCGCGGTGGCGGGCCGCCACGGCCTCGCCGTCTCCTTCGCCCCGGCGGTCCTCGCCCAGGGTGTCGGCAACGGCGGCCACATCCACCTCTCCGCCTGGCGCGACGGCGCGAACCTGCACGCCGGCGGCACGGGCCGGTACGGCATGACGCAGGAGGCGGAGTCCTTCGCGGCGGGTGTGCTCGCCCACCTCCCGGCGCTGACGGCCGTGACGGCGCCGAGTCCGGCGAGCTATCTGCGGCTCAAACCCTCCCAGTGGGCCGGGGTGTTCACCGCCTGGGGCCGGGAGACCCGCGAGGCCGCGGTACGGGTGATCACCGGGACGGCGGGCCTGCGCGACCAGGTGGCGAACCTGGAGGTCAAGCCGGTCGACCTGGCCGCCAACCCGTACCTCGCGCTCGCCTGCCTGATCGCCGCCGGTCTGGACGGTGTGACGTCGTCGGTGCCGCTGCCCGAGGAGATCACCGGGGATCCGGCCCGGTTCGACGCGGAGGAGGCGGCGGCCCGGGGTGTCCGCCGGCTGCCGGTCTCGCTGGACGAGGCGGTCGAGGAGTTCCGCGCGGACGCCCGGCTGCGGGCCGCGCTCGGCCCGGTCCTCGCCGACGCGGTGATCGCCGTACGCGGCGGGGAGATCGCGTCCGTGGCCGGGCTGGACGACGAGCGGGTGGCGGCGGCGTACCGCTGGAAGTACTGAGATGAGCGCGGGCCCCGTCCACGAGACGCTCGCCGCCGTGCGGCTGGTCGACCACCACTGCCACGGGGTCGTGACGGCCGGCCTGGACCGTACGGCCTTCGAGTCACTCATCACCGAGGGCGAGGCCTGGCCGGGGATCTCCCCCTTCGACAGCCCTGTCGGCGTGGCCGTCCGCCGCCACTGCGCTCCCCTGCTGGACCTGCCGCGCCACGCGCCCGCCGAGGACTACGTGGCGCGGCGGACCGAGCTCGGCGCGCGCGAGGTGAACCGCCGGTTCCTCGCCGCCGCAGGCACCGATGTCTTCTGCGTCGACACCGGGTACGCCCCCGACCGCATCACCACCCCGCCGGAGCTGGCCGAGGCCGCCGACGGCACCGCCTACGAGGTCGTACGGCTGGAAAGCGTCGCCGAGACCGTGGCCGCCGCGGGAGTGGAGCCGGACGCGTACGCGGAAACGTTTCGCGCGGCGGCGGAGCAGGCCGTACGGCGGCCGGGTGTGGTGGCGGTGAAGTCGGTCGCCGCCTACCGCACCGGCTTCGACCTGGACCCGACCCGCCCCACGGACGCGGAGGTCACCGAGGCGGCCCGCCGCTGGCCGGCCGTCGGCGGCCGGCTGGCCGATCCGGTGCTCGTACGGCATCTGCTGTGGACGGCCGTGGACCTGGGGCTGCCCCTCCAGCTGCACACCGGCTTCGGCGACGCCGACATCCGCCTGCACCGAGTCGATCCCACCCACCTGACGGACTGGCTGCACCTGACCGCCGGCACGATTCCCGTGCTCCTGCTGCACTGCTGGCCCTACCAGCGCCAGGCCGCGTATCTGGCCGCCGTGTTCGAGCAGGTGTACCTCGATGTGGGGCTCGCCCTGCACTACGTCGGCCCCGCCCGGGCGCGGGCGGTCCTGGCGGAGGCGCTGGAGATCACCCCGTTCCGCAAACTGCTGTACAGCTCCGACGCCTACGCGGTGGCCGAGTTCTACCACCTGGGCGCGCTGGCCTTCCGGCAGGGCCTGGCCGGTCTGCTCCAGGAACGGGTGGATGCCGACGAGCTCAGCCTGCCGGACGCGCTGCGGATCGCCGCCTGGGCGGGGGCGGACAATGCCCGCCGGGTCTATCGCTTTCCCGCCATCTCCTGAAAGTATGATCTAGCAATGTCTGACATGACCGATACCACGCCCGGTTGGCTGAGCTCCGACGAGCTCGAAATGGCGCGCGCCCGCATGCCGATCCTGTACGTCGAGGCCGTGCCCGTGCGCGTCGACGACAGCGGCGAAGTCACCAGTGTCGGTGTGCTGCTGCGCATCGGCCCCGACGGAACGGTCAGCCGGGCCCTGGTGTCCGGCCGGGTGATGCACCACGAGCGCGTCCGGGACGCCCTCCTTCGCCACCTGGAGAAGGATCTCGGCCCGATGGCCCTACCCCAGGTACCGGCCTCTTTGCAGCCCTTCACCGTGGCCGAGTACTTCCCGACGCAGGGCATCACGCCGTTCCACGACCCGCGCCAGCACGCGGTGTCCCTCGCCTACGTCGTCCCCGTGACCGGCGACTGCCGCCCCCGGCAGGACGCCCTCGACCTCGTCTGGTTCAGCCCGCAGGAGGCCCTGTCCCCCGCGGTGCGGAGCGAGATGCCGGGCGGTCACGGGGTGCTGCTCCAGCAGGCGCTGGCGCATGTGGGCTACGTGATCTGAGGAGCGCGGAGGGCCGGACCCGCGACGAAGGTGACCCAGCCGGCCTCCTGAGCCGTCAGCCCGGGTCCGTCAGCCCTATGGCCCGGCCTTCCGCGTCCCACCGGACCTGAAGAACCCGCTCGACGGCATCGCGGTCTATGGGCCCGAACACATGAGGGAACAAGGCGCTCTCGGCGACCCCGGGCGGCGGGACGGGAACCGCCTTCTCCCGCTCCACCCGGGCGCCGAGCCGGCCCTCGTCGAGAAGCAGCGCCAGCAGCGGCCTCGGCGCGGACGGGTAGAAGGCGTTGACGACGGCGAGCGTGGTCTCCTCGTCCGGGGAACAGTGCACGAAGCCCTCCTCCGCGAGGGAAGCGGGGGCGTAGGGGCGGTCGGGTTCGGCGTTCCATGCGGCGAGCGGTACGACGTGATAGATCATGCCCCGGTTATACCTGCCGCCCCGACCGGGCCCCGGCCCCGCTCCCCCTGCGGCAGCCGGAGCGGCACCACTCCCGCACAGCGGCCGTCGTGGTCCAGCAGGCGCCCCATGTGCTTGACCGTACGCAGCACCACCGAGCGGTCGGCGACGGTGAGGCGCGGCAGCTTGCGGGACAGGTGGGCCTCGAAGGCGTGTACGTCGTGCAGGTCGCGCAGCCACACGTCGATCACCAGATTGTGCGGGCCGGCCGTGATCGCGCAGGAGCGGACCTCCCGCACCCCGGACAGCGCCCTGCTGGTCTCCGCCACGTACTGGCCCGGCACAGAGGCGAAGTACACGGCGGACAGGGGCCATCCCGACAGCGGCCGGGCCAGGTCGCAGCGCAGGCTCAGCCGGGTGGCGAGCAGCGACTGGAGTCTGCGGCGCACCGTGGTGAGGCTCGTGTCGCTGCCCGCCGACAGGTCGCGCAGCGACATGCGCCCGTCGGCGCTCAGCAGTTCCAGCAGCCGCGCGTCCAGGTCGTCCCAGCGGGCCTCGGCGGCGGGTGCGGGCAGGCCGGCCGGGGGAATGGCCGCCTCGACGCGCGCGCTCTGGAGTTCGTCCAGGCTGCGCAGCCGCCAGCGGCTGCCCTCGGTGGGCACGCCGGTCGACACGTGCGTACGCGTCGCGCGGACTCCCGGTGTCCGCTGGAACATCAGCGTGGTGACGCGGGCCAACTCGTCCAGGCTGCGGGCCTGTACGGCGGCCACCAGGTCGCGCCCGCCCGCCGTGAGCTTGATGTTCGCCACCGCCGGGTCCGCGGCGAAGGCCCGCGCCACGTCCTCGGCGACGCCCGGCTCTGTGTCCACCTCGACCACGCCGGTCACCACGATCCGCGTGTTGTCCAGCCGGGGATAGGCGGTCACCCAGGCCAGGCCCGCCTCCTGGAGCCGCTGCCAACGCCGGGCGACGGTGACCGGGTTGACCCCGAGCACGTCGCCGACGAGCGTCCACGGGGCCCTGGGGTGGATCTGGAGGGCGTGCACGAGGCCGCGATCGAGCTCGTCGAGTTCCACGGCGGCGCCCTCACCGGCATAATCCTGCGCGCCCTTGGACGGCACTTCTCTGCGCGCGCCCGGGGAATCCGGCGCGAAAGCTGCACCGTCACACGAGGTTTTCCCGCGCATTCCACACTCCCTTCCCTGTTGCCGACAACACAGGAGTGACCGCACCCATGACGGACGCCACGATGCCCGAGGCCACCCGGACCGCCCTGCGGGTCCACCACGCCCGGCTGATCGACGGCACGGGCTCGTCCCCCGTGGACGACGCTGTCGTCACCATCGATGCCCAGGGCATCATCACCTACGCCGGACCCGCCGCGACCGCGCCCCCGGTCACCGAGGACGACTCCTCGGTCCGTGTCGTCGACGCCGGCGGCCGGACCGTACTGCCCGGCTTCTTCGACTGCCACGTCCACCTCGCCTACGCGCACGGTTCGCCGCCCGGGCGGCGCGCGGAACTCGACCCGGTCCTGGTCACCTTCGACACGGCGGCGCGGCTGCGGCAGACCCTCGACGCCGGCATCACCACCGCCCGCGACCTGGGCGGACTGCCGGCGGGCTTCCGTACGGCCGTCGAGAGCGGACGGATCGTGGGCCCGCGCCTGCACACCGCCGTGCGGATCATCAGCCACACCGGCGGCCACGCCGACGTCCGTCTGCCCGACGGCACCGACCTCAGCGCCGGGATGTCGGAGATCGCCGACGACACGGACGCGGCCCGGCTCGCGGTGCGCCGGGTGCTGCGGGACGGCGCCGACCTGGTGAAGGTCTGCGCCACGGGCGGCATGGGCAGCCCCTACGACGACCCGGACGACGAGGGCCTGCTGGAGGAGGAGATCCGGGCCGTCGTGGACGAGGCCCGCCGCCACGGCGGCAAGCCGGTCGCCGCCCACGCCCAGGGCAACGCGGGCATCCTCAACGCGCTCCGCGGCGGCGTGACCAGCATCGAGCACGGATACGGCCTGGACGAGCGGGCGTTGGACCTGGCGGGCGAGCGGGGCGTCTTCGTCGTACCGACGCTGTCCACCGTCTACGCGGGCATCAACAAGGACACGATGGCGGACTACCACTACCAGAAGAAGGTCCGCTGGTCGGGCACCACCAAGGAGAACATCGCCCGGGCCATCGCGTACGGCGCCCGGATCGCGCTGGGCACCGACGCGGCCGTCGGCCCGCACGGCGTGAACCTGATGGAGCTCAGCTATCTGGTGGACCTGGGCATGGATCCCATGGCCGCCATCGTCGCCGGCACCCGCACGTCGGCCGAACTCCTCGGTGTCGCCGACCGGTTGGGCACCCTCACCCCGGGCCGCACCGCGGACCTGGTCGTCTGCGAGGGCGACCCGCTGAAGGACATCGGCGTCCTCGGCGATCCCGCGAACATCGTCTGCGTCGTCCAGGACGGCGTCGTACGCAAGGACCTGCCGTTTCCGGCGGCACCGGCCGGAAGGCGGCCCTGATGTCCTCACTGACCGAACTCCCCGCCCCGGACAGCGAGTCTCCCCACTCGGGCCGCCCGAGCGGCATCGACCGGGTGCTCTCGCTGATCGAGCGGGCGGGCAACGCGCTGCCGAACCCGATCGTCCTGTTCACCGCCCTGTTCGTGGTCCTCGCCGTCGTCTCCACCGCGCTCGCGGTCGCCGACGTGGACGTCACCGTTCCCGGCACGGACGACACGAAGCCCATCACCGGGCTGTTCACCGGCGAGGGCGTGCGCTGGCTGGCGGAGAACCTCGTCACCAACTTCGCCACGTTCCCGCCCATCGCCGCCGTACTGCTCATGATCATGGCGGTCGGGGTCGCGGAGAAGGCCGGGCTCCTGGAGAGCGTCATGCGGGCCACGCTGGCCCGCGCGCCGCGCGCGGTGCTGCCGTATCTGGTGGCGCTGATCGCCTGTCAGGCGCACATGATCAGCGACGTCGCGTCGATCGTGCTGCCGCCGCTGGCGGCCGTGGTCTTCAGGAGCGCCGGACGCCATCCGGTGGCCGGCCTCATCGGCGGCTTCGCGTGCGTCGGCGCGGGGTACGCGGCCGGGTTCACCATCGGCTCCCTGGACGCCCTGTACATCGGCATCACCCAGCAGGCGGCCGCGGTCCTGCCGGCCACCGCAGGACTCGATCTGAATCTGCTCGTCAACTACTTCTTCACCGCCTCCAGCAGTCTTGTGCTGGGGCTGCTGGGCGGTTTCCTCATCAGCCGCGTGCTCGAACCGCGCCTGGGCACGTACGAAGCCTCCGGGGACGACGAGCCCGCGGACCAGGACCTCACCCTCACACCGGTCCAGCGGCGCGGGCTGCTGCTCACCGGCCTGGTCGTCGTCCTCTACACGGGCGCGGTGCTGTCCCTGTGGCTGCCCGAGGGTGCCCCGCTGCGCGGCGAGGGCGGGGCGCTGGTGCCGTCCCCTCTGCTCACCGGCATCGTCCCGGTGCTGTTCGGCGCGTTCCTGCTGGCCGGGCTCACCTACGGCTTCACGGTCAAGGCGCTCGGCGGCTCGGAGGGCGTGGTCACGGCCATGTCCGACTCCGTGAAGAACATGTCGGGCTACATCGTGCTGATGTTCGTCGCCGCTCAGGTCATCGCGCTGTTCAACTGGTCCAACGTGGGGATCCTGCTCGCGGTGAAGGCCGCGGCGGGGCTCGGCTCCATCGGCCTGACCGGCTTCTGGGCGCTGGTCGCGTTCGTCCTCCTGACGGCCTGTCTCAACCTCTTCATCGTCTCCGGCTCCGCCCTGTGGTCCCTGGTCGGTCCGGTGTTCGTGCCCGCCTTCATGCTGCTCGGCATGAGCCCGGCCCTCAGCCAGGCCGCCTTCCGCATCGGTGACTCCGCGACCGGCATCATCACGCCGATGAACCCGTACGTCTTCCTGCTGCTGGCGATGGTGCGCCGGTACGAGCCCGAGGCACGGCTGGGCACGCTCATCGCCCGGCTGTCGATCTTCGTCGGGCCGTTCCTCGTGGTGTGGCTGGCGATCCTGGGGATCTTCTACGGCTTCGACCTGCCGCTCGGGCCCGGGGCGCACATCGGCCTGAAGTGAGGGATGGGGGTTCCGGTCACCGCCCGGCGACCTCGGCGTTCTCGCTGTCGTCGAGGAAGCCGCCCGACTGGTGCTGCCACAGCTTGGCGTAGGCGCCGTCCGATGCGAGCAGTTCCTGGTGGGTGCCCTGCTCGACGATCCGTCCGCGGTCGAGGACGACGAGTTGGTCCATGGTCGCGACCGTGCTCAGCCGGTGCGCCACCACGAGCGCCGTCCGCCCCTCCATGAGCCGCCACAGCGCCTCCTGGACGAGGATCTCGCTCTCGGAGTCCAGGGCGCTGGTGGCCTCGTCGAGCAGCAGGATCGGCGCGTCGCGCAGGATCGCCCGGGCGAGGGCGACCCGTTGGCGCTGTCCGCCGGACAGCTTGACGCCGCGTTCGCCCACCATGGTGTCGAAGCCGTCCGGCAGCGCGTCGGCGAACTCCGTGACGTGGGCCGCCTCGGCCGCGTCGCGGATCTCGGCGTCGGTGGCGTCCGGCCGGGCGAACGCGATGTTCTCCCGCAGTGTGCGGTGGAACATCGCCGGGTCCTGCGGCACGTAGGCGATCAGGCCGCGCAGGTCGGCCTGGCGCAGCCGGCTGATGTCCTGGCCCCCGATCAGGATCCGGCCGCCGTCGATGTCGGTCATCCGCAGCAGCAGCCGGCTGAGCGTGGTCTTGCCGCCGCCGGACCGGCCGACGAGCCCGATCTTCGTTCCGCTGGGCACCGTCAGGTCGAGGCCCTCGAAGAGCGGCTCGGCGCCCGCGTGGGCGAAGGTCACCTGCTCGAAGCGGACGTCGGCGGCGCCGGGCACCAGCGGCTCCGGCGCCTCAGGGTCGAGCACGGTCGGCGGCTTCAGCAGCAGTTCGGTGAACTGGGCGGCCTCCGTCATCGAGCTCTCCAGACGGCGGTAGATCTGGTTGAACTCGAACATGATCTGCGTAGCGTTGTTGTAGTAGGTGAAGGCGACGACGATCGCCTCCACGCCGAGCCTGCCCCCGCCGAGCGCGACCGCGAGCAGCAGGCCCAGCGCGTTGGTCAGCACGGACATCGGCGCGACCAGCGTGTCGATGCGCAGGTTGCCGTAGTCCCACGACCTCAGCGTGAGCCGCCGGGACTCCGCGACGCGTAAGCGGTGCTCGGCGGCCTCGCGTTCCTCGGCGGCGAACGCCTGGACCGTGTCCATGTTCATCAGGCTGTCGGCGACGTGCCCCGACACCCGGGCGATCGCCTCCTCGCGCTGATCGACGAGCGCCTGGCGGCGACGGATGAGGGGGGTCACGCACAGCGCCGTCAGCGCGATCATCGTCAGGAGCCCGACGACGAGCAGCGGTTCGTAGCGCCACAGCACCACCGAGCCGAACAGCAGCGGCGCGAGGCTGGCCACGACCTGGAACGTCAGCGTGTCGACGGCCTCCTCGAAGCGGCTGGCGAAGCTCAGGACGCGCTTGGTCAGCGCTCCGGCGAAGTTGTCGTGGAAGAACGCGGCGTCCTTGGCGAACAGTTCGTCCATGCCGATCACGTACAGGTGCTCGATGCCGAGGGCGGCAAGGCGGTTCAGGAAGTGCAGGCCGATGCGCCACAGCGTCTCCGCGAACAGCAGGACGCCGGCGAAGAGGAGGACGTAGGGCAGCGCCGAGCCGAGGGCGATACCGCCGTCGTCGGCGATGTGGCCGACGAGTTTCGCGACGACGAGCGGCGCGATGTAGTTGATGCCGGTGGTGCCCAGCGCCGGCAGCAGCATCGCGGGCACCGTCAGCCATCGGAGGCGGGACAACTCCCGTCCGTAGTAACGAAGCGCGAGGAGCACCGAGCCCTTGCTCCGCTCGACTACGCGCGATCCAGACGATCCCATCCCCACCCCGTGGTGTCATGCGGCGGCCCGCGACGTGCCTGTCCGGGAGGTATGGCAGTGTCCCGCGAGGGCGCTCGCGGAGTCCAAGCGTTTTTACCGGCCGCCGGCACCGGAACACGTGCAGCAGGTCGGAACCGGAGGTTTCCCGGCGATCGGCCGCGTCTGCGCCGTCGCCCTCGCCACCGCCACCGCCACTCCGGCGCCCTCGCCCACCGCGTCGCCCGGCAGACCGCCGACGGCACGCTGCGGCTGGGCACCCCGTCGGCGTGATCACCGCCCAGGCCCGTCCCCACACCGGACGGCGCGTACCCACGGTGCCGCCGCACCGCGCCGTCGGTCACGTCACCCGAGCCGAACTCCGCACAGGCCGACACCCGACCCGCTGCCGCCCGGCACCGGACGTCCTTTCAGAGCCCGCACGCCATCAGCAGGGGCAGCAGCGCCCCGGCGACGGTCGCGGCCACCCCGCCCAGCCACGCCGCCCGATGCGGCCGGGACGGCGGGGTGAGCACGCGGCGCAGCCGGATGAGGGCGCCAGGCCCGCCCGCGCCCAGGGCCGCCTGCGGTGCCGACGCCGTCGCCACCTCGCACATCGCGGTGGCGAGGACGTCCCGCGGATGGAGCCGCAGGGCGCGGTCGTCCGCGATCATCTCCACCAGCAGAGCCGTCTGCTCCTTGGCGTACCGAGCGAGCGGCAGGCCGGGGAAGGCGCGGGAGAACGCCTCCACCAGGACGTGGAGCAGATGGTGCCGGCCCTGGATATGCGCGCGCTCGTGTTCCAGGACGGCTCTCAGCTGCGCCTCGGACAGGACATCAAGGGCGCCCCGGGTGATGACGACACGGCGTCGACGGCCGGGCAGGCAGTAGACGGCCGGAACGGCGTACTCCACGACGGTGGCGCCCAGTTCGGGAACGAGTTCACCGACGAGGGCAAGCACATCGAGGTGTCGCCGCCGCGCCCGGCGAGCCCGCCCGGCGCAGTACAGCGACCAGCCGAAGGGCAACAGGACGATCAGCGCGGGAACGACGAACGCCAGGACGTCGACCGGACCGGGCGCGGACCCGCCCTCCGGGGCATGGCCGGTCAGCGCGCATCCGATGAGCAGGTCGACCAGGCCGTGGTGCACATGATGCTCGGCGTGGATCACGTGGTGTACCGAGAGCGCGGTGGTGACGACGAACGTCGCCATGAGCCCGTGCCAGACGAAGACCGCGAGGACCGGTGCACGATGAGGCCACCGCGCCCGCGACAGCAGGGACGGCGCCGTGACACCCACCAGGATCGCGTATCCGGCCAGCACCACGGCTGGGATCATGTCTCGCTCCGCCTCTTCACCGCTCGGAGCGCCGAGCGCAGGACGTTCGCCTCCTGAGGCGTCATCTGTTCCAGGAAACTGACCAGGGTTCCGGCCGGGTCCGGATTGCTGCCGAGCGCTTCCTGCATCAGCGTCGCCGTGTACTGCTGACGGGTGCAGGTGGGCGTGTACACCCAGGCCCGTCCCTCCTTGTGCCGCTTGAGCAGGCCCTTGCGGTACAGGATGTCGGCCACGGTCTTGACCGTGCTGTAGGCGATGGGCCGCTGTTTGTTGATGTCCGTCAGGACATCGCGCGCGGTGGCCGGCCGCCCCCAGGCCCACAGGCGGTACATGATCTCCGCTTCGAGCTCACCCAGCTGACGCACGACCGCCCCCTTCGCTCCCGGAACGGGACTTTATTCGAGTGGACGTTCATCGTAGTGCGGCTCCCACCAAGTTCCGGTGGGAGCCGCTCGGTACCAGGATGAGGGGTCAGGCCGTTCGCCTCACAGCATCACCGCCTCACCCCTTCACTGCCTCCCGGTGTACTTGAAGATGTAGAGCCCGTAGTCGCGGTCGGACGCGGCGACGTACTCCTGGCCCGCGGAGTTGAAGGTCTGCACGCCCCAGAAGTTGTTGCCGCCCTTGTCGATGTAGTGGCCCACCTCGACGAGCTTGTTGTTCTTGACCTTGGTGACCCGGAAGCCGCCCGCGTAGTAGGCGAAGTACCCGAGGTCCGGGCGGACCTGCGAGGTGGCGACCTCGTGGACCGACAGGTCGCCGAAGCCCGAGGCGTACGCCGGATCGTGCGCCTCCGGGATCGCGTACGTGTCGAGTTCGGTCATCTTGCCGCGCTCGTTGCGGTAGAGGTGCGCGTAGCCCCAGCCGTCGAAGTTCGAGGCGAACGTGAGCTGGTCGCCCTTGGTGCCGACGGGGACCGGCAGGGTCTGCGGGCCCGTGCCCGCGAGGCAGTCGGCTTCGCTGTAGGGCTGGTCGAAGATCGCGAAGCCCTGGCCGCGCGGCGCGACGCCGAAGGTGGGCAGGGTGCCCTCGACGGTCATGCCGGACTGCGCGTCGCAGGCGTCGGTGCCGGTGCGGTTGAAGACGAGGATCGCGTCGTAGCCGCCGGCGGCCTCGACGTTCGCGGCCTTCTCGTTGAAGGTGCACACGCCGCGTTCGACGACGGCGACGTCCACCGCGGCCGGGTCGCCGGCCGGCACTGCCGGGTCGGCGTCGCAGGCGCCCCCGACGTACACCGAGCCGCCGGTGACCGTGCGTCCCGGTTCGAGGGGGATGCCCTGCCCGGCGGTGATGTCGGTGCTGTCGGTGACGTTGCGGGCCGACAGCGCGTACGGGCTGAAGTCCTCATCGGCGCCGATGACATAGCGGTTGTCGAGGGTGAACTCGGCCTGGTGGCCGTTGCCTTCGGGGGCCACGGTGAGACCGCTCTCGGCCGCCTCGGGGTCGGGGTCGGCGAAGTCCGTGTCGCCGATGTACTTGATCTTCTTCGGGTCGGTCACGTCGAGCGTCACGTACCCGGCGTCCCAGTAGGAGGCGACCATGATCTGGCGGCCGTTGATCCGCTTGACGACCATGTCGTGCAGGAAGATCTCGCTGAGATTTGCCGGTGCCCCCTGGACGATCTGCGGGAAGGTCTCGTCGAGGTCGTACTCGGCCACGAGCGTGGCCTTCGCCGGGTCGGTGATGTCCATGATGTCGACGTCGGTGCCCTCTTCGTTGTCGACGAGGACGGCGTACGCCTTGTCGCCCGCGTCCCAGGCGAAGGCGCTGTGGATCTGGCGGGCCAGTTCGGTCGTCTCGTCGCCGAGGGTGAAGTCGCCGACGCCGTTGGCCAGGGTCTTGGGGTGGGTCGGGTCGGTGACGTCGTAGATGTTCATGCCGCCCACGCCGCCGTCACCGCAGATCTCGTTGTTGGTGACGAGGATGTCGCCGGTGAAGGCGGGCGTGCTGACGTGGATGGTCTGGATGCCTTCGCCCGGGGCGCTGCCCGTCTGCGGAATGAAGGCGGCCTTCTTCGGCTTGCCGGGGTTGCGGATGTCGACCACGTGCACGCCGGTGTTCTCGCAGCCCACTCCGCCCCAGGAAGCGAGGTAGGCGTATCCCTTGTAGACCCCGACGTCCGCGATCTTGCCCTCTACGGTGTCGAGTTGGAGCTTGCTGACGAGGCGGACGTCGTCGCTGCTCGCCGGCAGGTGTCCTTCGGTTCCCCCGTGCTGGTCGTGGTCGTGCGTGGCCTGGGCGTTGTCGATGGCGCCGTCCGTGGAGCCGACGCCGTCGTGTGCCTGGGCCACGCCGGTGATCCCGGCGGCCAGCAGCGACGCGACCACGACGAAGCCGGCGGCTGTCTGTCTGCCTTTGTTGCGCATTGTTCCATCCCCTGCCTGTGCGGACGTGTCCGCACGCGGATGACGAGGCGGTGCCCGGCCGATCGGACCGGGCACCGGGACCGTACTTCCCCCGCGACCGACGAGGAAGCCGTTTAACACGAACGTATTTAGCAGTTGGCGAGGACTGCGCGCCTCCCGAGGCCCTGTGACCCCCCAGGCTCAACGGCTTTGCAGGTTCCGCCCGTTGGGCGTCAGCCCGCCCACCTCACGAACGTGCGTGCAAGTGCGCGCAGTTGGACGTGAGTCCGTCACAGCGCCAGGCCCTTAGCGCCAAGCCCTTTAGCAGACAAGGAAGGGAGCCCGCTGCCGACTGGGGAACCCGGGCCGCCAACTCACAAGTGATGCAGAGGGATTGACGTAGAAAGCGCTTGCCACCTACGGTCCCCTGCGGACTTGCGAACAGTATTCGACATGTCGGACAACCTGGCGTCACCAAGAGGGAGTCGAAGCCGGATGGGCACGCAGAGAAGACCCGGATGGGCGTCGCTGGTCGCGGCCACCACCATGGCGCTGGCGGCAGGAGTGATCACCGCTCCCGCCGCCCACACCGCGGACGCCCCCGTGGAGGTCGTGGTCGACGGAGACGACGTTCGCGCCGACAACATGAACGGCCTCACCTACAAGGGCCTCGGCGTGCTCAGCTGCAACAGCACGAGCAATCTGCTGATGGACTACAAGGCGGAGCAGCCCGGCCGGTACTGGGAGCTCATCAAAGTGCTGTTCGGCGGAAGGAACCCGCTGATCAACCACGTCAAGGTCGAGATGGGATCGGACACGAACACGTCGACCGGATCCGATCCCGCCACCATGCGCACCGCGGACGAACTCGCCGACACGTCCCGTTCCCCGGGTTTCCAGTTGGCCGCGGACGCCAAGACGGTCAACCCGAAGCTCAAGGTCTCGATTCTCCGCTGGGTCATGCCCCAATGGGTCCAGAACGAATGGAACAAGGGCACGGGCTCCGACGAGATGTACAAGTGGTACAAGGAGACGATCCTCGACGCCTATGAGAAGTACGGGTACATGGTCGACTACGTCGACCCGGACACGAACGAGACGCGGAATCCGGACGAGGCCTTCATCAAGTGGTACAAGAACGCCATCCTGACCGACACGGACTTCGCGAATCCGCGCTACGACATCCCGGCGGACAAGCAGGAGAAGGCCAAGAAGGCCTACCGCGACATCAAGATCATCGCGTCCGACGAGAACAACACACACCACATCGGGCCCTCGATGCTCAGCGATGAGGAACTCTTCGGCATCGTCGACGCGGTGGGCTACCACTACAACACCGACGACCGGCTCGAGGGGGACGCCGGCAGCGACACATATCAGCCGTACACCAAGCTGGCGACCGGCAAGAACAAGTACAACCAGGACAAGGAAGTCTGGTACAGCGAAGGCACCGCCTCGTTCGGCCATACCGAGTACCGGGTCAACAACACCGAGGGCCCGAACGGAGCGAGCACCGGCATCGGCGGCGTACAAAGTGCCCTCGACCTCGCGAACCGCTCCGTCAAGAGCTACGCGAACTCGAAGAGGACGCACTACATCTTCCAGCCGGCGATCGGCTCCTTCTACGAAGGCGCGCAGTACAGCCACAAGGAGCTCGTCAGCGCGCGTGACCCGTGGTCGGGCTACCTCCACTACGACGCGGCCCTCTATGTGATGCAGCACTTCACCCAGTTCGCGAAGACCGGCTGGGAGAACGACACGAACACGGCGGGCATCTGGCGTACCGTGCCGGAGGCCAGTTACAGCGGCGTGAGCGGCACCGAGAACGTCGACGGCTCCAACGGGGCCGCGAGTTACCTGACGCTCGCGGATCCCCGTAAGAAGGACTTCTCGACGGTCGTCGTCAACGACAGCGACCAGCCCAGGACTTACCGCGTCAAGGCCGAGAACATGCGACTCGGCTCCGATCCGACCATGGAGATCTGGGAGACGCGCGGAGCCGACGCGGGGCAGGCCTACGACGCGAACTTCAAGCACCTCGCCGACCAGATCCGGCCCGGCAGCGACGGCTTCTACACCTACACGGTCGAGCCGCGATCGATCGTCACCCTGACGACGCTCGACAAGAGCCGCGACAAGGCGGCGAAGCAACGTCTGCCCAAGTCCTGGGACCGCACGGTGCTCGACACCGACGCCACCGGCAAGAAGCGCGACACCCGCGACGACGTCCTGTACGCCGACGACTTCGGGTACGAGGAGGAGGGCAGGGTCCAGGTCGGCACCGGCAACGGCGCGCACAAGGCGTCCCGGCCCTACCTGACGTCCCGTGGCGACCAGCCGCGCTACATGGTCGACCAGACCGGCGCCTGGGAGGTCGGGAAGGACGCGCGCGGCGACAACGTCCTGTACCAGTACATGGACCAGTCCATGAAGGACACCGGCGCCTGGAACCGGAACACGCCGAACACGACGGTCGGCGACTTCCGCTGGGAGAACTACGAGGCCACGGTCGACGTCTCCTTCCCGGACCCGGCCGGCGGACTCGCCTCGCTGGGCGTCCGCCAGCAGAAGGGCATGGCGATCAGCGACGCCGCCTACAACGTGCGCATCCGCCCGAACGGCGCCTGGACGTTCTACGAGTACGGCACCGCGATCAAGTCGGGAACGGTCGCGGCCTCCGACACCTACCGCCTCGCCATCGAGGCGAAGGGCGCGACGGTCACGGCCTTCATCGACGGGAAAGCCGTCTCCACGTACCAGGATCCGACTCCGCAGACCGAAGGCCGCGTCAAGCTCGGCAGCGACTTCTACAGGACGGCGTTCGACAACCTGAAGGTCGAGAAGATCGACGGGTACACGCCCTACGCCGGCGCCCAGATCGACAACATGGACGGCTCGGTCACCTACGACGGCGTCTGGAGCAGGAAGGCCGCATTCGGCGACGCGATGGACTGGTACCGGTCGACGTCGACGAGCACGGCTGCCGGCGCATCCTTCACCGTCCCGTTCACCGGCACGGGCATCGACATCATCGGCGGCAATGACGGCAGCGCCGTTCTCGACGTCCACGTCGACGGCAAGCCGGTCGCGGGGGGCGCGAAGACCGCCGCCGTCGACAAGCGCCTGGCGACGTACACGCTCCGCGGCCTGCCCGACGGCAGGCACACGGCGAAGTTCGTCCTCAAGTCCGGAAAGATCGTTCTCGACGCGTTCAACGCCATTCCCGGGGACGTGGACGGCCCCGTGGACACGGCCCCGATCCGGAGCGCCCTGAACGAGATCGGCACTCCGGCACAGGCCGACTACACGGCTGACTCATGGGCCCTGTTCGAGCCCGCGTTCTCGGCCGCGAAGGCTGCCGTCGCCGGGCAGAAGGGCCTCGACACCATCGGCGTCGAACAGATCACGAGGAGGCTCGACGAGGCGTACGCCGGGCTGGTGCGCGAGGAGACCGCCGCGGGGCGGTAGGCCCTCGGCGTCACGGCATCACCGCGTCACCGCGCCCGGAGGCCGTGTCGGACACACCCCGACACGGCCTCCGGACCTCTGCCGCACACCGGGATTCCGCCAACATCGCGTCGCCGTATTCTTCGACCGTGGCTGACACCGACTTGATGCGGCTTCCCGACATGCCGCTGCACGATCCGTTCATCGTCGCCGACGAGAAGACCCGCACCTACTACCTCTACACCTCCAACGACCCGTCCGTATCAGGCGTGGAGGGCACCGGCACGATGGTCTACCGCAGCCACGACCTGCGCGACTGGACGCGCCCGGCCGTGGTCTTCCTGACCGCCGAGCAACCGGGCATCTGGGCGACCGACGGCGGATGGGCCCCGGAGGTGCACGCATGGGGCGGCAAGTACTACCTGTTCACCACATTGCACAACCAGGACAAGCCGCTTCCCCTGCCCCCGCCCGGCAAATGGGGCACCCCGTTCCAGGTCCCGAACCACGTGCGCGGCACGATCACCGCCGTGTCCGACTCGCTGCTGGGTCCCTTCACCGTCGTCGACCCCGCACGCCCCACCCCGCCCGAGAGTCTCATGACCCTCGACGGCACCCTCTACGTCGACCCGTCCGGCCGGCCCTGGATGGTGTACGCACACGAGTGGCTTCAGACCATCGACGGAACCATGGAAGCGATCCCGCTGGCCGAGGATCTGACCCGGACGATCGGAGATCCGGTCTTCCTGTTCAAGGGCTCGGACGCGTCCTGGATCAACGAGCAGATCCCCAGCGGCGTACCGCACCAGCTCCCGCCCTACGTCACCGACGGCCCGCAGCTCCACCGCGCCCCTGACGGCTCCCTTCTCATGCTGTGGTCGACCTACGAGAAGAACACGGCGGGCCCGGACGGCACCATCAGCGGCGGCTACGTGCAGACCTACGCCGTCTCCAAGTCCGGTGACCTCACCGGGCCGTGGCACCAGCGCAGGCCCCTGGTCCGCGACGACAGCGGCCACGGCATGGTGTTCCACACCTTCGACGACCGGCTGATGATGATCCTCCACCGCCCCTTCGAGAACGCGCGGGGCAAGCTGTACGAGATGCGGCTCGAAGGCCACGAACTGCGGGTGGTGCGCCAGTGCACAGACCTCGACGGCGGCGGATGACGCGAAGGCTTCGTGTGTTCACTTCAGCCCCATGGCGGTTCGCCGTCACCGTGCGCGCAGCCGGTCCAATGCCGACTGGCTCTCCTCGTCCGCGGCGCGGCAGATCATCAACCGCTGGTCCATATCTTGAAGCGGCATGAGAACTTCGAAATGCACCGCGATCACACCGACGTCAGGATGCCGCATCGCCTTGTGTCCGCGGCCGTTTACCCTGACGTCTCGCTCGGCCCACAATCGCGCGAAATCCTCGTCACGAGTGGTGAACTCGGCGATAAGTTCGGTCAACGCCCGATCCTCGGGATGCGCGGCCCACGCGGCGCGCAGGTGGGCGATTCCCTCCCGCACGACGCGTTCGCGGTCGACATAGAACTCGCGTATCTCCGGATGCATCAGGCACAGCCACATCGAATTGCGCTGCGCCGGCGGCAGGGTGTCGAAATCCAGTAGCAGCCTCGCCATTTCGCCGTTCCAGGCCAGGATGTCGTAGCGGTGGTTCATCAGCATGGCCGGCAGCGGCGACAGGTCGGTGACCAGCCGGGCCAGCGGCGGCGCCGCAACGGTGGCGGGCCGGTCGGCGTCGCGGGGGCGATGCCGGGTCAGGTCGAAGAGGTAGGCGCGTTCGTCGGGGGCCAGCCGCAGCGCCCGGGCCAGCGCCTCCACCACGTCCGCCGAGGGCCGCAGCCCGCGGGCCTGTTCCAGCCGCACGATGTAGTCGACGCTGACCCCGGCCCGTTCGGCGACCTCTTCGCGGCGCAATCCGGGGGTCCGCCGGGACTGCCGACGCGACGGCAGGCCGAAATCACGCGGGTCCAGGCGCTCGCGTCGGGTCCGTAAGAAAGCAGCCAGCTCCTGTGTCGGGTCCACGGTGCGGGTCGTCATGCCCGCTCCAACAGCCAGGGTAGGACTGGTGTTCCCAGGAACTTCTTTCCCTTACCCCCCGCTCGCGGTGGTCACAGGCTTGGTCTCGACGACGGATCACAAGCACAGGAGGACATGATGTCGCTCACCCTCGACAGCTACCGGCTGCTGGGCCGCTCCGGGCTGCGGGTCTCACCGCTGGCGCTGGGCGCGGCGACCTTCGGCACCGAGTGGGGCTGGGGCGCCGAGCAGGACGAGGCGCGCAAGCTGTTCGACCTCTACGTCGAGCACGGCGGCAACTTCATCGACACCGCCAGCACCTACACCGATGGCAGCTCCGAGCGTCTGCTGGGCGAATTCACCCGCGACCACCGCGAAAGCCTGGTGCTGGCAACGAAATACACGACGCTGCGCCGGCCCGGCGACCCGAATTCCGGTGGCCCGCACCGCAAGAGCCTGTTCGCGTCGGTGGAAGCCAGTTTGCGGCAGCTGAACACGGACTACATCGATCTGCTCTATCTGCACGTGTGGGATTTCACGACACCGGCCGAGGAGATCCTGCGCGGCATGGACGATCTGGTCCGGCAGGGCAAGGTCCTGTACGTGGCGATCTCCAACGCCCCGGCCTGGCAGGTGTCGCGCATGCAGACGATCGCCGACCTGCGCGGCTGGTCGCCGCTGGTCGCGCTGGAGATCGAGTACAACCTGATCGAGCGTACCGGGGAACGTGACCTGATCCCCATGGCACATGAGATGGGGTTGGGTGTGATCCCGTATTCACCGCTGGCCGGCGGGGTGCTCACCGGCAAGTACAGCCGCGACGACCTGACCGCGAGGAACGTCGCATCCGACGAAGGCGACGGCACCCGCAAGAGCTTCAACTTCGCCTTGGGCACGCTCACCGAACGCAACCTCGCCATTGCCGACGTCGTGAAGGAGGTCGCCACGGAGCTGGGTCGCACACCCGCCCAGGTCGCTCTGGCCTGGACCCTGCGGAACCCGGGCGTGACGGCACCGATCATCGGCGCCCGCACCCCCGCGCAGCTGGAGGACAATCTGGGCGCCCTGGAGGTCGACTTCACCGCCTCCCAACTGGCCCGCCTCGACGAGGCCAGTGCGATCGGACTCGGCTTCCCGCACGACATGCTCGCCAGCGATCACATCCGCAAGGTGACCGCGGGTGACCTGAAGATCGAAAGCCGCCGCTGATACCCACGGCGCCCTGCCGCGGGAGAAGGCCGAAGCCATCACTCGTCGTTCACCCACCGCATGAGCCGTTGCAGCGGGTAGAAGCCGTCGTGGGAGAGGCCCGGCGGCATGCCGCCGGCTCCGCCGAGGGAGACCACGCGCTGGACACCCGCGCAGGCGAGGGCGTCGCGCAGTTCCGCCTTGCGGGTGTCGGGGTACACGCCGACCGTCTGGGTGGCGACCCCGGCGTGTGCGACCGCCTCGGACAGAGCGCCGACCGGGACGACGTCGACGATCTTTCCGTCGGGGTGGAAGTCCACCGGTTCGGGAGAGCGGATGACCAGGCCCCGGCCGTCGTATCCGCCCCACACCCGGTACTCGGGGGCCAGGGAGCGCAGGACGTCGATCTCCTCGCGCAGTTCCGCGGCGACCCGTGGGCCGCCCGCCGAGCTGAACTCCCTTGCCACTCCCAGGCGTTCGCACAGCAGGGCGGCGTAGCGGTCGGCGTCGTCCCAGGACCCCTCGACGAACTGGAAGCGGCTGGCCACGCACGCCTGCTGGTTGAAGAACGTGGCGTCTGCGGCGCCCGCGTCGGCGGCCCGGGCCAGAGCCTCGGGGGACTCGAAGGCTTCGCGTCCGATCAGCGAGATGGAGGTCTTGGGGTCGAAGGAGACGAGTTCGAATCCCGGGCCGACGTATCTCAGCGCCCCGCGGATCGTGGCCTCGCCGCCCCAGGCGACCAGCTTGTCGAAGAACTGCGGGCGGAACAGCACGCTCTCCACGGCCTCGTCGCCGCCGCGCCAGTACACGGCGGAGAACGAGCGCACCACGGGGTGGCCGGGGGCCACCGCGGCCATGGTGCGCAGGATCGCGGTCGCGGTGAACAGGTCGTTCGAGGGCAGCTTCAGGAGGTTGACGCCCTTGGTGAGCGCGCCGCGCACGACGGACATCGCCGCGACGCCGGGTGCGTTGCCGGCGATGATGTGCACCAGGCGCGGCGGGAACGCGCGGGTGGCCGCGAGCCGGTCGTCGGGCAGCCGCACCTCGCGCCAGCCGTCGAGCACGTCCGCACCGCCGAGTTCGAGGTCGATCTGCGCGTACAGGCTGGGTCGCCGGAAGCTGCGCCACAGTACGGCGTAGGCACGTTCGAGGACTTCAGCGGGCAGCGGGCTGACCGGGATCATCCGGTCGAGGGCCTCGGCGAGCAGGCCCTCGCGGTCCGCCTTGAGGGCCTCGCCGGTCTCCACCAGCAGGTCGACGATCTCCGCCACGGGCACGTGGAAGGCGGGTCCGGGTTCGGTGCGCGGCCACACCAGGCGGTCCAGGTCGAGGGCCGGTGCGGTGAATCGGCCGAGGTCGCGGGGCGGGCTTTCGTCGACCTCACCGCGGACCACGTGCACTACGGCCACCGAGCCTGCCGCCGTGTCGTCGAGCGTCGTGCCGCTCATCCGTGGATCATCCCCCGCACATAGGAGTCGAGTGTCGCGGCGCAGGTGATCTTGTCGTCGCCGCCGAGGTCCCCGTAGCGCCGGATGTCCGGCAGGACGACCGGTCCCGCTCGGCCGCAGTCGCACGGCGAGAAGTCCACGAGGACCTGGTCGCCGCTGATCAGCCCGCCCCAGCGGCCTTCGAGGGAGACGTCGAGGAAGGCGAACCGTCCCTCCACGACGCCGTGTTCGGGGTTGAGGAGCACCTCGCCGGGCTCGTCCAGTACCAGGGGGATCACCCACGGCGGTACGTGGTAGTTGCCCTTCTCGCAGGCGAGGCAGGAGCCCTGAAGCTCCGTCATGCCGTAACTGCGTACCCGTCGTACGCCGTCGTAGAAGGCGGCGAGCTGCGCCTGGTAGTCGTCCGGCAGCGCACGCCCCTTGTTGCCGCCGCCGCTGAGCACCAGCGTGTCCGGATGGAGGCTCCCGTCGGGTACCCCGCGGGCGCGCAGGGCCTGGATCAGCGCGAACTGCTGGTTGTTCATCCCGGCGATCAGCAAGGGCTCGTCGCGGTGTGCGGCGATGTCGTCGACGATCCGGTCGACGGCCGCCCCCAGTTCCTCCTCGCGGGCCGCGGACCCGGTCTCGAAGGAGCTGATCTCCTGCGGGGTGGCGGTGCCCTCCGCCATCCGGCGGCGCAGCAGCGCGCTGCTCATCAGCTCGGACACCCGCATCGGGTCCTCGGTGAGCAGCTGGGTCTGCCCGGGCCGCGCGAAGACCTCCGCGTGCCACCGGAAGCCGTCCACGGAGCGCATCGGGCCGCTCGCCGGAGCGAGCAGGTAGCCGCGGCGGGTGGGCTTCGGCGGGAGCGGGTCGGGCCAGCAGGTGAGGTGCTCAAGGATGTCGTGCAGGAAACTCAGGTCGCTCGCGTCGCAGTTGAGGAAGGACACCTTCCCGGAGGTGCCGCTGGTGATGTAGGGGCGGTGGCCGGCGGCGGTGATGCGTTCGGTCCACTCGTCGATGTCGCGTACGCCGTCGATGTCGACGTCGCTCGGCTCGACCGCCGACACGGTCGTGTACCAGCGCAGGAGCCGGTCCCACCGGCCGGCGGTGATGAGGGAGACGGGGTACGACTTGTAGCTGGTGTGCGAGAACAGCAGCGGCACGAGGTCGTCGAGACCGGTGATCTCGTGCACGCCGGTCTCCTGCGCCCGGGTGCGCAGCAGCGGAATGCGCTCGCGATGGGCGGCGAAGGCCTCCCGTGCGGCTTCGAGTTGCAACTCCCGTATGAGTTCGCCGGGTTGGTCGAAGGCGTCGCCGGAGAGGACGAGGGATCGGATCTGCTCGCGTGCGCCTGGCACAGCGTTCACCTCAATCAGTTGCGTATGTCGTCTCTTGCGTCGTCTTTTCGGCGAGGTAGGAGGACTCGATCGCGTCCAGGTGTCCGCCCAGTTCCTGCGGGGTGCCGGTCATGGTGACGCGGCCGCGGTGCAGGACGTACACGCGGTCCGCGATGTCCAGCACCTTGCGCACGTGCTGTTCGACCAGCAGCGCGCCGAGGCCTCGGTCGGCCGCCTCGCGCACCGCGCGCAGCAGCCGGTCGACCACGAGCGGGGCGAGACCGAGCGAGAGTTCGTCCGCGAGGAGCAGCTTGGGAGCGCGGCACAGTGCACGCGCCAGCGACAGCATCTGCTGTTCGCCGCCCGACAGCATGCCCGCACCGGTCTTCAGGCGTTTTTCGAGTTCGGGGAAGAGTTCCAGTGCCTGCTGGGTCTTCACCCGGCCGACCCGCAGGTTGTCCGCGGTGTCGAGCCGGGTGAAGACCGCCCGTTCGCCGACGTACGCCAGGCCCTGGCGGGCGCGGCGGTGCAGCGGTGCGCGGCCGGGCTCGCCCAGCCAGCGCACCTCGCCGTGCATCGGGGTCAGGCTGCCCGCCAGCGCCCGGAGGGTCGTGGTCTTGCCCGCGCCGTTGGGTCCGAGCAGGGCGACGACCTCGCCCGGGCGGACCTCGATGTCGAGGTCGCGTACTACGGGTTGGCTGCCGTATCCGGCAGACAGGGCGCGGGTCGCGATCAGGGGAGCGTCGGTGTCGTACACGGGCCCTCTCCTCAGCCGGACGACATGGCGGTCAGCATCTTGCCGACGTCGACGAAGGTCGATCCGGGCTTGGCCCACTCGATTTTTCCGTCGCGGATGGTCAGTTCGGTGGCGGTGGTGTTGTGGATCCGGTTGAGGCCCTTGATGGGCAGGGCTGTCGACGCCTTCCAGGTCAGCGGCGGGGTCAGGCCGCCGGTGTCGATGCCCGACGTGGTGTCCAGCTCCTGCACCAGGGCTTTGGACGAGATCGCCGGCAGTTTCTTGACCGCCTCGGTGAAGGCCTTGAACGCCACCCAGGTCGTGCCGTTGGCGCCGTTGGAGGTGTCGATGTCCTTGTTGCCCTTGGTGGCTTCGAGGAAGTCCTTCCAGGCGGCGTCGGAGGTGGGCGGGTAGTAGCCGGTGATCGCGGATCCCTCCAGCGGGCTGCTGCTCCCGCCGGTGCTCTCGGCGAGTTGCGGGGTGAGGTTGCCGACGACGCTGCCGAGTTTCGTCTTGGCGCCGGACTGCACGTACGACTTCACGAACAGGTCCGAGTGCGTGCCCAGGATGACGTCCACGCAGTCGCTGCCCTTGGTCGCGGCGGCGACCTGCGGAGCGAGGTCGGTGGCGGTGACCGGCACCTTGAGGTCCTTCGGCGGTGCCCCTCCGGCGGAGGTCACGCCGACGGTGAGGAACTGCGAGACGATCGCGGCGGCGGCGACGTCGTACCGTACGCCGGAGATCTTCTTGCAGCCCTCGTCCACCAGCTGCTTGCCGTGGGCCGCGAACACCACCGGGGTGCCGCCGTTGACGGGGAACGACAGCGGGTTGGAGAACTCCGCGGCCGAGACGCCGGTCCCGCCGAGGTACGGGATGCCGGCCTTCTCCAGGATGGGCATGTAGCGGTCACCGGCGAGGCTGTACGAGCCCACCACCGCGACCACCTTCTCGGCCACCGCCTGCTGGGCGCACTTCTCGGCCTCGTCGGGGTCGTTCTTCTCGTTGCAGGTCAGCACCTTCAGCGGGCTGCCCTTGAGCCCGCCGTTGGCGTTGATCCACTTCTCGTACGCCTGGGCGGTGAGCCGGACTCCGGGCTGGGCACTGCCCTGGGTGTCCTCCGGCGCCCAGACCATCACCTTGACCGGTGTGCCCTTCAGCGAGGAGGTCTCCGTCTTCGAACTGACGGTTGCCTCTCCCCCGCAGCCGGCGGCGAGCAGCACTCCGGTCACCGCGAGACAGCTCGCTGTGGCGGTTCTGCGTCGTCGTGAGTCGTTCATGGTTCCTCCGCGGGGCTCGTCGTCGAGATGGCGACAGCATGGGGTGCGTTTTCGAGTTAGTGAAGTACTCTCGGCATAATTATTTAAATGAATGTGCTTTCTAGCCCCTGCCTCCGGGAGGTTCCCCGATGGACGACATCCTGCGGTTCGCGCTGCTGGGCCTGGGGCTCGGCGCCCTGTACGCCCTCACCGCGCACGGCATCGTGCTGGTCTACCGGGGTTCCGGCGTACTGAACTTCGCGCACGGCGCGATCGGTATGGCCGGCGCCTATGTCCAGTGGGAGCTCGCCACCCAGCACGGGGTGCCGTACTGGCCCGCCACCGCGTGCGGTGTGCTCATCTCCGCGGTGCTGGGCGTGCTCACCCACCTGCTGGTGCTGCGTCCGCTGCGCAGGGCGTCCTCGCTGGCCCGTCTGGTCGCCACCCTGGCGGTCTTCATCGTGCTCACCGCGATCGCCGTCAAGCGCTACGGCGACAGCCTGGAGTTGGTGCCGGGCAAGCTGCCCACCAAGCTGCTGACGATCGCCGGGGCGACGGTCTCCGAGGACCGCGTCTGGCTGCTGGGCATCGCGGTCGCCGTGACCGTGCTCCTGCATCTCCTCTACAAGCGCACCCTGTTCGGCCTGGGCACCACCGCGGTCGCGGAGAACGAGGGCGCCGCCGCCTCGCTCGGCTGGTCCCCGGACCTGATCGCCACCGGCAACTGGGCGCTGGGTTCGGCGCTCGCGGGGCTGACGGGCATCCTGATCGTGCCGGTCATCGGTCTGTCGGTGACCGGGCTGACCACCCTCCTGCTGAGCGCGCTGGCCGCCGCCCTGGTCGGCCGGTTCTCGTCGTTCCCCGTCACCCTGGCAGGCGGTCTGGTCATCGGGATCGTGCAGTCCGAGCTGACCCGCTTCGGCTCCGACGTCACCGGGCTCGCCGCCTCGGTCCCCTTCCTGTTCATCGCCCTGGTGCTGGTCGCACGCGGCCGGGCGCTGCCCCTGCGCGGCACGTTCCTGGACCGGCTGCCCGCCCTGGGCACCGGAAAGGTGCGCCCCGTACCGCTGGCTCTCGCCGTCGTGGCCGGGCTGGCGCTGGTGAGTGTGTCGACGCCGCTGTGGGCGGACGCGATCACCACCACCCTGGTGCTGTCGCTGATCATCCTGTCGATCGTCGTGGTCACCGGATACGCGGGACAGGTCTCCCTCGCCGCCTACGCCCTGGCCGGGACGGGCGCCTTCATCGCCGGACACGCGGCTGCCGACTGGGGATGGCCCTTCGAACTCGCCCTGCTGGCAGGAGTGCTGGGCACCGTGCCGATCGGCCTGCTCTTCGCGCTCCCCGCGGTCCGCACCCGCGGCGTCAATCTCGCGATCATCACGCTCGGCCTCGGCACCACGCTGGAGGCGATGGTCTTCCAGAACACCGACCTGTCGACGACTCCCGGCAGCGACGGCATCGCGGTGGGCAAGCAGAGCCTCTTCGGGATCAGCGTCTCCGGAGTCGACCATCCGCAGCGGTACGCCACCGTCGTGCTGGTGATGTTCGTCGCCGCCGCGCTCGTGGTCGCCAACGTGCGGCGCAGCCGAACCGGCCGCCGGCTGATCGCCGTACGGGCGAACGAGCGGGCCGCCGCCGCCCTCGGCATCGACGTCCGCGCGGCCAAGCTCTACGCCTTCGGCCTGTCCGCGGCCATCGCCGCGCTCGCCGGAGTGCTCACCGGCTTCCGCTCGACCTCGGTCGTCCTGTCCGACTTCGCGAGCTTCGACTCCATCACCGCGCTCGGCCTCGCGGTCATCGGCGGTGCCGGCTTCCTCGTCGGCCCGCTGTTCGGCGCGACCTTCGCCGCGGGCACGGTGGGGGCCCGGTTCGGGGACCTGGTGCTGCCCGGGCTGAGCGAGTGGATGCCGCTGATCGGCGGGATCATCCTGGTGCTGACGCTGGTGGGCAACCAGGACGGCATCGGGAAGGGGCTCGGCAAGCAGCCCGCGGCCATCCAGCGCAGGCTCTCGTCGAAGCGGGTGCCGACCGTCCGGAAGGACCAGCCGACAGCGGCCTCGAACGTGACCCGCGCCGACCCGCTCCCCCTCCACGTGCGGGACCTGACCGTCCGCTACGGCGGTGTCGTCGCCGTCGACGGGCTCTCGCTGGACGTCGAGCCGGGCCAGGTAGTCGGACTCATCGGCCCCAACGGCGCCGGCAAGACCTCCGCCATCGACGCGGTCACCGGCTTCACCCGGGCGGCGTCGGGCAGTGTGCGCCTCGGCGACCTGGACGCGACCCGGCTGGCGGTCCATCGGCGGGCCGCCGCCGGGCTGAGCCGGTCCTTCCAGTCGCTGGAGCTGTTCGAGGACATGACCGTCCTGGACAACCTGTACGCGGCCTGCGACCGGCCCGGCCGGTGGGCCTGCCTCATGGACCTGGTCCGTCCCGGCAGCCGCCCGCTCCCCTCCCATGTGCTGGTCGCGGTACGGGAGTTCGGGCTCCAGGACAGTCTGCACCGGCCGGTGGGCGATCTGTCGTACGGGGAGCGGCGGCTGCTGGCCATCGCCCGCGCGGTGGCGGCCTCGCCGTCCGTGCTGCTCCTCGACGAACCGGCCGCGGGTCTGTCGGACGACGAGACCCGGGAACTGGCCCGTCTGGTACGGCGGCTGGCCGAGGAGTGGGGCATGGGGGTGCTGCTCATCGAGCACGACGTCGACATGGTCATGAGCGTCTGCGACCAGGTCGTCGTGCTGGACTTCGGACGCCGGATCTGCGCCGGGACGCCGGAGGAGGTCCGGCGCGATCCGGCGGTCCGGGCGGCCTACCTGGGCGACCTGGAGCCGGAGACGCTGGCGTCAACCACCCAGGACTGAAGTCCGCGAGGGGAGCCGGGCTCCCCTCGCCGTACCGCCCAAGCCAGACGACCCCGTTCCGGCGGACGTTGTCAGGAGTTCTAGGACGCCGAGCACGTGGCCGTCACCGAAGGCGTGCCCGCGGCAGCCGACGTACTCGCGAGGAAGCCGAAGGTGGTGCTCGCCCCTGCTGCCACCGTGCCGTTCCACCCGGCGTTGCGCACCGTCGTCCCGGTCAGCGCGCCGTTCCAGACCTGGGTGACCTGGCTGCCCGTCGGGAGTACGAGGGTCACCGCCCAGGAGGAGATCGCCGCCGTGGACGAGGTGTTGGTGACCGTCACCTCACCCTGGTAGCCGCCCTGCCACACTGACGCCGCCCGGAACGCCGCCGAGCAGCCACCGCTACCGGGGTCCCCGGGGTCGCCCGGGTCGCCCGGGGTGAGCAGGGCCGACAGTGCCGGGTACCAGCGGGCCGCCATCTTGGCGTCGCCGGAGGCGTTGGGGTGGACGCCGTCGTAGGTGTCGGTGGCCGAGTCGAAGCCCGTCCACTGGTCGACGACGGTGACCGGCGACTGCGCGGTGGTGATGCCCTGCGCCCAGGCCGGAATGCGCTGGTTGAAGGCCACTGTACGAGCGGCGCACTCGGCGCAACTGCTCGGATTGATCGGGATGAGCTGGGCGACCAGCACCTTCATCGCCGGGTTACTGGCCCGCATCTGGCCCACCAGCTTGGTGTACGCGGCGAGGATGGTGTCCGGCGCGATGCTGCTCCAGACGTCGTTGGTGCCGAAGTGCATGACAACGATGTCCGGCCGGGTCGTCGCCAGCCACCCTGGCAGCAGGTTCTGGTCGGCGGTGGCAGTGGCCTGGAACCCGCCGTGTCCTTCGTTGTCGGCGTCGTGCGTCTGGGCGCAGCTCTGCGCGTTCAGCGTGCCGACGAAGTCGATGTCGGTGTAACCGGCGCTCTGCAGCTGGTTCCAGAGGAGGGAGCGCCAGCAGCCAGGGGAGCCGGTGATGGAGTCACCGAGCGGCATGATGCGTACCGGGGCCGCGGCGGCGGCGGACGGGGCGCCGACCAGGCCGAACCCGGCGGCGAAGACGAACAGGGCGGCCAGCAAAGTGGCGAGGAGGGGGCGGTGTCTGCTGCGCATGGGTGTCCTTCCCGAAGTGGGGCGGGAGCGGGAGTGCGACCCGCAGGGGCATGGGAGCGCTCCCATGACCGCGTGTTGTTCATCAAGCCACCGTTGTCGCTGGCACGTCAATAACCCGGACGGACCCGGACTGAGACGGTGTCCGGCGAGGTGCGTGGAGTCAGATTGTTCCGGACGGTTGCGGGAGCTTGCCATGCCGTTGATCCCGGAGGACCGAACGCTGCCGCGATGGCGTTCCGCCGGGTGGTGTAGCCGATCAAGTCGCCGGAATCCGCAGGTCTGCGGAGCTGGCTCCGCCAGACCTGGTGTCCACCTCACCTCAGCAGTACGTGGCGAGGACCGCTCAGCGGTCACAACGCGTGCCCCAGCGCGGGAGAGTACCTTCATTCGCCGCATCGACCTCGCCGGCACCGAAGGGAGGCCCGAAGACGTCCCCGGCCTGCCGTGCCCGCGCCTACGTCGTCTTCGGCGGACGCTCCAACGCCGAGGCCGGTGACGTTGGTGCTGCTGCCACCGAGAGTGCGCGGTCGGCCACAAAATGACCTCCGCGCCACTCCGTCGCCCTACGCGTCCCGCAGGTCCGCGACGTACGGCTGGTGGGACAGCAGTCCGCCGTCCACGCGCAGGGTGTGCCCGGTGATGAAGGCGGACTCGTCGGAGGCGAGGAAGACGACCGCCGAGGCGACGTCCTCCGGCAGCCCCAGGCGTGATGTGAGGTGATGGCGCAGCATCGCCTCCCGGATCGCCCCGTGTGCCGAACCGGAGCTGGCCGGCGTGACGATGAACCCCGGTGCGATGGCATTGCAGCGCACGCCCTGCTTGCCGTACTGGGTGGCTACGTACTGCGTGAGGTTGATGAGGGCGGCCTTCGAGGCGCCGTACGCCGGGTTGCGCAGGTCGCCCGCCAGGCCGGACCCGGAGGAGGTGTTGATGATCGAGCCGCCGCCGCGGGCGATCATGTGCGGGACCGCGGCCTGGATGGCGACCATGGTCCCGCGCAGGTTGATGCGCATCGTGTCGTCCCAGACCGCGGGATCGGCCTCCACGACGGCGAGGTCCTGGCGGGCGGCCAGGTGGGTGGCCGCCGCGTTGTTGTGCAGGACGTCGAGGCCGCCGTACGTCTCGACCGCCGCGGCCACCATGGCCCGTACGCTCTCCACGTCACCGAGGTCGACCGCGACCGCTGTCGCGGAGCCGCCGGCGGCGCGGATCTCCTCCGTGACGGCCTGGGCGCCCTCGATGTTCAGGTCGGCGACGACCGTGTGCGCGCCCTCGGCCGCCACGCGCAGTGCGGTGGCGGCGCCGATGCCGGACGCGGCCCCGGTGACGATGGTGATCTTGCCTTCGAGTCGCCCCATGGCCGAACCGCCTTCCCTAATCGGTGAGTTGACTGCCGACGACCGACACGAACGAGACGCACTCGCCGGGTCCGCCGCCGAGGTTGTGGGTGAGGGCGAGCGTGCGTCCTTCGGCCACGGACCGCACCGTCCGCTCGGCCGGTGCCTCGCCGCGCAGTTGCAGCCAGGCCTCGAACATCATGCGCAGGCCCGAGGCGCCGATGGGGTGGCCGAAGGCCTTGAGGCCGCCGTCCGGGTTGACCGGCAGCGAGCCGTCCAGGTCGAACGCCCCGCTGGTGACGTCCTTCCAGCCCTGACCGCGCTCGGAGAAGCCCAGGTCCTCCATCAGCACCAGCTCCGTGGGCGTGAAGCAGTCGTGGACCTCGGCGAGCGCGAGCTCGGCGCGCGGGTCGGTGATGCCCGCCTGCCGGTAGGCCTCCTGTGCGGAGGCGACGACCTCGGGGAAGGTGGTGAAGTCGTACTCCGGGTCGTGGAGGCCGTCGGCCGGGCCGGCGACGAAGGACAGCGCCTTCACGAAGATCGGCTTGTCGGTGTACTGGTAGGCGTCCTCGGCGCGTACGACGATCGCCGCCGCCGAACCGTCCGAGACGCCCGAGCAGTCGAACACGCCGAGCATGCCCGCGACGATCGGGGCCGACCGGATGCGCTCCAGCGGCACCTCCTTGCGGAACTGCGCGCGCGGGTTGCGGGCCCCGTTGACGTGGTTCTTCCAGGCGATGCGGGTGATGACGTCCTTCATCTCCTCCCCCGCCAGGCCGTACTTGGCGGCGTAGGCGGGAGCGAGGAGGGAGAAGTTCGCCGGGGCGGTGATCTCCCCGCGGCTATCGTCGCCCGCGCCCGGAATGGCGGTACCGGACAGCCCGGACATACCGGAGTCCTTGAGCTTCTCCACACCGACCGCCATCGCCACGTCGTACGCCCCTGAGGCGACGGCATAGCAGGCGTTGCGCAGGGCCTCGGAGCCGGTGGCGCACATGTTCTCGACGCGGGTGACCGGCTTGTTCGGCAGGTGGAGCGCCCGGCTCAGGGTCAGCCCGGACACACCGGAGGCCTGGGTGCCGAACCAGTACGCGTCGATGTCGTCGAGGGTGATGCCGGCCGAGGTGACCGCCTCGCCCACGGCGTCGATCAGCAGGTCGTCCGCCGAGCGGGTCCAGTGCTCGCCGAAGGGCGTGCAGCCCATGCCGACGATCGCGACCCGGTCCCGGATTCCGTGCGAGCCCATCAGTGTGTCCCCTCGGTCTCGCCCGTGCGCACCGGCCGGGCCTTCCAGAAGTAGTTGTGGACGCCGGACGCGGTGACCGTGCGCCGGAACGTCATCTCCACCCGGGCGCCGATGACCGCGTCGGCCTCGGTCGCGTCGGTCAGCTGGCAGCGGAACCGGCCGCCGCCGTCGTAGTCGACGACCACGACGAACATCGGCGGACTCGGCGTGTGCGCCAGCCGGTCGACGGTGAACGTGGCGACCGTGCCGCGCACCTGCGCCATCGGCTCGTCGGTCATGGCGTCGATGCTCCGGCACGAGACGCACACGCGGTCCGGCGGCAGATGCCGAGTCCCGCACTTCTCGCAACGGGAGGCGACGAAGCCGTACTTCCAGGCCGTGCGGCGGTGTGCGGGCGGGGCGTAGGGCGGCTCCGGGTCCGGCCGGCGGGGTGGTTCGCGGTCGAGGAGGCCGCGCCAGGACAGGTACGTGGCGTACGGCATCGGGGCGCTGCCCGCGGCGATCTGGGCGGCGACAGGGCGGGCGGCGCGGTGGTCGGGGAGCGCGTCGGTGGTGCGCAGCAGGAGGACTCCGGCGCCGTCGCCGAGCACGAGGAGCGCGATGAGCTCGCCGGGCCGGGCCCGGTCGAGGACGTCGGCGAGGAGCAGTCCGGGCTGGGCGGTGCCGGCGTTGCCGATCGACCCGGTGAGGTCCGGGGTCACCGCCTCGGGTCGTACGTCCGCGGTACGCCGTACCGCCGCGCACGCGCGCGCGTGCAGCCCGGAGACGACGAGGTGGTCGATCGCCCCGCGGTCGAGGCCCGCCTGCTCGAGCGCCGCGCCCAGCGCCTTGTCCGCGAGGGACACGTAGATCTCCTCGGCAAAGCGCTCCTCCCAGACCCGGGAGGCGGGCGCGCCCGGCAGCCGCCAGCGGTCGAGGATCTCGTCGCTGACCGTGTCGTGGGCGAGCAACTCCGCGATGACCGGCGCCCCGTTGCGATGTCCGCCGAAGACGAACGCCGCCGCGCCGTCACCGCCCGCGATCTCGTCGCCGCCGCCGGGCAGGCCGGTGCGCAGGTCGGACAGGACCGCCAGGGTCGGTACCGGGGAACGGGCTGCCGTGACCAGGGCGCCGAGGCCCGAGCGTACGGAGCCGGCCATGTCGGCGGCGAGCACGTGCTCGTCGAGGCCGAGCGCGGCGTGGACGGCGGTGGCGTTCGTCTTGTCGAGGTAGGCGGGTGCCGCGGTGGCGAGGAAGAGCTGGCCGAGGCGGGGGCGCAGGCCGTCGCGGGCCAGGGCGCCGCGGGCCGCCTCGACGGCCATGGACGTGGTGTCCTCGTCGTAGCCCGCGACCGCGCGAGTCCCCTTGCCCCCCTTGCCGCCCAGGGCGGCCGCCACATCCGTCCGCGCGAGGCGGTGGTACGGCACGTAGGCGCCGTATGCGATCAGTCCGGCCATGTCAGCGTCCTCCATGAGCGTGGGTTGCGTCCGTCGGCCGTTCGAAGACGGCGGCCAGGCCCTGGCCTCCGCCGAGGCACATGGTCTCCAGGCCGTAGCGGGCCTGGCGGCGGTCCAGTTCGCGCAGCAGCGTGGCGAGGATGCGGCCGCCGGTCGCGCCGACGGGGTGGCCCAGCGAGATGCCGGAGCCGTTGACGTTGAACCGTTCGAAGTCGGTCTCGGTCAGGCCCCATGCGCGGGTACAGGCCAGCACCTGGGCGGCGAAGGCCTCGTTGAGTTCGATCAGGTCGATGTCGGCGAGCTTCAGTCCGGCTCGCTCCAGGGCCCTGGCGGTGGCGGGTACCGGCCCGATGCCCATCGTCTCGGGCGGTACGCCCACGACGGCCCAGGAGACCAGCCGGCCCAGCGGGCGCAGGCCGAGTTCGGCGGCGCGCTCGGGGTGGGTCACGACGCAGAGCGCGGCGCCGTCGTTCTGGCCGCTGGCGTTGCCTGCCGTGACGGTGGCCTGCGGGTCCTGGCGGCCGAGCACCGCACGCAACTTCGTGAGCTTCTCCAACGAGGAGTCGGGGCGCGGATGTTCGTCCGTGTCGACGACGCTCTCGCCCTTCCTCGTGCGTACGGTGACGGGCACGATCTCGTCGGCGAACCGGCCCTCCCGCTGGGCCGCGACGGCCTTCTCGTGCGAGCGCAGGGCGAGTCGGTCCTGCTCCTCGCGGGGGATGGCGTACTCGCGGCGCAGGTTCTCGGCGGTCTCCAGCATGCCGCCCGGGACCGGGTGGTTGACGCCTCCGGAGGTGACCCGGCCGCGGGCCAGCCGGTCGTGCAGCGTGGTGCCCGCGCCGCGTACACCCCAGCGGACGTCGGTGGTGTAGAACTCGGCCTGGCTCATCGACTCGACGCCACCGGCCAGTACGAGGTCGCTCGCGCCGGTCTGCACCTGCATCGCGGCGGTGATGATCGCCTGGAGTCCGGAGCCGCAGCGGCGGTCGATCTGGAGTCCCGGGACCTCCGCCGGCAGACCGGCGTCCAGGGCGGCCACCCGGCCGATGGCGGGTGCCTCTCCGTTGGGATAGCACTGGCCCAGCAGGACGTCGTCGACGGCGGCGGGCGGTATGCCGGTGCGTTCCAGTACGGCGCGTACGACCGTGGCGGCCAGCTCGGTCGCCGTCACCTCGCGGAAGACGCCGCCGTAGCCGCCGACGGGGGTACGCAGGGGTTCGCAGATCACCGCGTCACGCAGGAGGGCGGGCATCAGCACTGCCTTTCATGAGGGGTCACATGTACCGGCCGCCGGTCACCTCGACCACGGCTCCGGTGACGTAGCTCGCCAGGTCGGAGGCGAGGAAGAGAACGACCTGGGCGACCTCGGCGGGTTCGCCCGCGCGGCCCAGGGGGATCTCGGCGAGCTTCGCGTCCCAGGCGGCCGGGGGCATCGCCTCGGTCATGGCGGTGCGGATCAGGCCGGGCTGTACGGCGTTGACGCGGATGCCGGCTTTCGCAAGCTCCTTGGCGGAGGCCTTGGTGAGGCCGACGAGTCCGGCCTTGGCGGCGCTGTAGTTCGTCTGGCCGAAGTTGCCGACCTTGCCGGCGATGGAGGAGATGTTGACGATGCTGCCGCCCTGCCCGTGCGCGCGCATCGCCTCGGCGGCGTACCGGGTGCCGTTCCAGGCGCCGGTCAGGTGCACGTCGACGACGGCGCGGAAGTCGGCGAGGGCCATCTTGCGCAGGGTCGCGTCCCGGGTGATCCCGGCGTTGTTGACCATCACGCCGACCGGTCCGAAGGTGTCGGCGCAGTGGGCGACGAGGGCGGCGACCTCGTCCTCGTCTGTGACGTCGCACCGCAGCGAGGTGGCGGCCACGCCCTTCTCGGCCAGGGCTTCGGCGGCTTTGGCCGCCGCGTCCTCGTTGATGTCGCCGAGGACGACGGACGCGCCCTCGGCGCCGAGGACGCCGGCGATCTCGTAGCCGATGCCCTGTGCGCCGCCGGTGATCACCGCGTTGTGGCCGTCCAGCAGTCCCATGTCAGCCCGCCCGCCTGCTCCTGACTCGACGCTATTCCTCTCAAATAGATAACCTATTATGCTGAAACAATCAATACAGCGATCGGCTGTGCGAGCGGGCCGGACGAGGAGAGCAGCCAGGTGGACATCAGCTATCCCCCACAGACCGAGACGTTCCGCACCGAGGTCAGGGCGTTCCTCGCCGCGACACTGCCGGCCGACTGGAAGGGCATCGGGGCCCTCGACGAGGAGAGGGCCTGGGCCTTCGCCCGCGACTGGCGCCGGCGACTCGCCGAGCGCCGGTACCTCTCCCTCACCTGGCCCGAGCAGTACGGCGGCCTGGGCCTGTCCAAGCTCCACCAGGTGGTGCTGATGGAGGAACTCGCCCTGGCCGGCGTGCCGTTCGGGCTGCCGCAGGACACCTTCGGGGTCAAGATGCTGGCGAACACGCTGTTGCGCTGGGGTACGCAGGAGCAGAAGGCGCACTTCCTCCCCCGCATCCTCAGCGGCGAGGACACCTGGTGCCAGGGGTACTCGGAGCCGGAGGCGGGCTCCGACCTGGCATCTTTGAAAACCCGGGCCGTACCGGACGGCGAGGAGTGGGTGATCGACGGCCAGAAGGTGTGGACCTCCGGCGCCCACCACAGCGACTGGATCTTCGTCCTGGCCCGCACGAACCGGGACGCGTCCAAGCACCGCGGCATCTCCTTCCTCCTCGTCCCGCTCGACCAGCCCGGCGTCGAGGTACGGCCCTTCCGCATGATGAGCGGACAGCTGCACTTCAACGAGGTGTTCTTCAACGGCGCCCGCACCCGTGCCGATCTCGTCGTGGGCGGCGTCGACAACGGCTGGACGGTCGCCCAGAGCCTGCTGGGCGTGGAGCGCGGGGAGGAGGCCGCGACGAACCCCATCCTCTTCAAGGCGGAGGTCGAACGTCTCGTCGAGCTGGCGCGGCTGTACGGCAAGGACCAGGACCCCGTCATCCGGCAGCGGATCGCCTGGTGCTGGTCCAAGGTCGAGATCATGCGCTACCTCGGCTACCGCATCCTCACCGGCTGGCTCAAGGGCGCCGATCCGGGCCCCGAGACGTCGATCGCCAAGCTGTACTGGAGCGAGTACCACACCGAGGTCACCGACCTGGCGATGGACATCATGGGCCTGCACGGCCAGGTACCGGTCGGCCGTCCGCCCCTGCGCACCTACCGCACCGACGACCCCGGCGCGGCGAACTCGTCGGCGTCCTGGTCGACGACGTACCTCATCGCCCTCTCGGGCACGATCTACGCGGGCACGTCACAGGTGCAGCGAAACATCCTGGCGGAGAAGGTGCTGGGGCTGCCGCGTGAGCCACGGATCTAGGCTTCACCAGCGGTTTTGAATGTCCTGAGCTCCGGCACCGGACGCGGCCCGGTGCCCGGGACCCAGCCCGCGTCGAGCTTGCGAAGGCCCACGCCGTCCGGCGCCCAGATGTGGCAGCTGTTCAGCACGCCCGCCGTGGAGCGCGGGTCGTGGGACTGTTCACCGGCGTAGCGGAGGCCCGCGTTCGCCGAGATGGCCGCCTGTACGACCGCGGGGCCCAGGGCGCGGGCCAGCTCATGCAGGTGCGAGCAGCCGGACACCCCGCGGAAGCGCTCCTGGATCGCCCGGTTGTAGCCGGCGGCGACGCTGAGCCCGGCCAAGCCGTCGAACACCGGAGTGATCAACGGGCACTCGGCATGCGGGAAGGTCCGCATGTCCGCGTCGGCGTGCACGATGACCATGTCGGCGAGACGTACGCGGACCGCGAGCACCATCCGGTGGACGACGCCGGCGGGCGGCTCCACCCAGGGGCGCACGTCGCTCAGCTCCGCCTCGACCGAGATCTCGTCGCCGTCCTCCGCGTACGCGGTGACGGTGATCGTACGGCGGTGCAGCGGGAGTTCGGAGCGCGTCATGACGAGGTCTCCTGCGGGAGCGCCGGGGCCGGGGCCGGAGTCTCCCCCAGTCCCGCGAACTCCGGCGGCCTGCGTTCGATGAAGCTGCGCACGCCCTCGCGGTAGTCCGGGGCGCGTTTCGCCGAGGCCAGGAGGGCGGCAGCGTGGTCCCGGCTCTCGGTGAAGGTCCTCGCCTGGTCGTCGGCGAGCTGCCGCTTGATGAGGGACATCGCGTACGGGCTGGCCGAGCGGGCCAGTTCGGTCGCGTACGCGAGCGCCGCCGGGAGCAGGTCCTCCGGCTCGGCCAGGCGGTTGACCAGACCCATCGCCAGGGCCTGGGTCCCGGTGATCCGGCGCGAGGACAGCAGCAGATCGCCGGCGTTGCCGTAGCCGACCAGCCGGGGCAGGATCCAGGACACGCCGTCCTCGGCCACCAGCCCGCGCGCGCTGAAGGCGGCGGCGAACTTGGCGTGCGGTACGGCGAACCGGACGTCGCACATCAGCGCCTGGTTGAACCCGATGCCCGCGCAGGCGCCGTTGACGGCCGCCACCACGGGCTTGGGGAAGGACATGGGGCGGGTGCGCGGGGGCAGCTGGTCCGTCGGCCACGGGCGGGCGCCCGACGACGCCGCGTCCAGCACGCCGATGTCCATGCCCGGGCAGAAACTGCGTCCCGCGCCGGTGAGCACCACGGCCCGTACCCGTGGATCCCGCTCCGCCCGGTCGAACAGCTCGTTGTAGAGCAGCTCCATCTCCAGCGTCCAGGCGTTGTGCCGCTCGGGCCGGTTCAGGGTGAGCAGCATGACCCCGTCGTCGGTGAGCTCGGTGAGGATCACCGGAGTCGGGTTCTCGGTCATCGAGATCACTCCCACCCTTATAGATAGATGAATCATCTATATACCAACACCCGCCAGGGCACCAGACCAGGCCGCCCGAAGAGAAGGTCACGCATGCCTTGACCTGGTACCCTCGATGCACTAAGACGATTCATTTAGCTATACGAGGAGCCCACTGTGGCCGAGGCAGCCCGCACAGCAGAAACGGCGACCGTGCCGGTCCCCGCCCGCAGCATCGGACGCCAGGTGCGGGTGCCCAAGACCGCCGAGCTGGTCGCCACACATCTGCGCCGCCAGATCGTACGGGGCGAGCTGAAGCCCGGCGACGCGTTGCCGCCGGAGTCGGGACTGATGGAGCAGTTCGGCATCTCGCGGCCCACGCTGCGCGAGGCGTTCCGCGTGCTGGAGTCGGAGTCCTTGATCACGGTGCGCCGCGGCGCCCACGGCGGCGCCCGGGTCAGCGCACCCGACGCCGATGTCGCCGCCCGCTTCGCGGGCCTGATCCTCGAGTACCGCGGCGCCACCCTGGGCGACATCTACCGCGCCGCGGCCCTCATCGAGCCGCCCTGCGCCCGCCAGCTCGCCACCAAGCACACGGCCGGCGACATCCAGCGGCTGCGCGACGCGGTGGCGGCCGAGAAGGCCGTTCTGGACGACCCGCTCTCCCTGGTCGACGCGCAGGACGCGTTCCACGCCCTGCTGGTCGAACTCACCGGCAACCAGACCCTGATCCTGTTGTGCGGCATGCTGCGCAACATCATCGACCGGGCCAACGCCTCCTACACCGCGGGCGCGGCCGACGCCGAGGCCCAGAAGGCGCAGGCCCTCAAGGGACACCGGGCGCATGTGCGGATGGTCGGCCTGATCGAGTCCGGCAAGGCGGACGAGGCCGAGAAGCTGTGGCAGCGGCACATCGCCAGCGCTGACGACGTCGTGAACGCCGCGGGACCCAAGACGGTGCTCGAGCTCCTCGACTGACCGGCCCCACTCCCACTCTCCCCTTGCTCCCCCTTGCGCTCGATAAACAGTTAGATAATTATAGAAGGCGTACTGAATAGATCCTGGGGTCCGGAGGCGACGGCCATGGCCGAACAGCGCAAGCGCATCTTCGACTGCGACCAGCACATGTACGAGGAGCGAGACTCCTTCACCCGCTACCTTCCGAAGGAGTTCCTCGGTGCGGCGGTCGCACCGGTGACCCTGCCGGACGGGCGGGAGGTGATCCTCGCCGGGGACCGGATCGTCGTATGTCTGGAGCCGGAGTTCGGGCAGGTCTACCGTCCCGGCTCGCTGAAGGAGATGCTCAAGGCGATGGCCTCGGGCAACCCTGAGGAGACGTACCAGTTCGAGCCGATGCACGAGTCGTACCAGAACCGCGAGGCACGGCTACGGGTCATGGACGAGCAGGGTCTGGACCAGACGATCATGTATCCGGGCGGCTGGGCACTGGTCGCCGAGGAGTACGTGAAGGGCGTGGAGCCGCTCTACGCCAACTACCACTCCTTCAACCGGTACATGAACGAGGTCTGGGGCTTCGACCACCAGGGCCGCATCTACGCCCCCGCGCTGCTCTCGCTGCGGGATCTGCCCAGTGCGGTCAAGGAGTTGGAGTACGTCCTGGAGCAGGGCGCCCGCTTCATCCTCATGCCCACCGGTCCGGTCTACGGCCGCTCGCCGGGTGACCCGTACTTCGACCCGTTCTGGAAGCTGGTCAACGAGGCCAAGGCCAGCGTCTGTTACCACATCAGCGAGTTCTACTACAACTCGCAGGTGGCGCCCGCCTGGGGTTACGACCCCCACCCCATCCACTTCCGGATGTCGGCCTGGCAGTGGCAGAACACCTACGGCCAGCGCCCCGTCGAGGAAACCCTGTCAGCGCTGATCTTCGACAACCTCTTCGGCCGTTTCCCCGACATCAACGTCCTGGTGTCCGAGTTCGGCTCCGAGTGGGTGCCGCACTTCGTGCGCCATATGGACAAGAGCCGGGGCATGGGCCGCAACGGACCCTGGATCGGCGGCCAGTTGGACGAGCGTCCCAGCCAGGTCTTCCGCAAGCACGTCCGTGTGGTGCCCTATCCCGAGGACGACATCGTGAACGTCGTCAAGCGCCTCGGCTACCACGAGTCCATCGTCATGGGCTCCGACTTCCCGCACGCGGAGGGCCTGGCCAACCCGGCCGACTTCCGCAAGCTCATCGCGGAGCTCGGCGAGTCCGCCCAGGACGACATCATGTACAACAACGGCCAGCAGCTGATCAGCCGCTGAGCGTCGCGGGAGGAAAGCTCAGAGCCCGGTACCGCATTCGGTACCGGGCTCAGGACTGTCCGGGTCGTTCTGGTACTGCAACGGCGCTTGTTCTGATTCTGGGCAGCTTTCGGGGGATGTGTCCGCGTCGTTCGTAGTGGCTGATGCGGGCTTGGTGCCGGCGTCGACGGCCGCAGCGTGAGGGCTGATGGCCCCCGTCCGGCTCAAGAACCACCGGAGCGCCCCGAGCCGTCCGTCTCGGCTCCGTCCTGGGAAGGTCGACGCCGATGCTGGAGCGCGCGGGGTGAGGACATCACCGGATCAGTCATCCTGGTCGGACTCCGGCTCCTGGCGGTCGATGCCGGTGGTACGGAACCGGCTGCGGTAGCCGCCCGGCGAGACTCCGAGATTGCGGCGGAAGATCCGTCTCATCGTCTCCGGGGAGCCGAAGCCGGCCCGCCGTGCGACGGACTCCTGGCTCGCATCGCCGGTCACCAGGAGAAGCTTGGCCGCTTCCAGCCGGGTCTGTTCCACGTAGCGGGCCGGCGTCATGCGCACCTCGTCGCGGAACATCCGCGCCAGGTGGCGTTCGCTCACCGCGGCGCGGGCGGCCATGGCGGCAGTCGAGTGGTCCGCGGCCGGTTCGAGGACCACTGAGTCCAGGACCTGGCGCAGGCCTCGCGTGGTGGGGGCACCCGCCTCGGACCAGACACTGAACTGGGCCTGGCCGCCCGGACGTTGCAGGAAGACGACCATCCATCGGGCGACCCTGCGGGCGACGTCCGTGCCGTAGTCGTTCTCGACGATGGCCAGGGCCATGTCGGTGCCCGCGCTGATGCCGGCACCGGTGACGAAGGGGCCGTCCTGGACGAAGAGGGCGTCCGGATCCACCTCGACGCGCGGGTATTCCCGGGCGAGCCGCGCGCAGTGCGCCCAGTGGGTCGTCGCTCGGCGTCCGTCCAGCATCCCGAGGGCTGCCAGCACGAACGCCCCGGTGCAGACGGAGGCGATCCGCGATGCCCGGGGCGCCAGCTCCTGGACCATCGCCAGTGCCTCGGGGACGGTGTCCGGGGTCAGCTCCTCCGGTATGTCGTGCGTGCCCGAGGTGAAGGTGAAGTCGGCGGGTACACCTCCCGGCACCAGGAGGGTGTCGATGGAGTCGGGCGCGTCGGTCACTGGAATGTCCGCGCTGAGCCGGGTGAACGCGGTCGTCCCGACCGGTTGCCCCGTGGGCGAGACCAGCAGCACCCGGTAGCGGGCCCCGAAGTCGTTGGCCCGGGCGAAGATCTCCAGCGGTGCCGCCACGTCCTGCAGTGTGACCTTGTCGTACAGGACGAACACCATCGTCCGTTCGGTGCCGCGATCCGCGCCCGCGATGCTCGGGTTCATACTCCGACCTCCTCCAGGGGACCGTGAGGCTTGCCCTCATGTCCGAAAGCGTGGCTCGCGTGTCCGTTGCAGCCCTTGGCTCCTGGCCCCGCCAGGCGGGAACGTGGGAGCCGAGCAAATCACCCGGCCGGGTATCCGGGGTCCGAGTCCCCGGGAATACCGGGTAAGAAATACTAACCGCACGAGGACCTGTCTGGTCCAGTGCCCATATTGACCTTGCAGCCTCCCGTGGCCTCATCAGGCCTGGGCGGCTTTTTCTGCATTGACACACAAACCCGCCAACGTCAATTTCGGACATCATTTATTCAGCCATCGTTAATTTACATGAAACACGGCAGCCGGAACCTATGGGTGTCTCACCGCGCTATAGCCGACACGATCGGCACCGAAGGCACTTGCGGTCAATAGACCCACTGCCAGGGCGTATGTGGTGGCTGCAGGAGCTGAAGAAGCACGGATATCCACGTCGAATCGCAGGACAGAAACACCGCATTCGGCGCCAACAGTCGAGCCTCGCGCGACACTTTCGCGCCATGGCTTCCCATTCTCTTCCGCCCCTCTGGGGGCCAATTGCCGCCTGCCCATGTTCGGGCACAAATTCCGCCGGGCTGCCAGAACTCGGCGTCAGAGGAGTGTTTTAGCCATGCGCCAGCTAGATGCTTTGTCGATCAGTATCGGCGTACTCGGAGGCGTCGCCACGCTGATGACCGCTACCGTCCTGACCATTCCGGTCTGGGTCATCTTCATCGCCTGGGCCTCCTTCTTCATCCTCGGAGCCGGCACCGACGGCATGGTGAGATCGATCGCCTCGAACCTGACCGGCATTGTCATCGCCTCGCTGACACTGCTGGTCATCCACGCGCTGGGCGGTGGCACCACCATCGCAGCCGTCACCGTGGGTGTCGGCAGCGCGGCCATGGTGCAGGCGTCGAAGATCTCCCTGCTCTCGAAACTCCCGGCCATCGTGTGGGGATTCGCCTCCACGGTCGGCACCGTGGCCGCCACCGGCCACGACATCACCACCACATCCCTCAGCAACCCGGCGCTCGTCGCGGCGCTGGCCATGGTCCTGGGCGCGGCGTTCGGCATCGCCTCGGAGTACTGGGGAGCCGCGATGACCGCACGTCCGGCCGCTGAGCCGACCCCGGAAGGACAGTCATGAAGCTGCAGCACCACCTGGGGGGTCTGGAAAACCTCGGCCCCGTCACCTACGAACCCCGTGTCTTCGTCGAGGACTGGGAGCAGCGCATCTTCGGCATCCACGTCGCGATGATGGGCCTCAGCGCCCACCTGGGCGACGCTGTGCCCCAGTACCCGATCGAGGACGTGCCCACCGCCTTCTCCTCGGTCTGGACCTGGGCGGACCTGCGCAAGGGCGCCGAGGCCATGCACCCCTTCGCCTACTTCCAGTACCGCTACTACGAGAAGTGGCTCGGCGGCATCGGCGGGTTCTTCGTCTCCCAGGGCTACATCACCGCGGAGGAGCTGGAGGCGAAGGCCGCGGAATATCTCCAGGCTCCGGAACTCGACCTGCCCGAGGGCGGGGACGAACGCATCGACGACCAGGTCATGCGCTACCTGCGTGAGGGCGACTCCCCCCGCCAGGGGCCGGCCGAGTCCCCGGCTTTCGCCGTCGGTGACCGGGTGACCGTCAAGGACGTGCCGCCCACCGAACACACCCGGCTGCCGGGCAATCTGCGCGGCCGCACCGGCACCGTGGAGCGCGTCTTCGAGGGCGACTACGGCTACTTCTGCTCCACCGGGCCCGACGGCATCGGCGAGCCGATGCCCGTCTACGCCGTCCGCTTCGAACCGGCCGACATATGGGGAGAACTCGCCGAACCCGGTGCCGTGCTCTACGGCGAGCTCTTCCAGGCCTACCTCACCCACGCGATGGAGGAACAGCAGTGACCGTGCAGTTCGGCTACCCCGAGGACCGCGAAGCCCACAGCGCCGCCCGTGTAAGGGCGTTGGAAGCCCTGCTCATCGAGAAGGGGGTGATCACCGACGCCACCGTCGACAAGGTACTCGGCTACTTCGAGGCCGACATGACGCCGCTCAACGGAGCCAAGATCGTCGCCCGTGCCTGGACCGACGCGGAGTTCGCGGAACGACTCGTCAAGGACACGCCGGCCGCCGTCGCGGAACTCGACCTTCCCGTCGGCATGGACGGTGCCGAAGGCGAACACCTGCAAGCAGTGGCCAACACCCCCGGCGTGCACAACCTGGTCATCTGCACCCTGTGCTCCTGTTTCCCCTGGCCCGTGCTCGGCCTCCCGCCGTACTGGTACAAGGACCCCACCTTCCGCGCCCGCGCCGCCCGGGAACCCCGTGTGGTGCTCAAGGAGACCGGCCTGGACCTGGATCCCTCCGTCGAACTCCGGGTGTGGGACAGCAGCGGCCACTCCCGCTGGTTCGTCATTCCGCAGCGGCCCACCGGAACCGACGGCATGACCGAGGAGGAACTCGCCGCCCTGGTCACCACCGAATCGATGATCGGCATCGCCGAGATTCCTTCACCCGCCGCCTGAGCCTCACCCGGACACCAGAGAAGGGACATCCCATGGAGGCCACCGCCGCCACCGCACCCACCTCGCCCCTGCATGACACCTGCGTCACCGACATGAACGCGCCCACCTTCGACGCCGACTGGCAGCGCCGGGCGTTCGGCGTCGCCGTCGCCCTGTCGGAGTTCGGCCACTACCCCTGGGACGCATTCCAGCAGCGGCTCATCGACGCCATCGGCGCATGGGAGGCCGCCTCCGCGACCGAGCAGGGCAGCTGGCAGTACTACGAGCACTGGCTCGCGGCGCTCGAACGCGTACTGGTCGATCACGATCTGGTCGCCGAGGACGAGATGCGTGCCCTGCTCGGGGCGTAACCCGTTCCCGCGCCCGCACCACCAGGACGTCCGTCCCGTACGGTCCGCCAGGGCCGCACCCGCTAATGGCTCACGACCAGCGGGTGCGGCCCGTCCCCTCTCGCCGCTCAGCCACGGCACCGCGCGGTGCCCCTGCCAAGGATGTGTGTGTGACCACAACGACCATCATCGCCGGCCGATGGACCCGCGCCGAACGGATGCGCATCACGGGCATCGTCGGCGTCATCGCCGCCCTGCACGTCATCGGATGGAGCCTGTACCTCTTCTACGCCCGCGGCCCGGCCGGCGCCGGGGCCTTCGCCGGCGCCGGAACCCTCGCCTACACCCTCGGGATGCGGCACGCCTTCGACGCCGACCACATCGCCGCCATCGACGACACCACCAGACTGATGATGCAACGCGGACGCAGACCCGTCGGCGTGGGCTTCTTCTTCGCCATGGGCCACTCCACCGTGGTCCTCGCCCTCGCCCTCGTCGTCGCGCTCGCCGCGGGCGCCGCCGGCTCCGGCATCGGCACCTTCCGTCATGTCGGCGGCCTGGTCTCGCAGATCGTCGCCATGCTGTTCCTGCTGCTCGTCGCCGTGCTCAACCTCATGGTGCTGACCGGCATCGTTGCCCTGTGGCGGCGTATGACGCAGGGCCGGCTCGACCAGGGCGAACTCGAACAGCAGCTGCTCAACCGAGGCCTGATGAACCGGATCCTCGGCCACCGCGCCCGCGGGCTGATCCGTTCGTCATGGCACATGTACCCGGTCGGCATCCTCTTCGGCCTCGGCCTGGAGACCGCCAGCGAGATCACCCTGCTCTCCTTGTCCGCCAGCGCCGCCTCCCACGGGTCCGGCCTGCCCACCCTCGCGGTGCTTTCCCTCCCGCTGCTCTTCGCCGCGGGAATGAGCGCCTTCGACACCGCGGACAGCATGCTGATGACCCGCCTGTACACGTGGGCTTACCGCAGCCCCGCCCGCAGGCTCTACTACAACATCGCCACCACCGGCATGACCGTGGCCGTGGCCGCGTTCATCGCCAGCGTCTACGTCGCGGGGCTCGTCACCGACGCCACCGGGGCCAGGGGACTCCTCAGTACCTACGCCTCCCTCGCCGACCACTTCGAACTGCTGGGCTACATCGTGGTCGCCATCTTCACGGTCTCCTGGCTCATCGCGGCCGCCATCTGGCGCTACCGCGGACTCGCCGAGAAGTACGGCAACCGGCGCGATGCCGCCGAAGAGATATCCCACCGGTCCTGACTGTCCGGAAAAACGTCATGCGCGCGACACACCGCTTCCGCTCCCCCCGCCCCGAAGCCCGCGCGGTCCCGCCCGGGTCCCTCCGCCGGGCGCCGACGTCCGGGTCGGCGCGCGCGGCGACGACCGGCAGCATGCGCTCGGCGAGTGTCCGCCCGGGGCCGTGGAGGACGGGGGACGGGGCGGGCCTGTGACGGCGTCACGGCGGCCTCGTCCCGGGCCCTGGTCCCACTGGCGACGACGACGCCGGCACCAAGCCCGCGTCAGCCACTACGAACGACGCGGACACAGCCCCTGAATGCTGCCCAGCAATCAGAACAAGCACCGTTGCAGTACTACTCCGTGAGATCCGCCGCCAGGTTCGCGATGTTGGTGAGCAGTGCCGTGCCGCGCCGGGAGTGGTCGTAGCCCGCAAGGGGGTAGCCGTTGCTCAGGCAGGCGAAGGACAGGCCGGTCTCCGGGTCCAGGAAGCCGAGTTGGTAGGCGGCTCCGGCGCTGCCGAAGAGGCCCGGCGAACCGGTGGACGGCAGGTTGCTGCCCGCGTCCGGGCCGGCCACGGTGACGAACAGACCCATGCTGGTGCGGCGGTGGGAGCCGCCCCCGTAGATCTGCTCCCCGTACGGGTGGTCCGTCAGCCGGATCCGGGTGCCCTCCGCCACGGCCTCCGGCTTCCACAACCCCGAGTGTTCCAGCGCCTGGAAGTACAGGGCCACGTCGGCGGCCGTGGCGACCAGGGCGTGGCTGGGCTCCCCGGCGGCCAGAACCCGCGCATCCGCCAGGTACCACGGCCCCCAGGGGTCGGGCTCCTGGTCGTCGCTCGTGCGGTCGGTGGCGAGCATCGGGGCGACAGTGCCGGGCTGCCGGTCGACCGGCACGCCGAGCTCCACCGAGGACAGGCCGAGCGGCCCGGCGATCCGCTCGTGCAGGTAGTCGGCGAAGGCCAGGCCCGTACGCCGTTCGACGATCTCGGCGATCAGCCAGGCGGCCGAGGTGAGGTGGAACTGGAAGCGGCTGCCCGGCGGGTAGTCGAGCCGCCAGCGGCCGAAGGCGGCGAGCCGCTGTTCGCGGTCCAGCATCTTCGGGTACCCGAGCGGTGCGAAGGGGAAGCCGGCGGTGTGGGTGAGCACCTGCTCGACCGTCACCTCCTCCTTCCCGTTCGGCGCGAACTCCGGGATGATCGCGGCGACTTGCTCGTCCACGTCCAGGAGACCCTCGCCGATCAGCTTCCACACCGCGCCCGCGACGATCGACCGCCCGACGGACTGAAGGACGTATCGCGTGTCCGGTTCGGCGTCACCCCAGGTCTCGAAGGCCACCAGCCGCCCGCCCCTCGCCACGGCGACCTGCGCGGAGGGCAGCGGTCCGTGCTCGACCGCCAGGCGGATCCGGCGCAGGAGGACGTCCAGCCGGTGCGGGTCGACACCGACGGTCTCCGGCGCGACGGTCGTACGGTCAAGCGTCACGTGGTTCTCCTTCGCGAACGGCTGGCTCCCGCAGGCGGCGGCGTACGACCTTGCCGTTCGCGTTGCGCGGCAGGGCGTCCACGAACCACCAGCGGACGGGGACCTTGAACCCGGACAGCCGGGCGCGGGTGTGGCTTCTGAGCACCGCAGGGTGCGGCGGGGCGTCGGGATCGGCCGGTATGACGAAGGCGACGACGGTCTGGCCGAGCCGCTCGTCGGGGACGCCGGTGACGGCGACGTCCACCACGCTGGGATGAGCGGACAGGACCGTCTCCACCTCCAGCGGGTGGACGTTCTCGCCGCCACGGATGATCATGTCGGAGCGCCGGCCGAGCAGGTAGAGGTAGCCGTCCGCCGCCACCCGGCCCAAGTCGCCGCTGTGCAGCCAGCCTTCGGCGTCGATCCGGAAGAAGTGGCCGGCGCGGGCGTGGATCTCGCCGACGCCGTCCGGGCCTGCGCCGTGGACCCTGACCTCGACACCGGGGGCCGGCCGCCCCACCGACCGCAGCAGCTCGGCACGGCCCGCGACCGCCTCCCGGTGATCCTCGGGAGTGAGCACGCTGATCGGCGAGCCCTCGGTCTGGCCGAACATGTTGAGCATGCGGACGCCGGGCATCGCCTCGTACGTCCGGCGCAGGGTGCCGGGGCGGACGGGCGCGCCACCGTACTGGAGGGTCCGCAGCGTCTCGTGGCGGGCCTGCCCGGCCGCCAGCAGGGTCTCCAGCATGGCCGGGACCATGCTGGTGTGCGTGGTGCCGAGGTCCCGCAGCAGGGCCCAGCCCTCGACGGTGAAGCGGGGCAGGCCGGTGATCAGGGCGCCGGCGGCGAGGGCGACGGCGATATTGCCCAGGCCGGCGATGTGGTGGAAGGGCGCGCTGCCGCCGTAGAAGCTGTCGGGGTCGAGCCCGCACAACTGCCCGTTCACGCGGGCGCGGGCGGCCAGGCGCCGCTGGCTCATGGGGACCGGTTTGGGCAGGCCAGTCGTCCCGGAGGTGTGCAGGACGGCGGCGAGGTCGTCGGGTTCGGCGGTCAACGCCCGTGGGCTGACGGGTAGTTCGGGCACGACGGCGATCCGTCGGCCGGACAGTTCGGCGACCTGCCTGCCGAGGTCGGCGAACTCGGGCTGTGCCAGCAGGACTTGGGCCCGCGTCTCCTTGACCACAGCGGCGATCTCGTACGCCGTCATGCGGACGCCGAGGGGTGCGAGCGGGTGGCCGGACCCGGCGCCGCCGATCACCAGCGCGAGGGCGTCGGCGGAGGTGGCGACCAGTGCGGGCACCGGCTCGCCGGGGTCCGGGCCGAGGGTGTCCAGCCAGTCGGCCGCGCCGGCCGCGCGGTCGAGGAGTTCGCGTCCGGTCCAGGCGAGGTCGCCGAACCGGACGGCGGGGCGGGCATGGTCGTAGGCGCGGCTCACCATGGCGGTCCAGGTGGCCGCCCGCGCCCCTTCCGCCCGCACCCCTTCCTGCGCGGCGGCCATCGGTTCAGGGCTCCAGGCGGGCCGCCGCGGTGCCGGTGACCACCTCGGCGCCGTCCTGGTTGACGGTGCGCAGGGCGAAGTGGGCGACCGGTCCGGCCGGCGTGTCCTCGATCGACTCGACGGTGGCCGTGGCCGTCAGGGTGTCGCCGGGCCAGACCTGGGCCTTGAAGCGCACGCCGTAGCGCAGCAGCGCCTCGGGTCCTACCCAGTCGGTCAGGACCCGGCCGGTCATGCCCATCGTCAGCATGCCGTGGGCGAACACGCCGGGATATCCCGCGGCCTCGACGGCGAACTTGTCGTCCGTGTGCAGGGGGTTGAAGTCGCCGGCGGCGCCCGCGTATTGGACGATCCGGGTGCGCTTGAGGTCGTCGACGAGGACGCTCTCGCGGGTCTCGCCGACCTTGATGTCGTCCGGGCTCAGGCTCATCGGGCGTCCTTCGGGGTTGCCGGGCCCTCGGGGACGACGGCCACGGTCACGGCGCTGACGACCGGTTCGCCGTCGGCGTCCCGGTACTCGGTGATGCGCTCGCTGAAGAGAAGGCGGCCCGTGCGGCCCTGCTTCTCCCAGCTGCGTCCGGTGCTGTTGTGTGCGTAGAGGGTCTCGCCCGCGCGCACCGGGCGGTGGTACTCGAAGTGCTGCTCGGCGTGCAGCCCGCCGCCGCCCTCGGCCATGACCCCGGCGTCGCGTCCCGACCCGAACCACTCCTCGTCCGGCTTGGGACGCAGGTGGTAGGCGGGGTCGTAGTGGGCGCTCGCCATCGTGAAGGTGGGCGGTGCGAGCGCGGACTCGCCCTCGTACGCCGGGTTCTCGTCGCCGATGGCGCGGGCGAACATCATGATGTGCCCGGCCTCGACGGGGAACGGTTGCCCTGTCATCTTGGTGTGCTCCTCGAATCAGTACGGCAGGAACGCGTCGCGGGTGGCCTCGTCCGGGTCGAAGTCCGGCGGCAGTCCCTCGAACTTCGGCTCCCGCTTCTCCACGAAGCTCGCCACGCCCTCGCGGAAGTCCGGCGAGCCGGCGAAGAACTCCATGGCGGAGTACGAGCGGGCGAGGGCCTCGGTGAAGGTGCGGTCCAGGTCGCCGTATACCTGGTGGCGTACGACGGCCATGGCGCGCGGGGAGCAGTTGCGGGCGATGTCCCGGGCGTAGGCGCGGGCGGCGCCGAGCAGGTCCTCGGGTGCCACGACGCGGCTGACGAGGCCGAGGTCCTTCGCCTCGTCGGCGTCGAAGACCCGGCCGGACAGCAGCAGGTCGAGGGCGTTCTCCAGGCCGATGACGCGCGGCAGCACGTACGGGAGGTTGTACTCGCCGGCCAGTCCGCGGCGGGTGAAGGCGGTGGTGAAACGCGCCCCACGGGCGGCGAAGCGGACGTCGCAGATGAGCGCCTGGACCAGGCCGATGCCCGCGCAGGCGCCGTTGACGGCGGCGATCGTCGGCTTGGGCATGTTCCGCCTGCTGTACATGGGGACGCGGGCATGGAGCCCAAGGGACTGGCCCGGCTGGGAGTTCTGCTCCAGCCGCTGCATGTCCATCCCGGGGCAGAAGGCCCTGCCCGCCCCGGTGATGATCACCACCCGGACGGCGGGGTCCCACGCGGCCTCGTCGAGGAGCGCGAAGAAGCGGCGCTCCATGGGGATGCTCCACGCGTTCTTGCGCTCGGGCCGGTTGAGGGTGACGGTGGCGACGCCGTCCTCGTCGACCTCGTACAGCACCAGGTCCAGGTCTTCGGGAGACACCACGGGCTCCTCGGGCATCACGTCACTCCTCGTCCAGCGGTTCGATCGGGTCGCCGACGCCCGGCCGCTCCCCGGAGATGGTCACCACCACCTGCCCCCGCGCGCAGATACGTCCGTCGGTCATCACGTCGACATCGGCGAAGTGCAGCCTGCGACCGCGCCGCACACAGCGCGCGTACGCGACGGCCTCATGGCCGCGGGCGGGCGCGAGGTACTGCACCGACATCGACACGGTGCTGAGCAGACTCCCCTTCGCGAAGTCGTGCCCGGCGATCACGGACCCGGCGCCGGCGGTGTCGATGAGCGCCGAGATCACTCCGCCGTGGAAGACGTCTTCGTGGGCGGAGAGGGACTCGGCGTAGGGGAGCTTGATCTCGACCCCGTCCGGGTCCCAGCGCGTCACGCGGATACGGCAGCGGCGGTTGAAGGCGACCCCGCGCTCCCAGCGGGCCCGGAACCAGGCCCGGCGTTCGCGCTGTTCCTGTTCGGTGAGGGTCCTCGCCGCGACGGTCATCAGCACGCCCTCCGGTCCTGGCCTGTCGGCCGATCCATATAGTTACATGAATTGGATAGTTGAAGCAATCACACGAGATGCAGTTCGTGGTCTAGATGTATTATTTATATAACTGATTCATCGTCCATGAACAGAGGGAGACCACGATGCCGTCGACCGCCCTGGCCGGGATCCGCGTCCTCGACCTGTCCCGCATCCTCGCGGCACCTCTGGCCACCCAGATGCTGGCCGACCTCGGCGCCGAGGTGATCAAGGTGGAGCGGCCCGGAGCGGGCGACGATTCACGGACGTACGGTCCTCCGTTCGCCCGTGGGACCCAGACCGCCGCCTTCTACCTCTCCTGCAACCGCAACAAGCAGTCGGTCACCGTCAACCACGCCACCACCGAGGGCCAGGAACTGATCCGCGCCCTCGCCGCCCGGTCGGACGTGCTGGTCGAGAACTTCCGGGCGGGGACGCTGGCGAAGTACGGGCTCGACCAGGAGAGTCTGCGGGAGCTCAATCCACGGCTGGTCTACCTCTCCGTGACGGGCTTCGGACAGACCGGGCCGTACGCGGCGCGCCCCGGTTACGACGGCATCTTCCAGGCCATGTCCGGGATGATGAGCGTCTCCGGGCACCCCGAGGAGCCGATGAAGGTCGGGGTCAGCATGGTCGACATCCTCACGGGCCTGTACGCCTCCACGGCCGTGCTCGCGGCACTGCGGCACCGGGACGCCACCGGTGAGGGCCAGTTCATCGACCTGTCCCTGCTGGACTGCGGCCTGGCCTCGCTGTCGCACTTCGCGATGAACTACCTGGTCTCCGGCGAGGTTCCGCGGCGGCGCGGCAACGGCGGGTACGGCGGGGTCCCCTCGCAGGCCTTCGAGTGCGAGGACAAGCCGATCTTCCTCGTCGCCGGCAACGACAAGCAGTTCGCCGCGTTCTGCGCGGCGGCCGACCGCACCGACCTCCTCCAGGATCCCCGGTTCGCCACGACCCCGGCCCGGATCACCCACCGCGAGGAGATCCTGCCGGAGCTGGCGGCGATCCTGCGCACCCGGACCCGGGACGAGTGGCTCGCCGTACTCGACGAACACGACGTCCCGGCAGGCCCGTTCAACGAGCTGCCCGAGGTCTTCGCCGACCCGCAGATACAGCACCGGGGGATGCTGGTCGAGGTCGAGGACCCGGTGTCGGGCCGGCTGCCGCTGCTCGCCAATCCGATCCGGTTCACGGCGACGCCGGTCGAGGGGTACGCCCCGCCGCCCGCGCTGGGTGAGCACACGGCCGAAGTCCTGGGCAGGCTCGTCGGGTTGACGGAGCATCAGCTCACCGAGCTGCGGGCGAGGGGCGTCGTGTGAGCCGTTACCCGATCAGGGTCCTGCCTCCCTCCAGCATCAGCGTCGCGCCCGTCAGATAGGCCATGTCGTCGCTGACGAGGGCGGCCACCGCCCGGCCGATGTCCGCCTCCGGGTCACCGAGCCGGCCCAGCGGGATCTCCCTGGCCAGTTCCGCCGCCTTCTGCGGGTGCGCGGCGAGATAGTCCTCCGCGGCCGGGCTCAGTGCGGCCGGACAGATGACGTTCACGCGGATGCCGTACGCACCCCACTCCCGCGCGGCGACCCGCGTCAGCCCCCGGACGGCTTCCTTGGCCATCGCGTATGCCGCGAAGGTCGCCTCGCCCTGTACCGCGGCCGAGGAACCGAGGTTCACCACGCTGCCGCGGCTCTGTCTGAGGTGGGGCAGGGCGGCCTGCATCGCGTGGAAGGCGGCCAACGGGCCGCTGCGGTAGGTGAGTTCGACATCCTCGTACGACGTCTCCGCCAGCCGGCGCTGGACCGAGGACTGCGCGTTGTTGACGAGCACGTCGAGGCCGCCGAACTCCCGCACCGTCTCGGCCACCATGCGGTCGACGTCGTCCCGCTCCCCCACGTCGCCGACCACGGTGTGCGCCCGCCCGCCGCGCTCGGTGATCGCGTGCGCGGTGTCCTTGAGCTTGCTCCCGGTGCGGCCCGTGATCACCACGGCCGCCCCTTCGGCGGCCAGCGCGAGCGCGATACCGCGGCCCACTCCCTGCCCTCCGCCGGTGACCAGCGCTGTCTTCCCGGACAACCGTGCCATTACGTCTCCTTCCAGAAGGCCGCCCACGACGGAAAGGCCTCGGGCAGCGCCGGCTCGCCGGATCCCTCCCAGCCGTTGAAGCCCACCGCCTGGGGGCGTTCCGTCACGTCGGCCGCGTACCAGTGCTGTTCACGGCGCCGGGAGAAGTACCACTCGCCGTCCACGCGCGCGTAGTCGTCCCAGTAGCAGATCGCCATCACGATCCACCGGTCCCCCACCTCGTGTTCGGCCCGGCAATAGACCGCACCGGTCGCCGTGTCCGGTCCGGTGAACTCGATCCGGTGGCCGCAGATCTGGTGGACCGACCGGCAAAAGCCACGGACCATGGGCGCGATGTGCTCGCGCAGGACCTGCCGTCCCCGGCCGTGGCGTCCCATGTCCACGTCCGGCCTGAAGCAGCCGACCCACGCGTCGAGGTCGCGGCCGTCCACGGCCAGCGCGTAGCGGATGGGCAGTTGCTGGATGGCCAGCTGCGACTCGATGCGGTCGACGCGCTCCTCGACGGAGGTCATGGCCTCGGCTCCTTCGGCAGACCGAGGACCTGCTCCCCGATGATGTTGCGCTGGATCTCGCTGGAGCCGCCGTAGATCGTCTCGGCGAGGGAGAGCAGGAAGGAGCGCTGGCGGGTGTCCAGACCGTAGTCCTCGCCGACGATCTGCCCGGCGGGGCCCGCCAACTCCATGGCCAGATGGCCGAGTCGCTGGTGCCGCGTCGAGGCGTACAGCTTCGCGGTCGTGGCCTGCGCGCCCGGGGTGCGGCCCGCGGTCAGTTCGGCGATGGTCCGGAGGTTGGTGGTGCGCATGATCCGTACGGAGATCCAGGCGTCCAGGATCCGGCGGCGCAGCATGGGGTCGTCGAGGGCGCTCCGCTCGCGGGCCAGGTCGATCAGTGCCTCGGCCTCCCGCTCGAAGGTGAGCTGCTGGGGCAGGAGCGTGGTGCCGCGCTCGATGCCGAGCGTCGCCATCGCCGTGCGCCAGCCCTGACCGACCTCGCCCACGACCATGTCCGCGCCGGTACGGGCGTCGGAGAGGAACACCTCGGCGAACTCGTCCTGGCCGGCGAGGTTGCGGATGGGGCGGATCTCCACGCCGGGCTGGTCCGTGGGGACGAGCAGCAGGGTCAAGCCCTTGTGCCGCACGGATTGCGGGTCGGTGCGGGTGAGGACGTAGAGCCAGTCGGCGTGGATGCCGAAGGAGGTCCACACCTTCTGCCCGCTGACCACCCATCGGTCGCCGTCGCGTTCTGCCCGGGTGCGGACCGATGCCAGGTCGGAGCCTGCGCCGGGTTCGCTGAAGCCCTGGCCCCACAGTTCCTCGACGGCGAGGATCGGCGGCAGGAAACGCTTCTTCTGGCTCTCGCCGCCCATCTTGAGAAGCATGGGTCCGAGCAGGTCGAGGGCGTTGACGGTGGCGCGGTAGGGGGCGTTCGCGCGGGCGTACTCGTACTCGAAGACGATCTCCTCCAGCAGTCCGAGTCCCCTGCCCCCGTACTCCCGCGGCCAGCCCACGCCCAGCCAGTTCCCGGCGGACAGCTCACGGTCCCAGGCGAGGCGGACCTCCCACGCCGCGCCGTCGGTCGGGCCGCCCACGCCCCGGTGCTCGGCGAACTCCCCCACGAGGTGGTCCGCCAGCCAGTCCCGCACCTCGTCGCGGAAGTCGCGTACCGCGGGCCCGAAGTCCAGCTCCATGTCTGCTTCTTTCTGGGTCGGGGACGGGTCTCAGATGCCGAGCCGGGTGGCGAGCAGCTCCCGGTGGTACGACGGCGTGCCGAGCAGCGCCTCGGAGCTCTTGGCCCGCTTGAGGTAGAGGTGCGCGGGGTGCTCCCAGGTGAAGCCGATTCCGCCGTGCACCTGGATGTTGTCGCCGGCGACCTTGGTGAACGCCTCCGAGCAGACGGTCTGCGCGAGGGCCGCCCCGATCGCGATCTCCGTCTCGTCGCCCGCGTCCAGGGCCCACAGTCCGCCGTACGCGGCCGAGCGGGCGGACTCGAGCTCCATGAGCATGTCGGCGCACTTGTGCTTGATCCCCTGGAACGAGCCGATGGGCCGGCCGTACTGCTCGCGGAGCTTCGCGTACGCCACGGCGGCGTCCAGGGCGGCAGCGGCTGCCCCGACCTGCTCGGTGGCCAGGAGTACGGCGGCGGTGGCGATGGTGCGCTCCAGGGCCGGCCATGCTCCGCCCTCAGGGCCCAGGAGGCGGGCGGGGGTGTCCGTGAGCTCGATCCGCGCCTGCTTGCGAGTCTGGTCGAGGGTGGGGAGGTGCATGCGCTTCAGGCCCGGTGCGTCGGCGTCGACCGCGAAGAGGCTGATGCCCGAGCGGGTGCGGGCGGCGACCAGGAGCAGGTCGGCGAGGTGTCCGTCGGGGACGTAGGTCTTCGTGCCGGTCAGCCGCCACCCGTCCGCCGTGTCGCGTGCGGTGAGCCGGATGCCTGGCTCGTCCCAGCGCCCGCTGTCCTCGGTGAGCGCCAGCGTGGCCACCGTCTCGCCGGACGCGATGCCCGGCAGCAGGTCGCGTCGCGCCTGCTCGTCGTCGCAGCGCAGCAGGGCCTCGGCGGCCAGGGCGACGGTGGCGAAGTAGGGCCCGCACAGGAGCGCGCGGCCCGCCTCCTCGAAGACGATGCCGAGGTCGGCATAGCCGAAGCCCAAGCCGCCGTACTCCTCCGGTACGGCCAGCCCCTGAAGCCCGAGTTCGCCGGCCATCCGGCGCCAGACGACAGGGTCGTGGCCTCGCGGGTCGGCGGCCAGGCGGCGCACCTGAGCCTCGTCGGAGTACTTGGCGAGGAAGGACCGTACGACCTTGCGCAGTTCGTCCTGTTCCTCGCTGAACGTGAGATCCATGCCGCGCTTCCCGTCCTCGGTGCGACGGGCTCGCCGCCCGCCTTGCCGCTCGCCGCTCGATACAGTTAGATAATTATAGTATCCACACTGAATGCACCAGGAGCGCGACGTGACCGATCTCTACGACCAGTTCACGAGCCTGACCTTCGAGCGGCCCGCGTCCGGAGTGCTCCGCATCGTGCTGGACGCCCCGAACCTCAATGCCGTCGATCCCCGGATGCACGGCGAACTGGCCGGCATCTGGCCGGTCGTCGACCGGGACGAACAGACCCGTGCCGTGCTCGTGCAGGGAGCGGGCAAGGCGTTCTCCGCCGGCGGGACCTTCGACTCCATCGAGGCGATGACCGAGGACTACGCGGTACGTGCCCGGGTGATGCGGGAGGCACGGGACATGGTCTACGGGGTGATCAACTGCTCCAAGCCCGTGGTCTCCGCGATCCACGGCCCGGCCGTCGGTGCGGGGCTGGTCGTCGGCATGCTGGCGGACATCTCCATCGCCGGACGCAGGGCGAAGATCGTCGACGGGCACACGCGGCTCGGGGTCGCGGCCGGCGATCACGCGGCCATCTGCTGGCCGCTGCTGTGCGGCATGGCCAAGGCCAAGTACTACCTGCTGACCTGCGAGACGCTCACCGGGGAGGAGGCCGAGCGCATCGGCCTGGTGTCCAAGTGCGTGGACGACGCGGACGTCCACGGCGAAGGGCTGCGCGTGGCGACTGCCCTGGCCGCCGGGCCGGCCAGCGCCCTCAGCTGGACCAAGCGGTCCCTCAACCACTGGTACCGCACGGCCCAGCCGATCTTCGAGGCCTCGCTGGGGCTGGAGTTCTTCGGTTTCGGCGGACACGAGGTCGTCGAGGGACTCGCCGCACATCGCGAGAAGCGCGCACCGGACTTCGAGGGCATCAGCGACAAGCACCCGCTCGACCTGTGACCACCGTACGAGAGGAACCGATCATGGCGCCGCAGCAGACCACCACCGACGTCCCCCCGCTGGTAAGGGGGTTGACCTATGAGGAGATGCCGGTCGGGCAGGCCTTCCGGACCGCCCGTCGCACCATCACCGAGACCGATCTCGTCAACTTCGTGACCTGGGGCGGCTTCAACGAACCCCTGTTCTGGGACGCCTCGCACGCCGCGGACGGCGGCTACACCGGGCGGCTGGTCCCGGGCGCGCTGACGTACTGCATCGCCGAGGGGCTCGTCCTCCAGACCAACGTGCTGCACGGCACGGGCCTGGCCTTCCTGCACATGGAACTGACCGTGCGGGGTCCGGTGTACGTCGGCGACACCCTGCACGCCGTCGTGGAGACCACGGACTCCCGCCCCTCCAGCAAGCCCGGCCGGGGCGTGGTGACCAGCCGGATCACGGTACGCAATCAGCGGGACGAGGAGGTCCTCGTCTACACCCCGGTCCGGCTGATCCGCGGCCGGGACTACGAGGCTCCGGCGCCCTGAGCCTTGGGCACGGCCGGCACCAGGCTCAGGCCGGCCGCGCGGCCCGCGTCGGGCGGGGCGGCGTCGGCGAACGCGCCGCGGTGCAGCCAGTCGGAGGGGATCGGGGGGCGCGGCGGGGGCTCGTGGTCCGGGACCGCCATCGAGTACAGGCGGGTGTAGCGGAACTTGGTCTCCAGGTTGTCCAGGACCGACCAGTACTCGTAGCCGCAGACGTCCACACCGGCCGCGACGAGCCCCGCCAGCCAGGAGAGCCTGGCGCGCAGCAGGGCCCGGCGCCGGGTGTCGTCGCTGTGTCCGTTCTCGTCGACCAGGTCGAGGTCGCCCATGCCGTTGTCGACGACGGACAGCGGCGGCAGCAGATCCCCGTACAGCTCGTACAGGTCGGCGACGGCGTCGGCGAGCCCCTCGGGAATGATGGGCCAGCCGTAGGCGGTCGTCTCCACGTCGTCGAAGGGGACGATCGCGAAGCCGAGGCCCACGAGCAGGCGGTTCACGTCGTTGAGGGCGCCCTGGCACTTCCCGGACGGCAGCACGCGGGGCAGGTTCTCCGGTGCGGTGACGCGGAACGGGGTGTGCCAGGACAGGCCCAGCAGGTCCTGGGCGGTGGCGATGACCTCCAGGTCGCCGGGGCGGACGCAGCCGGTGGCCTCGACCGGGGAGACGTCGTCCTCGGTCACCATGTGCTCGCCGAGCAGCAGGGGGTCGAGGAAGAGGCGGTTGGTCCAGCTCTCCAGGCGCTCCAGGGCGAGCCGGTCGTAGGGGTCGTCGGTGGCCGCGTAGCCGCCGACGAGGGTGATCGTGGTCCCGATCCGGCCGCGCACGCCGGCGGCCCTGAGGGCCTGGGCGGCGAGTCCGTTGGCGAGCAGGATGTGGTGGACCGTGGGCAGCCCCGCCAGGCCGATGCCCCGGCCCGGTGGATACATTCCGGCCACGTGGTCCGCGAGAGTCGGCCCGGCCAGGTCGGTGGAGGTGATCCAGCGTTCCACCCGGTCGCCGAAACGGCGGCCGAGCTCGGCGGCGTACGCGGCGAAGTGCTCGGCGCAGTCGCGGGCGAGCCAGCCTCCGGCGTCGTCCAGCCATGGCGGCAGTGAGCGGTGGAGCAGGGTCAGGCTGGGCCGCAGGCCCTGCGCGAGCAGGGAATCGAGCGCGCGGTCGCAGCGGTCCAGGGCGTCCGGGTCCCAGCTGCCGGGGCCGTCGGGCTGGAGCCGCGGCCATCCGGCGACCATGCGGTGGGTGTCCGCGGCGACGCCGGTCAGCTGCCGGATGTCGTCGGTCCACTGCCGGAAGTGCCCGCCCCGCTCCTGCGGGGGCGGCGGCGGGGCCGCGATGGTGTCCGCGGTGGCGACGCCCCAGTCGACACCACGAAGGGATTCGTGCAGGAAACCATCGCTCATGGGTACCGTCCAGGCGGTCGGTCAATGGTTTAGCGCATTCAACTGAATGTCCGCCGACCGGACGCTAACAGGTCAAACAAACTACGACAATGTTTCGGCCAGGTCTCCTGGTACGAATCAGGCCGTCTCCAGGATGAGGTCGGCCGCCCTCCAGGCCATGGCCATGATCGGCGCGTTCAGGTTGCCGGACACCATGGTCGGCATGACCGAGCAGTCCACGACCCGCAGGCCCTCGACACCGCGTACGCGCAGCCGGCCGTCGACGACGTCGTCCTCGGCCGGGCCCATGGCGCAGGTGCCGACGGCGTGATAGCCGCAGCGCCCGTGGTCGAGGCCAGCGTCGATGATCTCCTGGTTCTCCCGCACAGCGGGGCCCGGCAGGGTCTCGGCCGTGATCCGGCCGGCGATCGGCTCGGTCTCGAAGAGTTCCCGCATGCGGCGGAAGAGGTCGGTTCCCACGCCGCGGTCGTGGTCGGAGCCGTAGTAGTTCGGCGTGATCGTGAGCGGGGCGTCGGGGTCGGCGGAGGTGATGTGCAGGCCGCCCTCGGCGGTGGGGCGCAGGATGTAGCCGAGACCCATCAGGCCCGGCTCGCGCTCCACGCCGGTCTCCTGGCCGGGGACGTCCGGCTTCAGGGACACCGGCGCGATGAGCAACTGCGCGTCGGGGCGGGCGAGTTCGGGGCGGGTCTTGAAGAAGGCGATGACGTCGAAGGCGGGCGCGGCCAGCGGGCCGCGCCGGGTGGCCAGGTATCTCGCCCCCGACAGGGCCTGCCGCAGCGGAGTGCTCAGGGCCTTGTTGTAGCCGAGGTCGTCCTTCAGCCGGTACTGGACGACGAAGCAGCGGTGCTCGCGCATCCGGCCGCCCACGTTCGGGCTGTCGGCCAGGACGTCGACGCCCGCCGACTTCAGTGTCTCGGCGGGGCCGATGCCGGAGAGCTGGAGGATCTTGGGCGTGGCGATGCTGCCGGCGCAGAGGATCACCTCGCGCCGGGCCCGCGCATCGGCCTCCTGGCCCCCGCTGCGGGTACGGACGCCCACGGCCCTGCCCTTGTCCGTCAGAACTCGCGTCACGGTCGTGTCCACCGACACGGTGAGGTTCGGCCGGTCCGCGACGGGGTGCAGGAACGCGCGGGCGGCGCTGAACCGCTGCCCCTTCTTGATGGTGGCCATGGCGTAGCCGATGCGTTCCTCGTCGCTCGCGTTGAGGTCGTCGGTGCGGCGCCAGCCGAGTCCGGTTCCGGCGGCGATGGCCTCCTCGCACAGCGGCTGTGGCCGCGGCGCGGTCGAGACGTGCAACGGCCCGCCCGCGCCCCGGGCCGCGGAGGCGCCGAGCGCGTTGTCCTCGATCCGCTTGAAGATGGGCAGCATGGTGTCCCAGCCCCAGCCGGGGTTGCCGAGCCGCTCCAGCTCGTCGTAGTCGGCGCGGTCACCGCGGTTGTAGACCATGCCGTTGACCGAGCTGGACCCGCCGAGCGTCCGGCCCCGGACCCAGTGCTCGACGCGCCCGGCCGGGCCCACCGGCTCGACCGGGTAGTGCCAGGCGAACCGCGAGTCCCCCAGCAGCTTGCCGAAGCCCTTGGGCATCCTGATCAGCGGAGTGGAGTCCCGGCCGCCCGCCTCGATCAGCAGCACGGACGTCTTCGGGTCCGCGGAGAGCCGGTTCGCGAGCACGCAGCCCGCGGAACCCGCGCCCACCACGATGTAGTCGAACGTCGTCATCCCTGACGCTCCGGTGCCGGTGCCGGCGCCTGCTCCGGTGCCTGCTCCTCCTCCTGCTCCCCGAAGGGGCGGAACTCCTCGTCCTGCCACCAGGGGTAGACGGGTGGCATGTCCTTGCTGACCCGGCCCGGGAACGCGGGTGGCCGCTTGGCGAGGAACGACTCGACGCCCTCCACCGGGTCCGGGCCGCCGCCGATCTGGCTCATGATCCGCGAGTCGAGCCGGTGCGCGGTCATGGGGTGGGGTTCGCCGAGCATGCGCCACATCATCTGGCGCGACAGGGCGACCGAGACCGCGGAGGTGTTCTCGGCGATCTCGCGGGCGAGTTCGTACGCCGCCGGCAGCAGCTCCTCGGGCGGGTGGACGGAGCGGACCAGCCCGGCGGCCAGGGCCTCGTCGGGGCCGAAGACCCTGCCGGTCGCCACCCATTCCATCGCCCGTTGCATGCCGACGGCCCGCGGCAGGAACCAGCTCGCCGCCGACTCCGGCACGATGCCCCGGCGTGCGAAGACGAAGCCGAACTTCGCCGAGGCCGACGCCAGCCGGATGTCCATGGGCAGGGTCATGCTGGCCCCGACGCCCGCCGCCGGGCCGTTGATCGCCGCGATCACCGGCTTGGTACTGGAGAAGATCCGCAGCGCGACCCGGCCGCCGGTGTCCCGGTGCCAGGCGCCCGTCCTGCGGTGGTCGAAGGAAGCGCCGCCGGAACTGACGTCGGCGCCCGCACAGAAGCCGCGCCCGGCACCGGTCACCACGACCACGCGTACGTCGTCGTCAGCGTCGGCCGCGTCCAGGACATCGAGCAGGTCGGCCATCATCTGCGGGTTGAAGGCGTTCAGCTTCTCGGGCCGGTTGAGTGTGACGGTGAGGATCCGGTCCGCCACCTCGGCCCGCACGGTCTCGTACTCCTGCTGTGGCATACGCGTCCTCCGTCACTCCAGCGAGCCGTTTCCAGAAAGCTTAATTAGTTATAGCATTCAACTCTACTGACTCGTTCGTTCATGACTGATGGCGGTGGAGATGACGGACCTCTTGGTGACGGCCGTCGGGCCGGTCCGGCTGATCGAGCTGAACCGGCCGGACCAGCTCAACTCGATGAGCGAGGAACTGCACGCGGGTCTCGCGTCGGTGTGGGAGACGGTCGCCGACGATCCTCAGGCCCGGGTGGTCGTGCTCACCGGGCGCGGCCGGGCGTTCAGCGCCGGGGGCGACTTCGACATCATGACCCGGGTCCAGCGCGACCGCGCCTTCCGGCAGCAGAACGTCGACGAGGCCCGGCGGATCATCACCGGCATGGTCCGCTGCCCGCTGCCGGTGATCGCGGCGGTCAACGGGCCCGCTGTCGGCCTCGGTTGCAGCCTGGCTCTGCTGAGCGACCTCGTCCTGATCGCCGACGACGCCTATGTGGCCGACCCGCACGTCCAGGTCGGGCTCGTCGCGGGCGACGGCGGCGCCCTTGTCCTGCCGTTGCTCGTCGGCCTGACCCGCGCGAAGGAACTGCTGTTCCTCGGCGACCGGGTCAGCGCCGAGGACGCGGTCCGGCTGGGCATCGCCAACCGCGCCGTGCCGAAGGACAAGCTCCTGGACGAGGCCATGGACCTGGCCGGACGGCTGGCCGCACTGCCCGCGCAGGCGCTGCGCGAGACCAAGCGGGCGGTGAACCTGCATCTGGAGCAGGCGCTGGCGACGGTGCTGGAACCCGCCCTGCTCGCGGAGCGGGACAGCATGCACGCACCGGACCACATCGCCGCCGTCGAGAAGATCATCGCGTCCCGCGGTCGCCGCCGGGCCGGCGAGGAGGGCTGAGGCATGGACTTCGCGTTCAGCGAGGAGCAAGAGCAACTGGGGCGCACGGTACGGGCGTTCCTGGCGGACACCTCTCCCGAGACCGAGGTGCGGCGCCTGATGGAGACCCCGGAGGGCTTCGACCGGGCGCTGTGGCTCCGGATGGGAACGGAGCTCGGTCTCCAGGGGCTGGCGGTCCCCGAGGAGTACGGCGGTGCCGGGTGCGGGCCGGTCGAAGTGGGCGTGGTCATGGAGGAGATGGGCCGCGCGCTGCTGTGCGCGCCGTTCCTGTCCTCGGCCGTGCTCGCGACGACCACGCTGCTGCGCTGCGCCGACGAGGACGCCCGCAAGCGCCTGCTGCCGGGTCTGGCCTCCGGCGAACTCGTCGGGACACTGGCCCTGACCGAGGACTCGGCACGTTGGGACGCGGCCGGTGTTCAGCTCACCGCCCGTGAAACCAAGGGGAGTTGGCGGCTGACGGGGCACAAGATGTTCGTCCTCGACGGCGCCACCGCCGATGTCGTCCTCACCGTCGCCCGCACCGGCGACGGCATCGGCGTCTTCTGGGTGGACGGCGACGCGGCGGGCCTGACCCGCGAGCCGCTGCCCACGATGGACCCGACCCGCCGCCAGGCGCGCCTCGACTATCACGACGTACCGGCGACCCGGCTGCGTACGCACGGCGACGGCTGGGATGTGGTCGCCGAGGTGCTCGACCGGGCCGCGGTGGCGCTGGCCGCCGAGCAGGTCGGGGTGGCTGCCCGCGCGCTCGACATGGCGGTGGAGTACGCCAAGGTGCGCCACCAGTTCGGGCGGCCCATCGGCTCCTTCCAGGCCGTGAAGCACCTGCTCGCCGATGTCCTCCTCGAGGTGGAGTCGGCGCGCGCCGCCGCGCACTACGCACTGCTCGCCGCCGAAAACGCCGAGCCCACCGAGAACACTGAGAACACCTACAACGCCGACAACACCGACCCGGAGCTGCCCGCCGTGGCGAGTCTGGCCAAGGCGTTCTGCTCGGAGGCCTGTCTGCGGGCGACGGCGGAGAACATCCAGGTGCACGGCGGTATCGGCTTCACCTGGGAGCATCCGGCCCACCTGTATCTGAAGCGGGCCAAGACGTCACAGCTGCTGTTCGGGGATCCGGCGTACCACCGGGAGCTGCTCGCACGGAGAATCGGCATGGACACGGACAAGGGAGCGGCATGAAGGTCGACGGCAAGCTCAATGTGTGGGGCACCGCGGAGGTCGTGGAGGAGGCCCGGCACCACGAGAAGGCCGGCTACGACGGCCTGTGGGCCTCGGAGTCCAAGCACGACCCCTTCCTGCCGCTGGTGCTGGCGGCGGAACACACCGACCGCCTGGAGGTCGGAACGGCCATCGCGGTCGCCTTCGCCCGCTCCCCCATGCAGCTCGCGTACACCGCGCACGATCTCCAGACCTACGCCGGGGGACGGTTCTCGCTCGGCCTCGGCAGTCAGATCAAGCCGCACATCGAGCGGCGCTTCGGCATGCCGTGGAGCCGGCCGGCGGCCCGGATGCGGGAGTACGTGAGCGCCCTGCACGCCATCTGGGCCGCCTGGAACGAGGGCGAGAAGCTCAACTTCCGCGGCGACTTCTACTCGCACACGCTGATGTCCCCGTTCTTCTCTCCCCCGCCCGCACCCGCCGGCGCGCCCAAGGTGTTCGTGGCCGCGGTCGGTGAGGCGATGACCCGGGTGGCGGGCGAGGTCGCCGACGGACTCCTCGCCCACGGCTTCACCACCGAGCGGTATCTGCGGGAGGTGACCTTGCCGACCGTGGAGGCGGGGCTGGCCACGTCCGGCCGTACGCGGGGCGACTTCTCCGTCTCCCACCTGCTCCTGACCGCGACCGGCCGCACGGAGGAGGAGATGGCCCGCGCGATCGACGGCACCCGTGCCCAGATCGCCTTCTACGGCAGCACTCCCGCCTATCGCGGGGTGCTGGAGCTGCACGGGTGGGGCGAACTCGGCGACGAACTGCACGCGTTGTCGACGTCCCGGCGCGAGGACAAGTGGGAGGCGATGAGCCACCTCGTCGACGACGAGGTGCTGCACACCTTCGCGGTCGTGGCGGAGCCGGACCAGGTCGCGGGCGAGATCCGGAGCCGGTACGGATCCCTGGTCGACCGGGTGTCCTTCTACACCGCGTACGAGATCGACGCCGCGGTGTGGGAACCCATCGTCCAGGAGCTGCACAGCGATTGACGTCGCATCAATTGACGTCGCGTCAGCCGAGCAGGTCCAGGACGGTGGTCATGGACCTGTTCTGCAGCAGGTAGTCCTCGGCCTCCTGGAGGTGGAGGCGCCACAGCTCCTCGGCGGCCTCGGACCGGCGCGCGGCGACCAGCTCGACGAGCGCGCCGTGGGCGCGGAAGCCCCGGCGGTTGGCCCGTACGTTCTCGGGGCTGCCGGCGTCGAGGTCGACGTGGGACCAGTTCGCCTGGTCGATGATGTGCCGGACCATGCCGTTGAGGACGCTCAGCGTCTCGTTGCCCGCCAGTTCGACGACGAGCGCGTGGAACTCCATGTGCGCGCGGATGAAGGCCGACGGGTCGTCCATGAGCAGCTCGGCCTCGGCGACGGCGGCCCGCAGCCGCTCCAGGTCCTCGTCCGTGCGCCCCTCGGCCAGCAGACCGGCGCACGGCGCCTCGATGACCGTACGGGCGTCGTAGACGTCCTTGAGGGTCGTGCCCCGGTATTCGAGGACCACCCCCGCGTAGCGGGCGGCCACCGTGCCCTCCGGGACCTGCACCCGCGCCCCGCCCCGGGCGCCCCGGCGCACGCTGATCAGCGACTCCGACTCCAGCACCCGGAACGCCTCGCGCAGCGTCGGCCGGGAGACGGCGAACTCCGCCATCAGCGCCGTCTCGGCCGGCAGCGCCTCCCCCTCCGTCAGCTCCCCGCGCACGATCTTGCGGCGCAGCTGTGCCGCCACCAGCTCGGCCATCTTGGGGACTCGTACCGGCGTGTTCACCACGGCGTCCATCTCCTTCAGTCACCAGCGTCCGGTACGAAGTACGGCAGTGTGATCTCGTCGGTGAGCGGACGGAAGTCCACCCGGACGCGCAGACCGATGGCAACGCTGTCCGGACCGCCAGGACCGCCAGGACCGCCCGGACCGCCCAGGTCTCCCGCGTCTCCCGCGTCTCCCGCGTCTCCCGCGTCGACGTGGGACAGCAGCGTGCCTCCGTCGTCCAGATCGATCACGGCCAGCGCGAAAGGCGTGTCGAACCCTGGACCCGGTGCGCGGTGCACCACGGTCACCGAGTAGACCGTGCCCCGCCCCGCGCTCGGCACATACCGCCAGTCCGGCGCCATGCACCCCGGGCAGGCGGGCTCGGGAACGAAGAAGCGCAGGTCGCAGGCCGGGCAGTACGGGATCACCAGGTCGCCGCGTCGGGCCGCGTCCCAGAACGGCTCGGAGAGCGCGGTCGGGACGGGTACGGGGCGGCTCATCGGGTCCTCCCCAGGACGCTCATCTCGTAGTGCTGCGCCCCGGATCCGGCGTTGCCGACGACCGCCAGCTCCGCGTCCTCGACCTGGTGCACGGCGGTGCCGCGCAACTGCCGTACGGCCTCGACGACTTTGAGCGTCATCTGCTGCGTCCCGTTCCACGCGTACGCCAGACAGCCGCCGTCGGGATTGACGGGATGCTTGCCGCCCACGGCGATGGCACCGCTGGCGGCCAGTGGTCCGCCCTCGCCCTCCCCGCACAGGCCGAGTGCCTCCAACTGCCGGATGATCTCGAAGGAGTTGGGGTCGTAGAGGGAGAAGACGTCCACGTCGTGGGGACCGACGCCGGCCATGGCGTAGGCGCGGGTGGCGGCGTCCCGGCCGAGCTGTCCGACCTCTCGGTGCAGCGCCGGGTTGGCGTACGCGGCCTGGTGGTACTCCATGCCGCCGCCGAGTACGGCGACCGGCGCGTTCGGCAGGTCCCTGGCCCGTTCGGCGGTGGTCACCACGAGGGCCGCGCCGCCCTCGCCGACGATGCAGCAGTCCAGCAGGTGGAAGGGCGTGGCCACCATGCGGGAGGCGAGCACGTCCTCGGCGGTGTACGGGCCGCGCCCGTACATCATCGCCTCCGGGTTGGTCGTGCCGTTGTTGCGGATGGTGGCGGCGACCTCCGCGAGCTGGCGGGAGGTCGTGCCGTACTCGTGCATGTGGCGTGCCGCCACCAGGGCGAACTGGGCGACGACATAGCTGCCCCACACGTCGGCGAACTCCAGCGGCACACCGGCCCCGACGGGCCCGGCCCCGCGCGCGACCAGCTTGCAGCCGCCGACGACGACGGTGTCGGCGAATCCGGCGCGTATCGCCGCCGCCGCCTTCAGCAGGCCCCGCGAGCCGGCGTTGTCGAGCATCGAGTCGCTGGTCCAGCGCAGGTCCCGGCCGAGCATCCGCGCCCAGGAGCTGCCCTCGCCGGGTACGCCGCCCGGGCCGGGCCAGTCGACCTGGGCGCCGTCGACGTCCGCCGGGGTCAGCCCGGCGTCCGCGATCGCGCCGCGCACCGCTTCGAGGGCGAGGTCCATGGCGTCGCGGTGCGGGAGGGACAGCGCCTGCTCGGTGGCGTGCACGCCGACGACGACGGGTTGGCGGTCGTTCACCAGGTCACCGTCCCGCGCCGAGCGTGTCGCCGCCCGGATAACCGCCGCCGCCGAAGCGCTCGTCCAGCGCCTCGTAGTCCTTGGCGTAGTCCTTGGTGCGCGGAAGTGCCTCGACGAACTCCACCGTCTTCGGCTTCTTGTACGAGGCGATCCGCGCCCGGCAGTGCTCGATGACGTCCTGCGCCGTGACCGGCTCGGCGTCCTGGTGGAGCACGACGACGGCCTTGACGTCCTGCGCCCAGCGCTCGTTGGGCACGCCGATGACGGCGGCCTCCTTGACCGCGGGATGCGACTCGACGCAGTTCTCGACCTCGGCCGGGAAGATGTTCTCGGCCGCCGACTTGAGCATGCGGGTCGTCGTCCCGAGGAAGCTGATCGTGCCGTCGGGTTCGCGGCGGCCGAGGTCGGTGGTGTGCCACCAGCCGAAGCGGAAGCGCTCCTCGTTGATCTCGGGCCGGTTCCAGTAGCCGAGGTGCACGAGGTCGCCGCGGACGCAGATCTCGCCGGCCTCGCCGATCGCGCACTCCGTGCCGGTGCCGTCCAGGATGCGTACGGCGGTGAAGGGGCCGGGGCGTCCCGCGTTGCCGGCGCCCGTGCCGCCGTAGGCGCCGGTCACCGCGAAGCCGGTCACCTCGGTCTGTCCGTAGCCGCGGCCCTCGCCGCCGCCGTTGCGGGTGAAACGGCTCTGGTCCGTGGGCACCGTGCCCTGCCACAGGGGGGCGGCGACACTCGCGCGCAGCTGGGAGAGGTCATGACCGGCCTCGCGGTTCAGCGCGACGAGCTGGGCGATGGTCGGCGGCATCAGATACGCGTGGGTGCACTGCTCGGCCGCCAGCAGCGGGAGCAGTTCCTCGGCGACGACGCGGCGGACGATCACGTTCTTGCCGCCGTGGACGAAGGCCGGGACGCCCCAGAACTGGTAGTTGCCGATGTGGAACATGGGTCCGGCGCCGAGGAAGGCGGTCTCCGTGCCGATGTCCCCCATCCAGGCGCCGCTCGCGCCCATGGCGAGGAGGTTGCGGTGCGAGAGCATCGAGCCGGACTGCCGTCCGGAGATCGCCGCGGTGTAGATGACCAGGAGCGCGGAGTCGGGGTCGACATCGCCGGTGGCCGGGTCGTCGGGCGAGCCGGAGGCCAGGAAGGACTCGTACGACTCCGGGCCCGCAGCGCTCTCGACGTCATGGCGCAGCCACAACGCCCGGTGGTCGCTGCCCAGTTCGGCGCGTGCCTTGCCGACGGTGTCGCCGATCTCCTCGTCCTGCCAGACGACGACCTTGGGATCGAAGTCCTCGACGGCGAAGGCCATTTCGGGCGCGGCCCAGCGCCAGTAGCCGGGACAGACCATGGCGCCGATCTTCGCGGCGGCGCCGAGCAGCTCCCAGATCCGGAAGGAGTTCTGGCCCAGCCACAGGATGCGGTCGCCGGTGCCTACGCCCGCGTCCGCGAGGGCGCCCGCGAGTCGGTTGGTGCGCTCGTCCAACTGGGGCCAGGTCAGCCGGACCTCGCCGTCGACGAGGGCGACTGAGTCGGGAAAGGACCTGCGGTGCTCACGGATGATGTCGCCGAACGTCAGGCGGCGGGCGCGGGGGTCCGGGGGGAATCCCCCGGGAAGACTCTGCACGACTTGGCTCCCCATGGTCGGTCAGACGCGGCCGATGCCGACGCCCTTCACGTTGATGAACTCGTCCAGACCGGCCTTGCCGCCCTCCCGCCCGAACCCGCTCATGCCGACACCGCCGAACGGCGTGGCGGGCGAAGTGATCGGATTCGGCCCGGGGTTGACGTAGACCGTCCCGGCCTTCAGCCGCGGCACCAGGCGGTTGACGCGTGCGATGTCACGGGACTGGATGTAGGCGGACAGGCCGTACTCGGAGTCGTTGGCCAGGGCGACGGCCTCGTCCTCCGTGTCGAACGGGGTGATGGCCAGGACCGGGCCGAAGATCTCCTGCTGGGCGAGGTCACTGCGGTTGTCGACGTCGGCGAAGACAGTCGGGGACACGAAGTAGCCGTCGGAGTCGATGCGTTCGCCGCCGCACACGAGCCGGCCCGCACCGTCTTCCATCGCCTTGCCGATCATGCCCTGGACGCGGTCGCGGGCGGCTTCGTTGATGAGGGGTCCGATGTACGTCGTCGGGTCGAGGGGGTCCCCGACCGGCAGGTGGGCTACCACTCCGGCGACGCGCGCGACGACCTCGTCGTAGATGGAGCGCTCGACCAGCAGCCGGGTGGGCAGCGCGCAGCCCTGGCCGGTGTTGCTCATGGCGAAGGCCGCGCAGTACGGGACGACCGTGTCCAGGTCGGTGTCGGCGAAGAGCAGGTTGGCGGACTTGCCGCCCAGCTCGAAGACGACGGGCTTGAGGCTCAGGGCCGCGTCCGCCATGATGCGGCGCGCGGTGGCGGGGCCGCCGGTGAAGGAGATCTTGTCGACGCCGGGGTGGGTCACCAGGGCCGATCCCGCGTCGCCGAGCCCGGTGACGACGTTGATGACGCCTTCGGGGATGCCCGCCTCGCGGGCCAGGTCGGCGAAGAGCAGCGCGGAGAACGGCGTGGACTCGGCCGGTTTGATGACCACGGTGTTGCCTGCGGCGAGCGACGGCGGGACCTTCATCGCCAGCGACAGCGCGGGCGAGTTCCAGGTGATGATGTGGCCGATGACGCCGTACGGCTCGGCGATGGTGTACTCGACGTTCTCGTGCGGGCTGTAGGCCGCGCCCACCATGCCCTCGATCTTGTCGGCCCAGCCGGCGTAGTACTCGGTCCACTCGGCGACGTGCGGTCCGACGTTCTCGGCCCAGCCGCCGATGCAGACGCCGTTCTCCAGCGGGCAGACGGCCGCGAAGTCGGGGATGTGGTCGCGCAGCAGCTGGGCGAAGCGGGTGAGCAGCCGGCGGCGCTCGGCGGGGCGCATGGTGCCCCACACCTCGAAGGCCTGGCGTGCGGCCGCTACGGCCCGGTCCACCTCGGCGGCCCCCGCGAGCGGGATGTGCGCCTGGACCAGGCCGGTCGCCGGGTTGCGGTGCTCGTAGACTCCGCCGCTCGCGTCGGTGACGTCCTTGCCGCCGATGACGAGCCGGGGCAGCGGCAGGTCCTGCTCGGCTCTCTCCTGGTGCAGCTTCACATCGACCGTGACCACGGATGCCTCCTTGAGCCGAGTCCCGCATCTCGCTTAAATAGCTAACCTATTTATCCAAGGTAGTCAATGCACGGAGCGCGCTCCGATACACCGGCTCACAGCCCGAGCGACCGCCCGATGATCTCCAGCATGATCTCCGAGGTCCCGCCGAAGACCCGCTGCACCCGGCTGTCCCGCCAGATACGCGCGATCTCGTACTCGTTGACGTAGCCGTAGCCGCCGAAGAGCTGCATACAGCGGTCGATGACCTCCCAGGCGGTCTCCGAGGTCCAGTACTTGGCGGCGGCGGCCTCCTCGGCCGTCAGCTCGCCCTGGAGGAGGGCCATGACGCAGCCGTCGACATAGACCCGGGCGGCGCTCAGCTGGGCCTTGATGCCGGCGAGCGCGAACCTGTTGGCCTGGAACTGACCGATCGGCTGCCCGAAGGCCGTGCGGGTCTTGGCGTACTCCAGTGCCAGCACGTAGGCCCGCTCGGCCGCCGCCAGCGAGGAGACGGCGATGGCGAGCCGCTCGGTCGGAAGGTTGCCCATCATGTGGTAGAAACCGCGGCCCTCCTGTCCGATGAGGTTCTCGGCGGGGACGCGCACCTCATGGAAGAAGAGTTCGGCGGTGTCCTGGGCCTTCATCCCGACCTTGTCGAGCTTGCGTCCGCGCTCGAAGCCCTCGGCGCCGCGTTCGACGACGATCAGGCTGATGCCCTTGTGGCCTGCCTCCGGGTCGGTCTTGCAGGCGACGATGACCAGGTCGGCCAGGATGCCGTTGGTGATGAAGGTCTTGGAACCGTCGATCACCCACTCGTCGCCGTCGCGGCGGGCGGTGGTGCGGATGCCCTTGAGGTCGGAGCCGGCGGACGGCTCCGACAGCGCGAGCGCGCAGATCGTCTCGCCGCTGATCACTCCGGGCAGCCAACGGGCCTTCTGCTCCGGGGTGGTGAGATGCGTCAGGTAGGGCGGTATGACGTCGTTCTGGAGCCCGAGCCCGATACCGACCGAGCTCGTGGCCGCCATTTCCTCCGCCATGATGGCGTTGTAGCGGAAGTCCTGGATTCCCTGTCCGCCGTACTCCTCCGGGAACTGCCAGCCGATGAGTCCGGCCTTGCCCGCCGCCGCCCACGCGGCCCGGCTCACCTGGCCCTCGCGCTCCCACTGCTCGGCGTGCGGGGCGCATTCGCGCAGGTAGAAGGTGCGGGCGGTCTCGCGGAACAGCTCGTGCTCCTCGGTGAAGATCGTACGGCGCATGCTCGGCTCCACTCACGGATCTCGCTTATTCAGCTGAAGTAGTTATACGATAGCGCTGTATCGGGACCTGGGCGAGGGAGGACGCGTGAGCGTACGGGACAAGGTGGCGCTCGTCACCGGAGCGGGACGCGGCATCGGCGAGGCGATCGCCGACCGGCTCGCCGCCCACGGAGCCGCGGTCGCCGTCTGCGACCTGGACCCCGAGGCCGCCGCCAAGGTCGCGGCCCACCTCGCCGAGCGGTACGCGGTACGGGCGACGGGGGTCGGCGCGGACATCTCCGACAGTGCGGCCGTACACGCGGCCGTGGAGCGGGTGACCATGGAACTGGGCCCGGTGGATGTCCTGGTCAACAACGCGGCCGTCGACGTCATCGGCCGCTTCGTCGACAGCACCGAGGAGACCTGGGACCGGATCATCGCCGTCAATCTGCGCGGCACGATCACGGTGACCCGGGCGGTGCTCGACTCGATGACCGAGCGCGGCGGCGGCCGGGTCGTCCACATCGCCTCGGACGCCGGCCGGGTCGGCTCCTCCGGCGAGGTGGTGTACTCCGCGACCAAGGGCGGAGTCATCGCCTTCGGCAAGGCGCTGGCCCGCGAGGTCGCCCGCTACGGCATCACCGTGAACAGCGTCTGCCCGGGCCCGACCGACACCGCGCTGCTCGGCCAGGTCGCCGAGTACAGCCAGAAGATGTACGACGCGACGGTGCGGGCGATCCCGCTGCGCCGCGTCGCCCAGCCCGCCGACATCGCCGGTGTGGTGGCCTTCCTCGCGTCCGACGACGCCGCCTACATGACCGGGCAGACGCTCTCGGTCAGCGGCGGCCTGACGATGGTCTGAGGTGAGCTGCGTGTTGCGAGTCGAACTCCGCGACCACATCGCCGTATTGACCTTGGACCGGCCGGGGCAGCTCAACGCCATCGGTTCCGCGACCGCTCAGCGGCTCGGGCAGGCGCTGGACGAGGTCCGCGACAACGACGACGTCCGCGCCCTGGTCGTGGCGGGAGCCGGCCGTGCCTTCTCGGCGGGTGCCGACATCGGTGAGATCGAGTCGTTCACGGCCCCCGGGCAGTTCCGTTCCTTCGTGGGGCGGCTGACCGAGGCGTACGCGCTCCTGGAGGACTTCCCCAAGCCCTCGGTCGCGGCCGTTCACGGGTTCGCCTTCGGCGGCGGTCTGGAGCTGGCGCTCGCCTGCGACCTGCGGGTGGCGGAGCGCGGCACCCGGCTCGGCCTGCCGGAGATGAAGCTCGGCGTGCTGCCGGGCGCGGGCGGCACACAGCGACTGCCCCGTCTGGTGCCGACGGCGATCGCCAAGCAGATGATCCTGACCGGCGAGCCGATCGACGCGGAGCGGGCATGGCAGCTCGGGCTGGTCAACGAGCTGGCCGAGCCCGGCGGCGCGCTCAAGGCCGCCGAGGCCCTGGCCGCGAGGCTGACCGCCGGGGCTCCGCTGGCGCTCGCCGCGGGCAAGCGGCTGATCGACTACGGGCTCGGCATGGATCTGGAGGCGGCCATCGCCTACGAGCGCGAGACCGTCTCGGTGCTGTTCTCCACCGAGGACCGGGCCGAGGGACTCAAGGCCTTCCGGGAGCGCCGCCCGGGCGAGTTCCGCGGCGTGTAGCAGGCGTGTAGCAGGCGTCCCGACAGATCTGGAGGTGGGCCGTGCGGCCACTTGAGGGCATAGCCGTCGTCGAGCTGGGCATGTGGGTGGCGGCACCGGCCGCGGCCACCATGCTCGCCGACTGGGGCGCGGACGTGGTGAAGGTGGAGGCGCCGACCGGGGATCCCAACCGGTACACGCTCAAGCACGTCGGCCAGGACATCGACAGCGCGCCCCCGTTCGAGACCGACAACCGCGGCAAGCGCGGGATCGTCCTCGACCTGCGCTCGCAGGAGGGCAAGGGCGTACTGGAGCGGCTGCTGGAGCGCGCCGACGTGTTCGTCACCAACCTCCGGCCGGGGGCGCTGGAGCGGCTGGGCCTGGCACCGGACGAGCTGCGGGCCCGGCACCCACGTCTGGTCGTCGGCACGTTGACGGGTTACGGCTGGACGGGGGAGGAACGCGACCGCGCCGGATACGACGTCTCCGCCTTCTGGGCCCGGCCCGGCATCGCCGGCATGCTCAACCCGGCCGGGGAGCCGCCGCCCGGCATCCGGCCCGGCCTCGGCGACCGTACGGCCGCGTCCAACCTGGTGGCGGGCGTGCTGGCCGCGCTGCTGCGCCGGGAGCGCACCGGCGAGGGCGGTGTGGTGGACGTGTCCTTGCTGCGTTCCGGCACGTACGCCAACGGAAACGACCTCGCCCTGCAGAACTTCTTCGGCAAGCGCGGCCGTACCCGCCACCGCACCGAGCACGAGTCCCCGCTCTACAACTGCTACCGCGCCGCCGACGACCACTGGTTCTGGCTGGTCGGCCTGGAGGGCAACCGCCACTGGCCCGGCGCCGTCAAGGCGCTCGGCCGCGAGGACCTGGCGACGGACGAACGGTTCGCGACCGCCAAGGCCCGGCGTGGCCACGTACGCGAGCTGATCGCCGTATTCGACGAGGAGTTCGCGAAACGCCCGCTGGAGGAGTGGGCGGAGCGCTTCGACGCCGAAGGCGTGTGGTGGGCTCCCGTGCAGACGCTGGCTCAGGTGTCGGCCGATCCGCAGGCGGAGGCGGTCGGGGCGTTCGTCGAGCAGCCGGGCATGGGCGAGGCTCCCCCGCTGCGGACCGTGGCGACGCCCGTCAACTTCTGGGGAGTCGACGAGAAACCGCGCGGCGGCGCGCCGACGCTCGGCGAGCACACCGACGAAGTGCTCCGCGAACTCAACTGAACTCATACATCTGGAGGTACGGCGTGGGCATTCTCGACGACAAGGTCGCCATCGTCACCGGCGGCGGGAGAGGGCTGGGCCGGGCACACTGCCTGGCGCTCGCCGAGGCCGGCGCGACCGTGGTGGTGAACGACCTCGGCTCCGGCATACACGGAGAGCAGACCGGCGACTCCCCCGCCGACGAGGTCGTCGCCGAGATCACCAAGCTCGGCGGCCGGGCGGTCGCCAACCACTCCTCGGTGACGGACTGGGCGGCGACCGAGACCATGGTCGCCGACACCGTCGCGGAGTTCGGCCGCCTCGACATCGTCGTGAACAACGCGGGGATCGTGCGCGACCGCATGCTGTTCTCGATGAGCGAGGCCGAGTTCGACACCGTGATCGCCGTCCACCTCAAAGGGACCTTCGCGCTCACCCGGCACGCGTGCGCGTACTGGCGCGAGGCGTCGAAGCGCGGTGAGCGCGTGGCCGGCCGCGTGATCAACACGACGTCCGGGACCGGCCTGTTCGGCAACCAGGGCCAGTCCAACTACGGCGCCGCGAAGGCCGGAATCGCCGGGCTCACCGTCCTCACCGCGCTGGAGATGCGCCGGTACGGTGTCACCGCGAACGCCATTTCACCGATCGCGGCCACCCGGATGACCGACGGGCTGGACGTCGGCGCATCCCTCCAGGCCGTCGACGGCTTCGCCCCGCGCGATCCCGCGAACGCCTCCGGTGTCGTCGTCTACCTCGCCTCCGACAGCGCGGCCTGGCTGACCGGCCAGGTCCTGCGCATCGAGGGCAACCGGCTGAACCGACTACAGGGCTGGACCGTCGCGGCTGTCCACCCGAGCGAGTCCGGCCGGGCCCTGACCTACGACGAACTCGTCGACGCGGTACCGCGGTTGTACGGCGTCGTGCCGGCAGGCCGGGCGACGGGAGCCGGCCAGTGAAGGGCCCCGACGCGGCCGCCCTCGTCCTGCGCGCGACCCTCGGCCCGATGCTCTTCGCGCACGGCTGGAACAAGGTCGCCGGGCCGGGCGGGCTCGAGGGCACGACAGGTTGGTTCGAGGCGCTGGGTCTGCGGCCGGCCGAGGTGCACGCACGTATGGCGGCCGGCACGGAGATGGCGGCGGGCGTGGGCATCACCCTGGGCGCGGCCAACCCACTCCCCGCGGCGGCGGCCGTCGGCCTGATGACCGTGGCGGCCCGTACCGACCACCGCGGCAAGGGCTTCTTCGTCTTCAAGGGCGGCTGGGAATACGTCGGTGTCGTGGGTGGCGCGGCCGTCGCGCTGGCGGCGCTGGGCAACGGCAGGTACTCGCTCGACGGGCTGCTGCGCCGCGGGCGCTCGGGCGCGGGGCCCGCGTTGCTGGCGGCGGGCATCGGCACGGCGAGCGCGGCGGCGCTGCTGGCGATGTGCTACCGGCCCGCCGAGAAGCCTGACGAGTCGGATCAGTGAACACGAACGGTCAAGGGAGTCGACATGGACGCGGCTGACTTCAGCGCGGTGCTGTCCGAGGTCCGGCGTTTCGTCCGGGAGCGCGTCGTGCCGCTGGAGGCGGAGATCGACGAGAAGGACGAGATGCCCGCGGACATCCGCGAGGCGGCCAAGAAGATGGGCCTGTTCGGTTTCGCGCTGCCCGAGGAGTACGGCGGGCTGGGGCTGTCGATGTACGAGGAGGCCCAGCTGATGTTCGAGCTGGGTTACACCACCCCCTCCCTGCGCTCGATGTTCGGCACCAACAACGGCATCGCCGGTCATGTCCTCATGGTCGGCGGCACCGAGGAGCAGAAGGCCGAGTGGCTGCCGAGGATCGCCTCGGGCGACGTCCTGGCGTCGTTCGCGCTCACCGAGCCGGACGCGGGCTCCGATCCCTCGACCCTCACCACGAAGGCGCACCTGGAAGGCGACACCTGGGTGATCAACGGCGCCAAGCGGTACATCACCAACGCCCCCCTCGCCGACGTCTTCATGGTCTTCGCCCGCACCGACCCCGACGCCCCGCGCACCCGCGGTATCTCCACCTTCCTGGTCCCGGCCGGCACCCCGGGCCTCACCGTGGCTCCCAGGGACCACAAGATGGGCCAGCTCGGCGCCTGGACCGCGGACGTCTTCTTCGACGACGTACGCGTACCGGCCTCCGCCCTCGTCGGCGGCGAGGACGGCCTGAACCGGGGCTTCGGCACGGCGATGGGCTGCATCGCGCACGGCCGGGTGCACATCTCGGCGCTGTGCGTGGGCATGGCCCAGCGTCTGGTCGACGAGTCGGTCGAGTACGCCCGCACCCGCCGCCAGTCCGGCAGGCTCATCGGCTCCTTCCAGCTCGTCCAGGGCCTGGTGGCCGACTCGATGACCGACTACTACGCCGGTCGCGCCACGGTGCTGGAGGCCGCCCGCGCCTTCGACGCCGGTACGGACACGAAGATCGGCCCGTCCTGCACGAAGTACTTCGCCAGCGAGATGGTGTGGCGGGTCGCGGACCGCGCCGTGCAGATCCACGGCGGCGCGGGGTATATGCGCGGGGTCGCCGTCGAGCGCTTCTACCGCGACGCCCGGCTGTTCCGCATCTACGAGGGCACCAGCCAGATCCAGCAGGTGATCATCGCGAAGGCGCTGCTGGGTGAGGCGGCGCGGGGCTGAACGACACGCGGGCCCCGGGTCACAACGACCCGGGGCCCGTTCTCGCGCGCTGGATGAGGTGCTGGATCAGATACCGAGCCGGTCCAGCAGCCGCTCGTGGTACACCGCCGGCCCGCCGAACAGCAGTTGTGCGGACTTGGCCCGCCGGAAGTACAGGTGGGCCGGATGCTCCCAGGTGAAGCCGATGCCGCCGTGGACCTGGATGTTCTCCATGGCCGCGAACATGTACGCCCGTGAGCAGCACGCATGCGCCACGGCGGCGGCGACCGGGAAGTCCGCGGAGTCCTCGGCGGCCAGCCGGGCCGCCTCCCGGGAGGCGGCCTCCGCCAGTTCCACCTGCACGAGCATGTCCGCGCACTTGTGCTTGACCGCCTGGAAGGAGCCGATGGGCCGGCCGAACTGATGCCGGGTACGGGCGTAATCGGCGCTCATCTCAAGGCACCTACGTGCCCCGCCCGCCTGCTCGGCGGCCAGCGCGACCGAGGCGATGTCCAGGACCTTGGCCATGATGCGGCCGCCCGCCCCGTCCGCGCCGACGCGCGTCGCGGGCACGGCGTCGAAGGTCAGCCGGGCCATCGCCCTGGTGGCGTCAAGGGTCTCCATCGGCTCGGCCGCCAGCCCTGTGGCTTCCCCCTCCACGGCGAAGAGCGTGGGGCCGGCGACGGTGCGGGCGACGACGAGGATCAGGTCGGCCGTCATGCCGTCGATGACGAAGCACTTGCTGCCGCGCACCGTCCACCCGCCGTCCGTGTCCGGCGCGGCGCGCACGGAGACCAGGGCAGGGTCCCAGGAACCGCTGTCCTCGGCCATGGCGAGCGCGGCGGTGGTCCGCCCGGCCGCGATGCCGGGGAGGTGGCGCGCGCAGGCTTCGCGGTCACCCGAGGCCAACAGGGCCTGGGCCGCGAGCACGACGGTCGCGAAGAAGGGCGCACACCACAGCGCGCGGCCCATCTCCTCCAGTACGACGCCGAGTTCGACCATGGAGAAGCCGTCGCCGCCGTATTCCTCCGGGAGGGCCAGGCCCGGCAGCCGCAGCTGGTCGGTCGCCTGCGCCCATACGGCGGGGTCGAAGCGCGGCTCACTGTCCATGAGCTTACGCACGGCTTCCTCGGGCGACTTGGCCTGAAGGAACTGCCGTACGGAGGCACCCAGTTCGCGTAGTTCGCTCTCTTCGGCGGTCACGACCGCACCTCCTTGGCGGCGGCGGTCACCGGTTCCTTGGGCAGCCCGAGGACACGTTCCGCGAGGATGTTCTTCATGATCTCCTCGGTGCCGCCGAGGATGCGCAACGCCGGGGTGGCCAGGAGGAGTTCGGTCCAGGCGTAGGTACCCCATTGTCCGGTGTCGGCGATCGCGCGCGGGCCGAGGGCGTCCGCGATGAAGTGGGCGGCCCGGGTGAGGTTCTGACCGTACATCAGCTTCGAGACGGACATCTCGGGGCCCGGCGCGACCCCGCCCCGGAGCTTGCGCAGGGCTCGGGTGTTGAGGTGTTCGGTGGCCATGGCGTCCACCAGGAGTTCGGCGAGGCGGGCGCGCAGGGCGCGATCGTCCCAGGTCCAGGTGGCGCGCATCAGCGCGGAGAGCCGGTCCGGGGACAGGGCGGCGGCCACCGGGCCCGCGCCCTCGCTGCCGACCGTCGCGCGCTCGTTCATCAGGGTGGTCAGGGCGACGGTCCAGCCGCCGTCGACCTCGCCGAGACGGTGGTCGTCGGGAATGCGTACGTCGGTGAGGAAGACCTCGTTGAAGTCCGCGCCGCCGGTCATCTGCCGCAGCGGCCGTACCTCGACGCCGGGGGCGTCCATGGGGACCAGGAAGGCCGTGATCCCGCGGTGCTTGGGCGCGTCGGGGTTCGTGCGGGTGAGGGCGAGGCCGAGTTGGCCGTGCTGGGCGACGGAGGTCCACACCTTCTGCCCGTTCAGCACCCAGTCCGCGCCCTCGCGGACGGCTCGGGTCGCCACGCTCGCCAGGTCGGATCCCGCGTCGGGTTCGCTGAAGAGCTGGCAGGCGATGGCCTCTCCGCGATACATCGCGGGCAGCCAGCGGTCCTTGATGTGCGGTTGGGCGTGGGCCAGGATCGTCGGGCCGATCATGCCCAGGCCGACCACGCTCAGCACGCCGGTGTCGGCGACGTCGTACTCGGACTCGATGGTGTCGTAGAGCAGGTCGTGGACGGGAGTCAGGCCCCGGCCGCCGTATTCGGGCGGGCCGGTGATCCAGCCGAAGCCGTTCTCGTAGCGGATCAGCTGCCAGGCGCGCGCCCGCCGCACCTGCTCCCGTTCCTCCGCGGGCGGGAGGCTGCTGAAGTACGCCATCGAGTCGTCGCCCTCGCCCCAGGTGAAGGCGGTGCGGTCGGGGGCCTTCGCCGCATGGGCATCGAGGAAGCGGCGCGCTTCGGCGGCGAAGTCCTGCATGTCGTCGGGTTCCATCGCGTTCGCTCCGCTGTCAGGTCGAGAGGATCGTCACCGCCGACACGCCCGGCGCGCCGTACAGGTGGGTGTAGCCGACGCGCGGTGTGCCGGGCATTTGTCGCGTGCCCGCCGCGCCGCGCAGCTGGAGGACGATCTCGTGGATCTGGCGCAGTCCGGACGCGCCGATCGGTTCCCCGTTGCCGAGCAGTCCGCCGTCGGTGTTGACCGGGAGCCGGCCGCCGATCTCGGTGGCGCCCTCGGCGATGAGGCGTTCCTGCTCGCCGTCCTTGCAGAGGCCGTTCTCGGCCAGGTGGATGATCTCCGACCCGGCGTCGGTGTCCTGGAGCTGGGCGACGTCCACGTCCTCGGGGCCGAGGCCCGCGAGCTCGTACGCCGCCCGCGAGGCGTCCACGGTCGGGCTCTCGACGAACTCCCCGACGGGGAACGACGGGCTCTGCACCTCGAAGGCGCCGAGCCGGCGGCTGCGCAGGGCGGTGGCCCGCACGCGCACGGGGATGGACGTGTACTTGTGGGCCTGGTCGGCACGGCACAGCACGACGGCCGCGGCGCCCTCGTTCGGGCCGCAGTACATGAACTGGCGCAGGGGGTAGTTGAGGACCGGGGAGGCGAGGACCTCCTCGGGCGACAGGGGCGTACGGCGCCAGGCCTTGTCGTTGCCGGCCGCGTTGCGGAAGTTCTTCGAGGCCACGCGGGCGAGCGTCTCGTGGGAGATGCCGTGCTCGTGCATATAGCGGTTGATCTTCATGCCGAAGAAGTGGGTGGTGAGGAACATCCCGGTCTGCCCGTACCAGGAGGGGATTCCGGCCACCGACGGGTCGGCGGCGAACGCGCCGCGCGGATGCTTGTCGAGGCCGATCGCGATGGCCAGGTCGTGCTCGCCGGTCTCGATGGCGCGGGCGGCCAGTGCCACCGCCGTACCGGCCGTGGCGCAGCCGTTGAAGACACCGCGCAGCGGTACGCCGGTCAGGCCGAGCCGGCCGACGATCGCGTCCGGATTGGCGACCTCGTAGCTGCCGATGTACCCGCCCTGGATCTGCGGCCAGGTCACGCCGGCGTCGGCGAGTGCCAGCCGTACCGCGTCCGCGCCCATGTCCAGCGCCGGCTTTCCGGGGAACCGGCCGAAGGGGTGCAGCCCCACGCCGATGATGACGGCCTCGGTCATGACGTCTCCTCCTCGACCGGGGTGAACGCGAAGGTGACGACCTCGGTGCCGTCCTCCTGCACCGCGTAGGGCACGAGCGTCAGCCGCATGTCCTGCCCGATCCGCAGCTTCTCCGGGTCGGGTTCGGTGAGGCGGGCCTCGACCAGCAGTTCGCCGGGGAGTTCGACGTATCCGACGGCGTAGGGCTCGAAGGCCGCCGGGCCGTCGTAGGGCGGGGACGGCGGGCGGAAGTCCTGGGTCGTGTACGTCCACAGCGTGCCGCGGTCCGCCAGCAGGCGTTCCTTCGGCTCGTCGCTCGCGCACCGGACACAGTCCGAGGCCGCCGGGAAACTCACCAGGCCGCACACCGTGCACTCGGAACCGATGAGCCGAAGGGGTGCGGAATCGGCGGGCGGCCAGGTGAACAGGCCCTCGGCGACCGGCCGTTGTGCCGTCGTCATCTCAGGCCCCGTTCCGGTTGCCGAGGGCGTCTGCGTTCGCAGCCGCCTTGGCCACCAGGTTCGGGACGACCGAGGACAGCTCCTCGGGTGTCCACCGGGATTCGGCGCTCGCGCCGGGGCCGTTGACCCAGCCCTCCAGGACCGTGATGCGGTTGCCGACGACGCCGAAGACGCGGCCGGTGACCTCGCGGGAGGCGGCCGAGCCCAGCCAGACCACGAGCGGGGAGATGGCCTCCGGGGTGAGGTCCTGGGCCTCGGCGGCCTGTCTCATCATCTCGATGTCCTCGGTCAGCCGGGTCAGCGCCGTGGGCGCGATGGCGTTCACCGTCACGCCGTAGCGGGCGAGTTCCGCCGCCGCGATGAGCGTGAGGCTGGCGATACCGGCTTTGGCGGAGCCGTAGTTCGACTGGCCGGGGTTGCCGAAGATGCCGGACGGCGAGGTGGTGTTGATCACCCGGGCGTCGTTGCCGTGACCGGACTTGGCGCGCTCGCGCCAGTACGCGGCCGCGTGGTGCAGGGTGGCGAAGCCGCCCTTGAGGTGGACGGCGAGCACGCTGTCCCAGTCCCGCTCGGTCATCGACACGATCATCCGGTCGCGCAGGATGCCGGCGTTGTTGACCAGCACGTCCAGACCGCCGTAGGTGTCCACGGCCTGCTGGACGAGGTGGCCGGCGCCGTCCCAGGTGGAGATGTCGTCGGTGTTGGCCACCGCTTCACCGCCGGCCGCGACGATCTCGTCGACCACGGTCTGGGCGGGCCCGGCCGAGGCGCCCGCGCCGTCACGCGAGCCGCCGAGGTCGTTGACCACGACCTTCGCGCCCTGCGCGGCGAACGCCAGGGCATGCGCCCTGCCGATCCCGTTGCCGGCGCCGGTGACGACCACGACCCGGCCGTCGACCACTCCTTGAGACATCTTCAACTCCTTGGTAGCGAAGGTCAGTTGGCCTCGGCGAGCAGGACCCGCGGACTGTCGTCGCCGCAGCCGCACCGGCCGGTGACGACACGGCCCGCGATGCCGAGCGGTGTCTCGGTCAGCTGCGACGCGCGCTCCTCCCCCGCCGCCACCAACAGCTGTCCGTCCCGCTCGCCGACCCGCCATTCGGCGGCGTTGACGTGCGCGCCGCTCCGCTCGGGGCACTCCAGCGCGAGGGCCGGTCCCACGGCCGAGATCAGGGCGGCGGACACGCCCACCGCCCGCAGGATCGGTACGGCGGTGGGCCGGGCCAGCACGAGAGAGGTCGGCCGGAACATCTCGCCGATGTCGGCCGCGCCGGCGAGTCCCTCCAGGGTCTGGGCCGACAGGCCGATCACCACGTGCGGGTCGAGTTCGCGGTGGAAGACCGCGGTGCGGCGGTGGTCCCAGCCCATGGCTTCGGCGATGCCGTACGTCACCTTCAGCGTGCCCAGGGCGCCGATCACCGCGCGCCCCCAGAAACCCTCGAAGCCGGACGCGGTCAGCAGGGCCCGCTGCCCGGCGCCGAGGCCGTGCTCCCGCAGCCGAGCGGTGACCCACTCAGTGTCCCGAGCGAGCTCTGCCCAGGTCAGTTCCGTGTCCCACATGCCGTCGGCGGTGGGGAAGCGCACGAGGTAGGCGAGTTCGGGCCGGTCGAGTCTCCTGGCCCGGGCGAGGGTGTCGGCGCGCGCCATCAGCCCTTCACCACCCGGGGGAACTTCGCGACGCTGGTCATGGTCTTCAACAGGTCCTCCTCGGTGCGCATGTCGAGCACCGGCTTGACTCCGGTCCGCTCGCGCACGGCCTCGCCCAGCCGGCCGGCCAGGGCGTCCACGTCACCGGTGAGTGCGGGGTCGTAGCCGACGCGCAGCCGCAGTTCGTCGACCTCGCGGCCGTCCCGGACGATCTGGAAGACTCCGGCGACCGTCTCCGGCTGGTCCTCCACCGCCTGCCAGATGTCCCGCAGCACCACGGAACGCCCCTGGACCAGCGTCTCGTCGCCGCGCCGCCCGGCCACCCACATCCGGGCGTGGGTGCGTCCGCAGCCGCAGGTGTCCTGGGAGAGGCGGACGAGGTCCTCGCTGCGGTAACGGATCAGCGGCGCGGCCCGGTTGTCCAGGTCGGTGGCGACCAGTTCGCCGAGTTCGCCGGCCGGGACGTCGTGCCAGCCGTGTTCGTCGACCTCGACGCACTCCGCGAAGACGGTGTCCTCCCAGAGGTGGAAGCCGTCGTGCTCGCGGCACTCCCAGGCGGTACCGGTGTCGGCGGCGCTGGTGTACTCGTAGACGTCGATGCCCCAGTCGTCGCGGACCCGCTCGCGCATCTTCCGGCTGAGCGGCTGCCCGGCGCAGGAGGCGCCCTTGAGGGAGGAGAACGCCTCCCTCAGATCCGTCTTCTCGGCCAGGTGCTCCAGCTCCACCATCTGCGGATACATCATCTGGAGGTAGGCGGGGCGGTAGGTGCGCAGGGCCTCGACGACCGCGGGCATGTTCCCCATCCAGGTGTCCACCTCGATGACCACCGCGCCCAGCGCCTGGAAGCCGGCGTCCATGAAGTTGCGGAAGGTGCCGGGCGGGCTCAGCACCCGGTCCCCGGGCCGAAGGCCCAGCTCCCACAGGTCACGCACCTGCGCGGTCACCAGGGGCGGCGCGTCCTGCCAGATCTCGGCGAAGAACTCCGGGTCGCCGGTCGTGCCCGAGCTGGACGAGACCGACGTCAGCTCGTCGACCGGGACGCAGAGCAGACCGCCGAAGGGGTCGCCCGTGCGGACCCGGTAGGCGCGCACCATGTCCTTGGTGATGAACGGAATCCGTGCCCGGAAGTCCTTGAGGGACCGGATGTCGCGCGGGTGCACCCCGTGCTCGTCCCAGAGTTCGCGGTAGAAGTCCGAGTTGCCATAGGCGTACTGGACGAGCTCCAGAACCCGTTCTTCCTGCCAGGCGCGCAGCTCCTCGCGGGGCATGGTCTCCACCTGGGGCTCGAAGTACCTGTCAGCGGTGTCCCTGTCACCGACCATGGCGCCTCCTCGCGGCTAGTGCCCAGATCTTCCAGCTATCAGCGCAATCAGTCAACCAATTCGACGGATTCGAAGCGAGGCCTCGCGCTCCATCGATCGATATAGTTAACTATTAGCACTCATTCAACCTACGAGGGGTCGCCGTGAAGATCGTTGTCTGCGTGAAGCACGTCCCCGACGCCACGGCGGACCGCACCTTCACCGAGGCCGGCACCACCGACCGCGCGTCGGTCGACTCACTGCTGTCCGAACTCGACGAGTACGCCGTCGAGCAGGCCCTGCGCATCGCCGAGGCGGACGTCGACGCCGAGATCTGCTATCTCGTCGTCGGACCCGACGACGCGCGCGACGCCCTGCGCAAGGCGCTGGCCATGGGCGGCGACTCGGCGATCCATGTCAGCGACGAGGACATCGAGGGCAGCGACGCGTTCGGTACGTCCCTCGTCCTGGCCAGGGCGATCGAGCGGCACGGCTTCGATCTCGTCCTGTGCGGGATGGCCTCGACGGACGGCACCATGGGCGTCGTACCGGCGCTGCTGGCGGAGCGGCTCGGCGTTCCGGCCCTCACCCACCTCGAAGATCTGGCGATCGAGGACGGCACGGTGACCGGCCGCCGCGAGGGGGATTCCGCGACCGTACGCGTCCAGGGCGGCCTTCCCGCCGTGGTGTCGGTGACCGACCGGTCAGGGGACGCCCGCTACCCCTCCTTCAAGGGGATCATGGCCGCGAAGAAGAAGCCGGTGGAGACCCTCGATCTCGCCGACCTCGGCATTGAGGCCGCCCAGGTGGGCCCCGCCGGCGCGCGATCAGCCGTGGACACCGCGACCAGGCGCCCGCCGCGCGCCAAGGGCGAGATCGTCGTCGACGAGGGGACGGGCGGCGCCGGACTGGCCACGTTCCTCACCGCCAAGAAGTTCATCTGACCGCGTCCCACCCTGAAAGACCTGAAGGAGTTGCATCACCGTGGCCGAGATCCTCGTCCTCGTCGACCACGTCGACGGCGCCGTACGCAAGCCGACCCTCGAACTGCTCACCCTGGCCCGCCGGTTGGGCGAGCCCTCGGCCGTCCTCCTGGGACCGGGCGCGGACACCGCGGCCGAGGCCCTCGGCCGGTACGGCGCGCGGAAGATCTACGTCGTGGACGCCCCCGAGGTCGACGAGTACCTCGTCACCCCGGCCGTCGACGCCCTCACGCAGATCGCCGAGCGCAGCGGCCCGGCGGCGATCCTGCTGCCGTCCGGGGCGGACGGCAAGGAGACCGCCGCACGGGTCGCGCTCCGGCTCGGCTCCGGGCTGATCACCGACGCCGTCGACGTCACCGCGGGGCCGGACGGCCCGGTCACCGAGCAGTCGGTGTTCGCCGCGACGTACCAGGTCACGGCACATGTCACCCGGGGCGTGCCGGTCATCACGGTCAAGCCGAACGCCGTCGCCCCCGAGCCCGTCCCCGCCGATCCCGTCCCGGCCGATCTCATCATCGAGAAGCAGGACATCACCTTCGGCCCGGCCTCCGCCGCCGTCCGGGTCCTGTCCCGCACCTCGCGGGAGCGCGGCGACCGGCCCGAGCTGACGGAGGCCGAGATGGTGGTCTCCGGCGGTCGCGGCGTGAACGGTGCCGAGAACTTCGCCCTCATCGAGCGGGTCGCCGACGCGCTCGGCGCGGCCGTCGGGGCATCCCGGGCCGCCGTGGACGCGGGCTGGTACCCGCACAGTCATCAGGTCGGCCAGACGGGCACCCAGGTCTCCCCGCAGCTCTATCTCGCCGCCGGCATCTCCGGCGCCATCCAGCACCGGGCGGGCATGCAGACGTCCAAGACCATCGTCGCCGTCAACAAGGACGCCGACGCGCCGATCTTCGAGCTCGCCGACCACGGCGTCGTCGGGGATCTCTTCGAGGTGCTGCCGCAGCTGGTGGACGAGATCGAGCGGCGCCGGAGCTGATCTCTCCCTGCCCGCCCTTCCCTTCCGCCGCCCATACAACTAAAATCGCTAACTGATTGCATCAATTGCATCGTATCCATTGACCCGAAGGGGCGTCATGACGAAGATCTGGGTCAACTCCGGGGACTCCCATGTGATGGAACCCGCCGACGTGTGGACCGAGCGGATGTCCGCGCGGCTCGGCGCTCGGGCGCCGCGCAGTGAGCGCGGCGAGAAGTACGAGATGCTCTACATCGACGGCGAACGCATCGACCGCCAGCTCGGCGACTTCATGGACGCGATGCGCCCGCCGGGCGCCTGGGACCTGAAGGTTCGCCTCAAGGACCTCGACCAGGAGGGCGTGTGGGGCCAACTGGCCTTCCCCTCCATGGGATTCTGGCTGGTGTCGATCACCGACCGGGAGCTCGCCCGGGAGACGGTACGGGCGTGGAACGACTGGGCGCACGACGAGATCCTCCGCAAGAACAAGCGCGTCATCACCACGGCCTGCGTCTCGACGGCCGACATCGACGACGCGGTGGCCGAGGTCGAGCGGGTGGCGGAACTGGGCTTCCAGGCGGTCTTCCTGCCGTGCTCGACACGACCGGGCGAGGAGTACGCCCTCGACCGCTGGGAGCCGCTGTGGACCGCGGTCGAGCGGGCGGGACTGGTGCTCGGCTTCCACATCGGCACGGGGGCTCAGAACGTCGTCTTCCGCGGGCCCGGCGGCGCGGTCGTCAACTACATGGAGACGACCTATCCGGGCATGCGGGTCGTGTCCCACATGGTCGCGGGCGGCGCCCTGGACCGCCATCCCGACCTGAAGATCCTCATCGCGGAGGGCGGCGCCGGCTGGGTGCCGGTCATCGGCGACCGGATGGACGAGGCGTACCGCCAGCACGGCATGTTCGTCCGGCCGAAGCTGAGCCGGCTGCCCAGCGAGATCATCCGGCAGCAGGTGTACGCCTCCTTCCAGCACGACAAGAGCTCGGTGGAGATCGTCGAGTCGACCGGGTACCGCAACGTGATGTGGGGCGACGACTACCCCCATCTGGAAGGCACCTACGGCCACACCCAGTCCACGCTCCACGAGCTGTTCGACGGCGTGCCGGACGACATCCGCGAGCGCGTCACGCGGGGCACCTTCAACGAGCTCTTCCGCCTGCCGGAGCAGACTCCCCAGGAGGCGGCCGTCTGAGCGGCGCCGACGGCGCGCGGCTTCCGGACGGATCACCCGTGACCACTCCCCGGCACCCCCTGTATCCCTCGCACCCCTCGTATCCCTCGTATCCCGACGATCTGGAACGGCCCGGACTGGTCAGGACCGGGCGGTCGACCTTCGTCCGCCCCATCCGGCCCGAGGACGCCGACCGCCTGGTCGCGTTCGTCGGCACCCTGTCCCGGGCCACCCTGGCCTACCGCTCCCTCGGCCCGGTGGTCCGCGCCCGCGACGACGTCATCCGGCGCGGCGCCCACGTGGACTATCTCAACGAGCTGGCGCTCGTCGCCCTGGCCGGCGACGAGATCGCCGGCCTGGTGCGCTACGTCCGTGACCCCGAGGAACCGGAGCACGCCGAGGTCACGTTCACCATCCGGGACGACCACCAGAGCGAGGGGTTCGGCAGGCTCCTCCTGGAGCACATCGCCGGCGCCGCCCGCGCGCGGGGCATCCGGGTGCTGGAGGCCGACGTCCTCGCCGACAACACCCGGATGATTAACGTGTTCCTCGGCTCCGGCTACCGGATCGAGACCGGTCCGCCCGGCCAGATCATCCACTTCGAGATCGCCGTCGACCCGCAGGCCCAGGCGGTGGCCCGGGCCGAGCGCCGCGAGCAGACGGCCGTACGGCGCTCGCTCAAGCCCCTGCTCGAACCGCGCTCGGTCGCCGTGATCGGCGCCAACCGCGACCCGCTGACGATCGGCCACGAGATCGTGGCCAACCTGCTGCGGGGCGGCTTTCGCGGCAGCGTGTTCCCGGTCAACCCGCGGGCCGAGCAGATCGCCGGGGCGCGGGCGTACGCGAGCGTCCGGGACCTTCCCGAACCGCCGGATCTGGCGCTGGTGGCCGTGCGGGCCGAGGCCGTGCCCGATGTCGTACGGGAGTGTGCGGACGTCGGCGTCAAGGCGGTGGTCGTCGTCTCGACGGGCTTCGGGGAGACCGGAGTCGAAGGGCGGGCCACCGAGCTGGAGCTGGCCCGTTTCGCCCGTGCCTCCGGCATGCGGCTGGTGGGCCCGAACTGCATGGGCGTGGTCAACACCACCGCCGCGGCGCGGCTGGCCGCGACCTTCTCGCCCGCCCTGCCGACGCCCGGCCGGGTGGCGATGTCCAGCCAGTCCGGGCCGCTCGGGCTGGCGGTGCTCGACTTCGCCCGGCGGCTGCGGCTCGGCTTCTCCGGCTTCGTGTCGGTGGGCCACGCCGTCGACGTCTCCACCAACGATCTGCTCCAGTGGTGGGAGGAGGACCCGGGGACCTCGGTGATCCTGCTGCACGTCGAGACGTTCGGCAATCCGCGCCGGTTCGCCCGCGTCGCCCGCCGCATCGCGCCGCGCAAGCCGATCGTCGCGGTCCACCCGGGTCATGCGGACTCGGCGGTGAGCTCGCTGTTCGCCCAGTCCGGCGTGATCCGCACCCGCAGTCTCCAGGAGCTGTTCGACGTCGCCCTGTTGCTCGCCCACCAGCCTCCCCCGCCCGGCAACCGGGTCGCCGTGATCACCAACGCGGGCGGCCCCGCGGCGCTGACGGTCGGAGCGTGCGCGGCGAGCGGCCTGTGCGTACCCGCACTCGGTGACCGCACCCGCCAGACGCTCCGTTCGGCCCTCGCGCCCCACGCGGACGTCTCCAACCCGATCGACCTGACACCCACGGCCACGGCCGCCCACTACCGGCAGGCGCTGGACGCCGCCTTGGCGGACGACGACATCGACGCGGCCGTCGTCCTGTTCATGCCGCCGCTGGCGGACAAGCCCGACGAGGTGGCGTCGGCGATCCTCGACGCGGCGGCGGCCCGGCCCGACAAACCCGTGCTGGCCAGCTTCCTGGGCGGTGCGGGCGTCGCCGATCTACTGCACCGGGGCGACCTGGTGGTACCGACGTACACGTTTCCCGAGGCGGCGGCCACCTCGCTCGGGCACGCGGCGGCCTACCAGGCCTGGCGCAGCACCCCCGCGGGCGTCGTACCGGACCTCGCGGGAGTCGACGCCGAGCGCGCCCGGTCGCTGATCTCCTCCTGTGCCCCCGGCCCGGTCCCCGCGGCGGTCGCCGCGGAGTTGCTCGCCTCGTACGGAATCGCCGTACGCGACACCGACCCGGACCCCGGCACCCCTCGTCGGGAACCGGACGCGTTCCTCACCGTCCGCGCCGACCCGGTCTTCGGCCCGGTGGTCGCCTTCGGCCTCACCGGCGACTACGCCGACCTGATGGCGGACGTCGCCCACCGCGTCACCCCGCTCAGCGACCGCGACGCCCGCGAGATGGTCCGCTCGCTGCGGGCGGCCCCGCTGCTGGACGGCCGGGCGGGCGGCCCGGGGGTGGATCTGGCGGCCCTCGAGGAGACCGTCCTGCGGATCTCCGCGATGGTCGAGGACCTCCCCGAGATCGAGGCGCTGGAACTGCGCCCGGTACGGCTGCTGCCGCCCGGGGACGGAGTGGCCGTCGCACACGCGACGATCCGACTGGCGGACAACACAGCAGCAGGAGGTTCCTCGTGAAGGTGGGCATCTACTTCGATCTGCGCAACCCGCCGCCGTGGCGGCAGAGTTGGTCGCGGGTGTACGGCTTCGCCCTGGAGATGTGCGAGGAGGCGGACCGCCTCGGCCTCGACTCGGTCTGGTTCTCCGAACACCACGGCTTCGAGGACGGCTACCTCCCCCAGCCGCTCACCATGGCAGCGGCGGTCGCCGCCCGCACCCGCCGGGTCCGCCTGGGCACCGCGGTCATCCCCGCACCGCTGCACGCGGCCCCCGAGATCGCCGAACAGGCCGCGCTCGTGGACATCATCAGCGACGGCCGCCTGGACCTCGGGCTCGGCACCGGCTACCGGGTGCCCGAGTACCGGCTGTACGGAGCCGACCTCGCCAAGCGCTACGGCACGACCGATCAACGGGTGCGGGAGATCCGCGGCCTGTGGGCCGAGTCCCTGGTCACCCCGGGCCCGGTCCAGGACCCGCTGCCGATCTGGCTCGGCTACCAGGGCCCGCAGGGCGCCCGGCGGGCCGGCCGGCTCGGCACGGGGCTGCTGTCGCTCAACCCGGCACTGCTGACGCCGTACCGGGAAGGGCTCGCGGAGAGCGGGTACGACGTCTCGGCGGCCCGAATGCAGGGCTCGTTCACCACGTTCGTCACCGAGGACCCGGAGGCCGACTGGCCTGTGGTCCGCAGGCACCTCTCGTACCAGTGGGACAGCTACCGCCGGTACATGGTGGAGGGCACCGACCAGCCGGCCCCCCGCCCCATCGACCCCGAGAAGTGGCGCGAGACGGGGCTGAGCGCGACCGGCGTCGGCCAGTTCCTGTACGGCACTCCGCAGGACGTCGCCGATGCCATCAAGGCGTACGTGGCAGGCTTGCCGGTCGAGGGCGTGTTCCTGTGGGCCTCGCTGGCCGGGATGCCCGAGGAGATGGTGGCCCGGCAGGTCCAGCTCATCGCCGGGAAGCTGCGCCCGCTGCTTACCGATGTCTGACACTCCGACGCCCGACACTCCGACGCCCGACAAGAGGAGTCACCCATGTCCGCGACATCACCGACGGGGCCCTGGGCGGGAGCGGACTTCCAGGAGCCGCCCCGGACCCCTGGCGGGGTGGCCCTGTGCGGGGCGTGCCGCGCCGCCGGCTCCTGCCGACTGGGAGTGGAGCATGAACGGCTCGACGAGGACGGGACGGCGCGGTTCGAGCTGTCCTGCCCGCGCGATCAGGAGGGTGGGCCCGATGTCGCGCACGGCGGCTGGACCGCGGCCGTCCTGGACGACTGCCTCGGCCATCTCCCGCTGCTGCACCGGGTGTTGAGCGTGACGGCGGAACTGACCGTGAGCTTCGTGAAGCCGGTGCCGGTTCAGCGTCCGCTGGAGGTCCGGGCCTGGGTGGAGAAGCGGGAGGGCAGGCGCTGGTACATCGCGGGCGAGATGGTACTGCTGCCGACCCGGGCCGTGCTGGCCCGGGTCAGCGGGATCTGGGTGACCCGGGACCAGGGCCACTTCGCCCGGCACCAGGAATGGCTGGCCGAGCAGGACACGGGCGCCGGGGCTCAGAAGGAGTAGCCGGCAGGCGGGAGCGGCGGGCTGAGAAGGACCTGCGCACCATGTTCCGACAGGCCAGGGCGACGCGGCCCAGAAAGACCTGAGCCCCATGCTCCGACAGACCAGAGCGACGCGGCCCAGAAAGACCTGAGCCCCATGCTCCGACAGACCAGAGCGACGCGGCCCAGAAAGACCTGAGCCCCATGCTCCGACAGACCAAGGCGGCGCGGCTCAATAGGACTTGAGCCCCATGCTCCGACAAGCCAGGGCGACGCCGCCCAGAAAAACCCGAGCCCCACCCTCCGACAAGCCAAGGCGACGCGGCTCAGTAGGACCTGAGCCCCATGCTCCGGGCGATGCCGTTGCGCTGGATCTGACTCGTGCCCCCGGAGATCGTGGCCACGATCGACTCCCGGTAGCGGAAGCTCATCACGCTCTCCGTCGAGAAGCCGTGCCCCGCGCAGACCTGCATCCCGAGCCGGGCGGCCGCCACGTACGTCTCCGAACCCTTCAGCTTCGCCATCGACCCTTCCCGAGTGCACGGCTTGCCCTGGGCGAGCAGCCAGGCGGCCCGGTAGGCGAGCAGCCGGGCGGAGTCGATCTCGGTCTGAAGGTCGGCCATGGCGTGGGCGAGCGCCTGGAAGGTGCCGACCGGACGGCCGAAGGCGTGCCGGGTGCGGGCGTATTCGAGCATCTCGTCGAGCGTGGCCTGAGCAGCTCCCAGATAGCCCCCGCTGATGATCACCTTCTCCAGCTCGATGTTGGAGAGCATCACCTTCCAGCCCTCGTCGCGCGGGCCGACAAGGTTCTCCTTCGGCACCAGGGTGTCGTTGAAGAAGACCTCGTTGGTGCCCAGGATGTGCCGGGCCAGGGTCGGCGTCCGGCGCACCTCGACGCCCTCGGTCGCGGGATCGACGAGCAGCAGGCTGATGCCGCCGTGCTTGGGCTCGCGGGGCCCCGTCCGCACGTACGTGGCAATGGTCGTGTCGGGCAGGCCGCCGCCCGTGCACCACGCCTTCTGGCCGCGGACGAGGAAGTTGTCCCCGTGGTCCTCGGCGGTGGTACGCAGCGCCGCGGCGTCGGACCCGCTGTCCGGCTCGCTGAGGCCGACGGCAAGCCGGTGGCGGCCCGTCATCACCTGCTCGCGGATGAAGTCGCGCTGCGCCTCGTTGCCCCACCGGAACACCGTGATTCCAGGGATGAGCACCCCGATGTAGCACATGGCGACGTCGAAACTGGCCCGCCCGAGCTCCTCGGCGATCAGGATGAGTTCGAGCGGCCCGCCGCCGTCACCGCCCTCGTCCTCGGCGAACGGGAGCGAGAACCACCCGAGGTCGGCCATGCCCCGAATCAGCTCGGGCGGCACGACGCCCTCCTCGTCCCACTGCTTGGCCTTGGCAGCCGGGCACACGTCGGCGACGAACTCCCGCGCCGTCACGCGCAACAGGTCCTGCTCGTCTGTCAGCCCGAAGTCCACGGCCACTCCTCGCCAGCACTAGGGTATTCATCTATCTAATTATTCTATGTTAGCGGATAAGAAGCGCCGTGAGCGACCGAAGGCCCCGGCGACCGCGGCCGATCTTTCGCGGCCCGAACGACAGCAATAGTTGGCTAGCCACACGTTTGCTGTTACGTTGATTATGTGTCCAGCCACCTAAATGAGTGGCGACACGAGAGGAGTCGTCATGAAAGCCATCCTGTTCGACCGTTTCGGAGGCACGGAAGTGCTGCACGAGGCGGACATCGAGGTCCCGCAGCCCGGCCCCGGGCAGATACGCGTCCGCGTCAGGGCGGCCGGGCTGAACGCGCTGGACGGCAAGATCCGCTCCGGGGCACTGGAGGCCATGTTCCCCACCCCGTTCCCCTCCGTCCCCGGTGGCGAGCTCGCCGGCGTGGTGGACGCCCTGGGTGAGGGTGTGCGGGACGTAAAGGTGGGCGACGAGGTGCTGGGCTGGTCGGACACCGGCTCGTACGCCCAGTACGCGCTGGCCACCACCGTGGCCCCCAAGCCCGCCGGCCTCGACTGGCAGCACGCGGTCGCCCTGCCGGTGGCGAGCGATACGGCCGAGCGGGTCCTGAACCTGCTCGGCGTCGCCGCCGGCGAGACCGTACTGATGCACGGCGCGGCCGGAGCGGTCGGCACCCTGGCCGTCCAGCTCGCCGCGGCCCGCGGGGCGCGTGTCATCGGCACCGCCGGCACCGCCAACCAGGACTACCTCGCCTCACTCGGCGCCACCGCGACCCTCTACGGCGAAGGCCTGGTCGAGCGGGTCCGGGCACTCGCCCCCGACGGCGTGGACGCGGTGTTCGACCTGGCCGGGAAGGGAGCCCTGGAGGACTCCATCACCCTGCGCGGCGGCACCGAGCGCATCGTCACCATCGCCGACCTGGGCGCGCACCAGCTCGGCATCACCTTCGCCAGCGGTAGCCCCCAGGAACGCTCGGCCACCCGCCTGGCCGCCCTCGCCCAGGACGCCGCGACCGGCAAGCTCGTCACCACCGTCACCGCCTACCCGCTCGACCAGGCCGCCACGGCCCAGCAGGTCAGCGACGCCGGGCATGTCCGGGGCAAGCTCGTCCTCACCGTCGACTGATCACGCCCGCGTCTCCCCGATTTCCCGATCACCCACCTGTTCATCACCGCACCGAAGGACCACCCATGCTGAACGCCCTGTGGACACCGACCACCGTCGGTGACATCTCCCTCCCGCACCGCCTGGTCATGGCCCCCATGACCCGTGACCGCTCCACACCTGAAGGCGTCCCGACCGAGCTGAACGCCGAGTACTACGCCCAGCGGGCCTCGCACGCGCTCATCATCACCGAGGGAACCCAGCCCTCCGCCGACGGCCAGGGCTACCTCCTCACCCCCGGCATCCACAATGACGAGCAGATCGCCGGGTGGCGCAAGGTCACCGACGCCGTGCACGCGGCCGACGGCCGCATCGTCATCCAGCTGATGCACACCGGACGCATCGCCCACCCCGACAACACCCCCCACGGGCGCCCGCCGGTCGCCCCTTCGGCAATCCGGCCGCAGGGCGCGATGTTCACCGCGTCCGGGCCCCAGGAGATGCCGACCCCCCGTGCTCTGTCGACGCAGGAGGTCACGGCGACCGTCGACGACTTCCGCCGCGCCGCGGCGGCTGCCGTCGCGGCAGGCGCCGACGGCGTGGAGATCCACGGCGCCAACGGCTACCTGGTGCACCAGTTCCTGTCCGACAACACCAACCAGCGCACCGACGGCTACGGCGGTTCCCTCGAGGGCCGCATCCGCTTCGCCGTCGAGGTCGCCACTGCCGTGGCCGACGAGATCGGCGCCGCCCGCACCGGCCTGCGCATCTCCCCCGGCAACCCCTTCAACGACATCGCCGAGTCCGACACCGCCGAGTTGTATCCGGCGCTCGTGCGCGCCCTCAGCCCGCTCGGTCTCGCCTACCTCCACGTGATGCACGGAGGCGACGACGCTCTGCTGGGCACCCTGCGCGCGCTGTGGCCGACCACGCTGATCCTCAACCGGGCCGGCACCGACCTGCCCACCCGCGCCAAGGACATCGACGAGGGCACGGCCGACCTCGTCTCCGTCGGCGCCCTCGCGCTCGCCAACCCCGACCTGGTCGAGCGGCTACGCTCGGACGCGCCGCTGAACACCCCCGACCCGGCGACCTTCTACGGCGGCGGAGTGGCCGGCTACACCGACTACCCCACCTACACCGTCTGAGGAAACCGAGCATGGCTGCGCCCACACCCCGCGTCCCCGCTACGGCCGGCGAGGGGCCGATGAGTTACGCGATCTACCAGCTCGCCCGCGCTCACCGCGCCCGCGCCGCCGCGATGCTCCGCGAGATGGACCTGCATCCCGGACAGGAACTGCTGCTGATGCACCTCCTCGACCGGGACGGCCAGACCCAGTCCGAGCTGCTCGAAAGCGTCGACGTGGACCACTCCACCATCTCCAAGGCACTACGCCGCATGCAGGACGCCGGCCTGCTCGTCCGCGAGCCGGCCGAACACGACCGGCGCGTCATGGTCGTCCACCTCACCGACAAGGGCCGTGCCATGCGCGAGCCCATCGCAGCCATGTGGCAGGCCCTGGAGGAGACCTCCGCACGGAACCTCTCGGCACAGCAGGCAGAGTCCTTCGTCCAGACCGCCTACGCCATCGCCGACGCGATCAACAGCCGTGCCGTTGCAGGGGAAGAGTCCGAGTAACCCCCCTCCCCCTGCACCCGGTTCCAGCCTGAAGTGCGCATCGTTGCCGGCGTTCCTGCGAAGCGGACCGTGCCGCAGCGCACTCGGCTCACGAAGACCCGTTCCCCCCGTACGTCAGGGAGAACGGGGGTGAGCGGGGCCTCAGCGTCCGGGGGCAAGCGCGAGCTGTCCCGCTGGAAGTTCGGCAGAACTCATTCGAAGGCAGGGCAACACCACCTGCGGGGCCGGCGAGCCCTTCCCCGTCGCCGGCCGGCGGCACATCGAGGACGACGGCATCACCCGCGTCCGGTTCGCCTTGGACCTCCGCAAGCTCCGGCAAGCCGCGGTGACCCGCGCCGCGGATCCGCCCGCTACAGGCCCACCCTCGGAGCGACCCGGGCCGCCGGCGCCATCGTCCGCGTCCACCACTGCCCCGCCCACCCAATCCCCCACCACTGACCTGCTGGAAAGTGAGAACTCCATGACCACCACCCGCTCCACCGCCCTCCCGGTCCTCGTCGTCGGCGCGACCGGCTCCCTCGGGGGCAAGGTCGTCGACGAACTGCTGGGGCGCGGTAAGAACGTCCGCGCCCTGGTCCGGCCGACCACCGACGCGAGCAGGCTCGAAAGCCGGGGCGTCGAGATCGCCCGCGGCGACATGCTGGACCTCGACTCGCTCGTCGCCGCCATGAACGGCGCCGATGCCGTCATCACCACGGCTGCCGGATACACCCGCGGCGGCAAGAACGCGCACGACATCGACACCATCGGAAACGCCAACCTCGCCGAGGCCGCCCACCGCGCCGGCATCCGGCGGTTCGTCCTGACCAGCATCCTCACCAGCGACCAGACGCCCCATGTCCCGCACTTCTGGCACAAGAAGATCGCCGAGGACAAGCTCGAACAGCTCGGCGTCCCGTTCGTCGCACTGCGCCCGGGGGCCTTCCTCGACCAGGTCGCGACCATGGCGGGCAACCCGATCGACAAGGGCCGCCTGATCTGGATGGGCAAGACCACCGTCCCGCTGACCTTCGTCCACACTTCCGATCTCGCGGCGTACCTCGCGGCCGCCGTCGACGCCGAGGCCGACAACGGCGAGCGCATCGACATCGGCTGGGACCGTCCGGTCAGCATGCGCGAGGTAGCCGACCTGATGGGCCGCCGGGCCGGAAAGAAGATCAAGGTGTGGGGCATCCCCTCGACCGTCACCCGCGCCGCAGGAACCGTCGTCGGCCGCTTCATGCCCCTGGTCAAGGACATGGCCGCGATGTTCGGCTGGTTCGACACGGGCCGCTACGTCGCCGACCCCCGCCGCCAGGAGCAGCTGTTCGGCCCCGCCCCCACGGCCGAGGAAGCCCTCGGCCGGTACACCGACGAGCTGGGCACGGCGCAGCACCGGTGACGGGCCCGCGTCCCGGTCCGAGTTGTCGTACGATGCGAATGCACTCGGCAATACCCCCCTGGGTATCTTGTACCGCATTGTCCGGTGCGGGCCGGCAGAGCAACGGATCGGAGTCCGTCGCGGTCCGTGAGCTGGCCCAGCAGCACTTCGGCGGTACCGGCCTCCACCGCGATCCAGGTCGTCGTCCACGCCGACCGGCCGGTCACCGACCCCGCCGTGCAGAGCGTGCTTGCCAAGGCGGCCGAGCTGCGTGGACGGGGAGTCGTAATCCCCTGCCTCCTGGGGGGTTCACGCGTTCATGGCACCGAGCACGGCCCGGATTGGTCCCTCATGCACTGTTTGCGGATGGAGGAACCTACGAACCTGAGAATTCGCTGAGCATTCGGCGCGCACATTCGTATCTGAGGACGCGCTTCACCCATGCCGGAAGTCTTGCCGGCTCCGGAGATGTCCTTGAGAGGCCTGATGAGACGCAACACACGAAAAAGATCGAAGACTGTCCGCCGGGCGGTAGGCGCGGCGGCCGCACTGGCCATCGGGGCCGGTGGACTGGTGGCGGTCAACATCTACGCCTCGGCCGATGAAACCAGCGCATCGAAGGGCTCCGCACAGAACCAGGTGCTCGCGGCTGGAACCTCCACCATCGACTGCCCCGACGTCGGCCAGCAGTTGACATCGGTACCCGCCCAGGCGAAGGCCCAGGTCGACAAGGAACTGGCACTCCTCGACAAGCAGATATCCGAGGCATACCAGCGCCTTTCCACCTCCCAGAAGGCGATTGCGCAGGACGCCAACTTCGCCCAGAACGCGATCGTGGGTCCACTGAAGGACAAGCGGAAGGCGACGATCGACCGGATCGCCATCGCCATCGGCCGTGTGGCAGCCAAGCCGCAGGGCCTTGACGCTTTGGCGGCCTGCACGCTGCGCGCCACCGGCAACCAGCCCACTCCCGGTCAGGGCGGCAACAACAACCAGGGGGGCGACAACGCCAATGCCGGAGGGACCGGCAACGGCCCCGTCGCCGCCGACTTCGTGGACATCACCAAGGTGAGGTCCAATGTGCGCATCCCGGCCAGGTCGGCGAAGGCTTCGAAGGGTGTCTTCGTCAGCAAGTGCGGGGTGAACGCCAACAAGCTGTACAACAGCGACAACGTCATTGTCGCGCCCGGTGTCACCAACGGCGCACACCACGTGCACGATTACGTCGGCAACCAGGACAACGACGCCTTCTCGAGCAACGAGGACTTCGCCAAGGCCGGGACCAGCTGCCAGAACAAGGGCGACAAGTCGACCTACTACTGGCCGGTGCTGCGCCTACAGGACGGCACCAAGGAGTTCGACGCCGACAAGCAGGGCGGCGGCGCGGAGGGCAACACGGGCCGGATTCTGACGGCCAAGAAGGCCACTTTGGACTTCGTGGGCAGCCCACGCGGCAAGGTGGTGGCGATGCCCAAGTTCCTGCGCATCATCACCGGTGACGCCAAGGCGTTCGTCAACGGCACCGCCAACGCCAACGCCTCCTGGAGCTGCACCGGCTTCGAGAACAAGGTGCAGTTGAAGGACAAGTACCCCCTGTGCCCGTCAGGCAGCGACGTGGTGCGCACCTTCAAGTTCCAGAGCTGCTGGGACGGCACGAACATCGACAGCGCCAACCACCGTACGCACGTGGCCTTCGCTGACGCGGGCGGCAACTGCCCGACCGGCTTCAAGGCCATTCCGCAGTTGGTGCAGCGTCTCGTGTACGACGTGGACGCGCCCAGCGTCAAGGACAACGGCAAGACCCGTCCGTTCTTCTCGTTGGACAGCTTCCCCGAACAGCAGCACAAGCCGGTCACCGACCACGGTGACTTCATCAACGTCTTCGACGCGAAGCTGATGAACAAGGCGGTCCAGTGCATCAACACCGGACGTAAGTGCAGCTGAGTCCACTGATGTTTGGTTCCGGTGGCGGTGAGGACGTACGGAACGTGGGTCTTCGCCGCCCCGGGGGAACGGCAGTGACGCAGGCCGTGGGTGTGGACGGTTTCGGAGACGGTGGCTGCGCAGCTTCGGCTGCTCAGCCCAGCGCGCCCATCAGGGCGGTGACATAGGCATCCAGCCGCCCCTCCACGGCTCGCGTCGTCAGCTCTGTCCTCCCCGCCTCCCGCCATGGCCCCGCCACCAACCGCACTTCCTCCGAGCACGCCAGCGCGGCCCGCACCCGCCAGTACAGCCGTTCGCTCACGGTCGCGGCCAGCACCCCGCCGGCCTCCTCGTACGCCTCGGCAAACCGCCGACCCCACTCCGGGCCGTGCAGCAGCGCGAGATTGACGCAGCAGTGCGCCACATCGAGATCGGCCGGGCCCCAGGAGGCCGCTGCCCAGTCGACGACGCCGGTGATCCGGGCATCTGCCGGCGTCGAAGGCAGCACGTCGAACAGCACGTTGCCGGGCTGGAAGTCCCGGTGCAGGAATCGCCCTTCACAGGATGGCGGGGGCCTGCGGATCACGTCGATCGCCGCGGCCCATACCGCCGCGTCGGCGCCCTTCGGAACCACGACGGTGTCAGCGGTCGTCAACGCCACGTACTTCCGGGGCCGCTCGGCGGGTCGCAACGCGTGGATCGCCACGAGTTGCGCGGCCAGCACAGGAACGCGCGTCTCCGCTCCCTCATCTTCCAGGACCGTCCGGCCCGCCAGATGTGTCATCAGGAGCGAGGGATACGCGCAATGCGCGGCAGTCGGATCAACCGCGACCAGTCCAGGAGCCGACACGCCGGCCCCTGTGAGCAGGGTCAGGGCGCCGGCCTCCCTGTTCAGCCAGTCCTCGGCGTGCTCCACGAAGTTCGGGTCGACGAAGCTCCGCAGCACCAGGTCACGGGTGCCTCCGTCCCGCGTGCCGACGGTCAGCCGCCGCATTTCGGCAGTGATACCGCCGTGCAGCGCCTCGATTCCGACGATCCGTTCGCCGACTTCCAGGTGTCGGCTCACCCAGGCCAGGGTCAACGGTCGGACAGTCGCCGCCTCATCGTGATCGCTCACCGTGCCACCCCACCATCCGGACAGCGGCACGCGCAAAGGCTTTCCTTGACCGCCGAAGTGCGAACAAGGGCCCGGTGGGCGCCGTGTTCTTCGCCGCCACCGGCGCCGACATGAACGTTTTCGGCACCGCAGACCACGTCGCTTCCACCGCGGCCTCACAGCCCCTGAACCCCTGAACGCGGCCCACCTCGTTGTCCAGCCCCCACCGCCTCGGGACCCCTCCCGCCTACAGCGTGGCAACCTGCCGTGACGCTCGCATCATCAGGAGGCACCATGTCCACGCCATCCGACCCGGACCCGTATCTCAACGATCCGAACCAGTCCCCGTCCCCCTCCCCGTCGAGCGCCCCGGCGCCGCCGACGTCGCCGCAACAGGGGCCGACGCACGCCGGCTGGCCTGCTTACCCTCCCGGTTACCCACCACCGCCTCGGACCAACGGGTTGGCCATCGCGTCCATGGTGTTGGGCATCGTGTGGATCTACTGGATCGGCAGCATCCTTGCGCTGATCTTCGGCTACGTGGCCCGCAAACAGATCAGGGAACGCCACGAAGCGGGTGGTGGCATGGCCACCGCCGGAATCGTGCTCGGCTGGGTGGGAGTCGGAGTGTTGGCGCTCCTCGTCACCGCCTCCTTCATCTCATACATGTCCTCCTGACTGCTCCCTGATGCTCCGTCAGCCCGACGGACCTTGCTCAGGTGACCGTGACCTTGATCGTGTGCCAGCCGGTTGCCCCGTCGGGAAGCGGCTTGTGCGCCTGCCCTGTCTGTACCTGGCCGGTGTGGTCGGTGGCGCGTACTTGCAGCCGATGCTTGCCGGGCGTCGCCTGCCACGGCCAGCTCCACTGCCGCCAGGTGTCCACCGACGGCACGGCCGCGAGCATTGCTTGCTGCCATGGTCCGTCATCCACGCGGACCTCCACCGCGCTCACTCCATGATGCTGCGCCCACGCCACTCCGGCCACCATTACCGGACCCCGCTCCAGCCGCCTGCCCGCGGTCGGTGTGTCGATCCGCGACTGTGTCTTCACCGGAGCCAGCGCCGCGTAATCCCGCCGTACCCAATAGGCGCTGAAGTCCGAGAAGCTGCTCAGCTCCAGCTCCGTCAGCCACTTCGTCGCCGATACGTATCCGTACAGTCCGGGCACCACCATCCGGACCGGAAACCCGTGTTCGACCGGCAGTGGCTCCCCGTTCATCCCGACCGCCAGCAACGCCTCCCGCCCATCACGCAACGCCGCCGTCGGCGTACCGGCCGTATAGCCGTCCACGGAACGGCTCACCACCTGGTCCGCCCCGTCATCCGGCTCGACTTCGTCCAGCAGATCCTTGATCGACACCCCCAACCACCGAGCGTTGCCGACCAACTCGCCCCCGACCTCGTTGGACACACATGTCAGTGTGATGTACCGCTCCACCATCGGCCGTGCCAGCAGTTGCTCGTACGTCAACGTCAGCGGCCGTTTCACCCGGCCATGAATCCTCAGCCGCCAGTCCTTCGGTTCCATCTGGGGCACCGTCAACGCGGTGTCGATCCGGTAGAAGTCCGCATTCGCGGTCACGAACTTCGTCACTCCGGGCACGTCGGCGGAGACCTTGGCGGGCAAGGGCGGTGCCGGGCTCGACGGGGACGGAAGAACCACCGCGGCCCGGGCCGCGGCCACACGCTGTGCCCAGAGCCGACGTCCGCCCGGTACGGCCACCGCGGCCGCACCGATCGCCCCGTACGCCAGCACGAGAAACCGTCTCCGGCCCGGTGGCTGTCCCACACCGTCCACCGCCGGGACGCCGGTATCCGACGACGGCAAGCGGACGCCCTGCACGGGGGCGGGGACTTCCTGCGCCGCCCCGCCCCCGTCCGGGCCGGTGTCGTCACTCAGGTCTCGCGCCGATACAGCCGCACGGCGCGGCAGGGTGCGACGCAGCAGTGCCAGAAGGCCGGCGGCAGCCAGTGCACCGACCACCGACGGCAGCGGGTATGCCCACGTGGCGCTGGAGCGGGTCGCTGACGCGAGTACGCCGATCATCCCGAACACAGCGACCCCGGCCAACCCGTACCCGAGCCGGCGCATGGCCATGACACCGATGATCGCGGCGAAGACCGCCAGCACCAGCACGATTCCCGCCTGCAGCGCCAGCTTGTCGTACGTGTAGAACACCGCGACCGCGAACTCCTTGACGGGAGTCGGCGCGGCGTCCACGGCGACGCCACCCACCGCCACGAGGGGCGCTGAGGGCCCGCCCGTCGCGGCCGCCACCAGCTCACCGACGCCCAGGGCGAGCGCGGTGGCCGCGACGCCGGCAAGCTCGCCGTACCACTGTTTGGGCGGTCGTTCCGGGGCCCGCCGACCTGCCTCCTGAGCCTCCGCGCCGGCGCCGGACAGCTGTTCGGCGCTCATCGGCCGACCCTTCGTCGCCGGGCGATGCCGACACCCAGCACGACCAGACCGATGAGCGCCACGATCGGCCCGACGACCGCCCACAGCGTCACGCCGCTCATCGCCGAGTCCTTCATGACGTCGATTCCCTGCAAGGTCCAGGTCACGCCGAAAAAGATCAGCAGGGCGCCGAGGACGAGGACGAGCCAGTTCTTCTTCATGGGGTACCTCCAGATACGGACCGGGGTGCTCGACAACGAGCGTGACGGTTGTGTGGCCGCGCCGGCGACAACGCTTGGTTGGACCCCGTTGTCCACCGATCGACGTACGCACGGCTCCACCGGTGCGTGGACGTTCCCCGGCGCCGAGCCGGGCATCTTGGACATGGGCGCTCGTAGACTGGCGGCCGGATCACGGCGAGCGAAGGCGGGCAGAGGTGGCAGTGCGCAGCACCGTCGACTTCGGGTTCCGCTACCGCGTCGGATGGCATGTCCTCGTCGGCGCCGTCGCTGTACCTCTTGCCGTCGCCATCGCGGCCGACGTCACCGTGGCGCTCGGGCAACGCATGCTCGCTCTCATCACGCTCGCCGTCATCGTCGCCTGGTACGCCCTGGTCGCTCCGCGGGCCATGGAGAACCGCGACGAGCGTTGGGGCGCGGTCTATTTCGCTGCCCTGGCGGTCGCGTTCCCGCTCCTGCTCGCCATCGCCCCGATCGGTGGCGCACTGCTGTTCGCGCTCTGCCCGCAGCTGTTCGTGATGGTCGCGAGGTGGCGCGTACGCCTGCCACTGCTGTCGATCCTCTACGCCGAACTCGCCTGGGCCATGCTGGCGAGGACCGGCATCAGCCGCTACACGCTGGCGATGGCCGGCGTGACCGTTCTCGTACCCATGACCGTGACGATCCTCGCGGGCGCCTATCTGACCGGCATCCGCGAGCAGAACCGCAAACGGGCCGAGCTGATCGAGGAACTGACCCGGACCCGGGCCGCACTGGAACGCGCGGGCCACGAGGCCGGCGTCCATGCCGAACGTGAACGCCTGGCCGCCGAGATCCACGACACCCTGGCACAGGGCTTCACCAGCGTCCTCATGCTCGCCCAGGCCGCGCGGACGACCCTGTTCCGTGATGCGACAGCCGCCGACGGTCAGCTCGACATCCTGGAGAAAACCGCCCGCGAGAACCTCGCGGAGGCACGCTCGCTGATCGCCGCGTTGGCCCCGGTCGATCTGACCGGCCGCGGCCTCGCGGATGCCCTGGACCGGCTCGCCGCCCGGCACGCCCGCGACACGGGTACGCACGTCGAGGTGTCGATCGTCGGCGAGCGGTCCGGCGCGCCCACCGGCACCGACATCGCCCTGCTGCGCACCGCCCAGGAGGCCCTGACCAATGTCGGCAAGCATGCCGACGCCACGAAAGTACGGATCGAACTACGCCACTACCACGGCCTCGTGGCACTGACAGTGACCGATGACGGCCATGGCTTCGTCCCGGCCGTCATCCGGGGTGGATACGGCCTGCTCGGCATTCGCACCCGCGCCTCCAGCCTCGGCGGAACCTGCACGGTGCAATCGGCTCCTGGCCAAGGCACCACGGTGCGGGTGGAGCTGCCGCTGACCCCGGCCGAGCAGGCGGCGCGTAGCCTGCAGCCACTGCGTGATCTCGGCCCCACACCCGACCACTGAGCGGGCGGAACCAGCTCGATGACTGTTCACATCCTGATCGTCGACGACCATCCCGTCGTACGCTTCGGCCTCCGCGGCATGCTTGAGGCCTACGACGACCTGCGGGTCGTCGGCGAGGCCGGCTCCGGCGACGAGGCGATCGTCCTCGCTGCCGCAACGCGCCCGCACGTCGTCCTGATGGACCTGCGGATGCCGGGTACAGACGGCGCCACCGCGACGGCGCGTATCCGCCAGGAGCACCCCGGCATTCGCGTGCTCGTGCTGACCACCTACGAGGGCGACGCCGACATCCTGCCGGCGATCGAGGCCGGCGCCACCGGGTATCTGCTCAAGGACACCCCGATCGGCACCCTGACCGACGCCATCCGGGCGGCCGCCCGCGGCGAAACCGTCCTCGCCCCGCCGGTGGCCGGCCGGCTGGTGACCCACATGCAGGCGCCGTCCGGGGAGCAGTTGACCCCCCGCGAGGTTCAGGTACTCGGCCTCGTCGCGCGCGGTCTGTCCAACAGCGAGATCGGTCGGCAGTTGTACATCGGCGAAGCGACGGTGAAGACGCACCTACTGCGAACATTCGTCAAGCTGGGCGTCAACGACCGCACCGCGGCGGTCACCCTCGCTCTCTCCCAGGGCATCCTCACCTCACCGCACCAGTGAGCGGTGTGCAAGCTGAGTCGCTGGTCACGGGTCGTCAGGATCCGTTCGCGCAACGGCCGCTGCTCCGCTGTCAGTCCGCCACCCTGCGCGTACCGCGTACCGCATACCGTCGGCCTACCGCAGGGATCAGCACACGTCGCCCCCGACAACACTCCGAAGAGTGCTGGTGTCGCGGCGGCCGGAGGCGTGCGAGGAGGCCGCGGCGGAGCTGCGGGGCGCGGGTCGCTGTGAGGCGGTGATCGGCGAGCGTGGTGGCCACCCTCGCCAGCGTCTCCGACGACCGGATGACCGCCCCGGGCGGCCATGCGGAACTCGCCCCGCAGGACGTGCCGCCGGGCAAGCCCTGGGCGGATACCGGCTACGCGACGGGCGGCGCTCTGGCCGCCGCCCGCCCGCCGTAACCGCCACATCGACCCGCACGGACCACTGAGAGCGGTTACCGTCCCCCACGCCCGCGGCGATGTTGCCTTCGCCCAGGACGCGTTCGCCCTGGGCGACCGGGCCCTTCCGTCGCCGTGAGGTCCCCCTGACGCCTCAACGGCGCATCACGGATCCACCCGACGGGCTCAGCCCTTCTGGAGCCACAACTGGTAGTTCCGGTGGCGGAGTTCCACCGGCAGTCCACCGCAGGCCCGACCGGGCTCCCGGGATCGGCCGAGCCCGATCACTCGCGCCGTGGCGGTCCGCTCGTCCCTCGTACGACCAGTTTCGGATCCAGCACCGCCTCCCGCGGCTCCAACTCCGGGTTCTCCAGGCGTTCCACGGCGAACCGCACCGCGTACTCGGCGATGAGCACCGCGTCCTGACGGACCGTCGTCAGGCCGATCGGCATCACATGGGAGAGGTGACTGTCGTCGTAGCCGACGACGGACACCTCGCCGGGGACATCGATGCCCGCCCGGGTGAAGGTCATCAACAGGCCCATCGCACAACGGTCGTTGCCCGCGAGGATCGCCGTGGGCAGGGGCAGCCCCCGGTCACGCTCCGCGAGCAGCAGACGGCCCGCCTCGATGCCGGCGTCCTCGTCATGGGCGCCCGGGATCACCCGGATCTCCTCGGCGAGGCCGTGCCGGCGCATCGCGTCGCGGTAGGCGCGGCGGCGCTCCACCGAGCCGGGCTGCCGGCCGCCGTCGATGTGCACGATGCGCCGGTGGCCCAGTCCGACGAGGTGGTCCATGGCCTGCCGTACGCCCTTGTTCTCGGCCGAGTGGACGCTGTCGACGTAAGCGCCCGTCACCCGGCGGCCAACCGAGACGGCGACCGTGCGCTGCCCGAGGGCGTCCAGCTCGGCGGCGTCGGATCCCGGGCCGAGCAGGATCAGCGCCCCGCAGCGGTGGCTGAGCAGTGCCTCGATCGACTTGGCCTCGTCGCGGCCGGGGGCGTTGGCGGAGAGCAGGACGTCGTAGCCGAGGCGCTCGGCCTCCGGGTAGATGCCTTCGACGAGGTCCGCCTGGAAGGTCTGGTGGACGGTGAGCATCACGCCGAGCGTGCGGCTGCGTCCGCGGGCGAGGAGCCGGGCCGCGCTGTCGGGGCTGTAGCCGATCTCGTCGGCGACGCGCAGCACCCGGTCCCGGGTGTCCTGACTCGCTCCCGGTTTGTTGCGGAAGATGATCGACACCAGCGCCCGGGACACCCCTGCCCGTGCGGCCACATCCGCCATGGTGGGCCGCTGTTTGCCCGACACATCCACCTGTGAACCCGTCCTCCCGCGCCTGCCCCGGCCCGACGGACGGCCAGGAAATCTTTCGGCAACAAGCTATTGACATGACATTTGGACAGGGGTCATCGTACTCGCACTAGAGCGCGCTAGTAGAGCGCGGCAGCGACCTCCGGTTCGTAACAGCTCAACAGTTCATCTGTCGTCTCCCGGGATCTCCGGCGTGAAGGGACAACCAGCGTGATGCCGTTCGAAGTGCTGACCATGGGCCGCGCCAAGTACCTGGGCGGCAGTCCGACCAACGTCGCCGTTGCCCGCCACGGGCACAGCTCGGCCGTGATCACCAAGACCGGCACGGACCCGTTCGGTGACTTCGTCCGCAGAGCCCTGGACGGCTACGGCGTCGACAGCCGCTTCGTCGGCCCGGCGGTGCCGGCCCAGGTCGCCGCCGAGGACCTGTCGTTCGGCGAGACCGTCAAGCGTGGCGCGTGCGTGTCTCCTCCGGCCGGTGTGCCCGACCCCGCCTCCGTGGTCGACGAACTCGCCCGCCTCGACGCCGAGTTGTTCGTGATCGTCGAGCAGGACCTGTATCCGTGCGCTCCCGACGTGCCGCTCCCCATCGCCGTACGCACGCGTCAGCACCTGGCCGGCTGCGGCCTCTCCGGGGCCCGACGCCCCCACAACCACCGGTAGGAGGCGGCCATGGACGTCAGGGACGACGCGGCACAGCCACGCACCGCTCCATCCACGCTGATCGACGACGCGCCACCGGCGGTCTCGCGGCGGCTGCGGCTCATCACGATCATCGCCACCTTCGGCGGACTGCTCTTCGGCTATGACACCGGGGTCATCAACGGCGCGCTGCCGTACATGACCGACGACCTGGGCCTGACCCCCTTCACGGAGGGCATGGTCACCAGCTCCCTGCTGCTCGGCGCCGCGCTCGGCGCGGTCGTCGGCGGCCGGCTCTCGGACGCCCGCGGCAGGCGGCGCAACATCCTGCTGCTGGCGGTGCTGTTCTTCGTCGGTGCGCTCGGCTGCACGCTCGCCCCGACCACCGCGGTGATGGTGGTGGCCCGGTTCGTGCTCGGCCTCGCGGTCGGCGGCGCCTCGGTGACCGTGCCGGTGTATCTCGCGGAGATCTCGCCGGCCGAGCGGCGCGGCGCGCTGGTCACCCGCAACGAACTCATGATCGTCAGCGGGCAGTTGCTGGCCTTCAGCTCCAACGCGGTCATCGCGCGGGTGGGCGGCGAGTCCGGCGGCGTCTGGCGCTGGATGCTGGTGATCGCGACGATCCCGGCCGTGGTGCTGTGGTTCGGGATGCTGGTGATGCCGGAGAGCCCGCGCTGGCTGGCCTCCAAGGGCCGCTTCAACGAGGCCTTCGAGGTGCTGAAGCAGGTCAGGTCCCAGCAGCGGGCCGAGGCCGAGCTGAGCGAGGTCTCCGCGCTCGCCGTCAAGGACGATCAGGCGAAGCTCGGCGGCTGGCAGGACATGAGGTCCACGCCATGGGTGCGCAGGCTGATGTTCATCGGCTTCGGCATCGCGATCGTGCAGCAGATCACCGGCGTCAACACGATCATGTACTACGGCACGCAGATCCTGACCGACGCCGGGTTCGCCGCGGACAGCGCGCTGACGGCGAACATCGCCAACGGCGTGATCTCGGTCCTCGCCACCTTCGTCGGCATCTGGCTGCTCGGCCGGGTCAACCGCCGACCGATGCTGATGACCGGTCAGATCGGCACCACCAGCGCCCTGTTGATGATCGGCGTCTTCTCGCTGGCGCTGCCCTCGGGCGACGGCCGCGCCTACGCCGTACTCGCCATGACCGTCACCTTCCTCGCCTTCCAGCAGGGCGCGATCTCGCCGGTGACCTGGCTCATGCTCTCGGAGATCTTCCCGATGCGGATGCGTGCCTTCGGGATGGGCGTCGCGGCGGTGGTGCTGTGGCTGACCAACTTCGCGATCGGGCTGGTCTTCCCCTCACTGGTCGACGGGATCGGTATCTCCGCCACGTTCTTCCTCTTCGTGGCGGCGGGCGTCCTCTCGATCACCTTCGTGAAGCTGTACGTCCCCGAGACGCGCGGCCGCACCCTGGAGAACCTCGAGACGGAACTCCGGGCCCGCTACTCCTGAACGCCCCCATGCTCCACGCTCCCGGGCCCCAGCGATGGCACGGAAACCGGGAGCCGTAGAAAGGAAACCCAATGACTGTGCGCGTAGGCGTCATCGGCACCGGCTGGATCGGCCAGGAACACATCCGCCGGCTCACCGACACCGTCACCGGAGCCAAGGTCACCGCCGTCACCGACATCGACGCCGCGCGCGCCGAGGAGGCGGCGGCCCGCGTCGGCGCCCGGGTACGCGCCGACGGCGCCGAGCTGATCGCGGCGCAGGACGTGGACGCGGTGCTCGTCACGTCCTGGGGCCCCACCCATGCCGAGCACGTACTGAACGCGATCGCCGCCGGAAAGCCGGTGTTCTGCGAGAAGCCCCTGGCCACCACTGCCGAGGACTGTCTCCGCGTGGTCGAGGCCGAGCGCGCGCACGGTCGCCGCCTGGTCCAGGTCGGCTTCATGCGGCGCTACGACGCGGGCTACCGCCAGCTGAAGGAGGTGCTGGCCTCCGGCGATATCGGCGCCCCGCTGATCGTGCACTGCGCGCACCGCAACCCGACCGTCCCGGAGTCCTACACCTCCCAGATGGCCGCACAGGACACGGCGGTCCACGAGATCGACGTACTGCGCTGGCTCCTCGACGACGAGATCGTCTCCGCGCAGGTGCTGAAGCCGCGTGCCACGACCAACCGTTTCCCGCATCTGACGGACCCGCAGATCATGCTCTTCGAGACCGCGAACGGGGTCCGCATCGACCTCGAGGTCTTCGTCAACTGCCAGTACGGATACGACATCCAGTGCGAGACCGTCGGCGAGACGGGCCTGGTGCGGCTGCCCGACCCCGCCGCGGTCGCCGTACGCACCGCGGGAGTGAGCGGCTTCGCGGTGCTGCGGGACTGGAAGGACCGGTTCGCGGACGCCTTCGACACCGAGTTCCGCGAGTGGATCGCGGGCATCGCGGCCGGCGAGGAGCCGACCGGACCGTCCGCCTGGGACGGCTACGCGGCCACCGTCATCACCGACGCGGCCGTCCAGTCCCTGGAGTCGGACAGCCAGGTCGTGACCGTTGACATGAAGCCCCGGCCCGCCTTCTACACGGGCACGGCCACCGCCGGAGGTGTCGTATGAAGATCGCCCTCGACCCGTACATGTTCCGCGCCCTGCCCATCGACGAGATGGTGCGCACGGTCGCCGAACTCGGCTACGGATACATCGAGTTGTCGCCGCGCGAGGACTTCATGCCGTTCTTCCTGCACCCGAGGGCGGACGACGAGCGGGTGGCGGAGCTCAAGAACTCCCTGCGTACGCACGGCGTGAAGCTGTCCTCCGTCCTCCCGCTCTACAAGTGGTCCTCGCCCGACGAGACCGAGCGGCAGGCCGCCGTCCGCTACTGGAAGCGGATGATCGAAATCACCTCCGACCTCGAATGCCCGCTGATGAACTCGGAGTTCAACGGCCGCCCCGAGCGCGCCGCCGAGAGCGAGGCCGCGTTCTGGCGCTCCCTGGACGAACTGCTGCCGCTTTTCGAGCGGGAGGGCATCGCGCTCAACCTGGAGGCGCACCCGGACGACTTCTGCGAGGAGAACACCCCAGCCGTGGACCTGGTCCGCGCCATCAACAAGCCCTGGGTGAACTACCTTTACTGCGCCCCGCACTCCTTCCATCTCTCCGGTGCCTCGGACGTCGGCGCGGACATCGCGGCGATGATGCGCTACGCGGGCGACAAGCTCCAGCACGTACACATCGCGGACTCCTTCAACCACAAGGGCTCCAGCGGCCTGCGCTACATCCTCAACCCGCCCGGCACCGCCGCCCGCATCCACCAGCACCTGGACATCGGCCAGGGCGAGGTCGACTGGGACACCTTCTTCGGCACCCTGCGCGAGCTGAACTTCGACGGGGTCGCCACCGCCTGCGTCTTCGCCTGGGAGGAACGCGCCCGGGAATCCTCGGCGTTCATGCTCGACCGCATCCGCAAGGGACTTGCCGCGTGAAGCACGCGTGACGAAGCAGTTCTGCACGACGCCGGCCCGGTGGGGGTGGCTGGGGTATTCCTCGCCCGGTTCCAGTCGCCCACGCCAGGCCGCGACAGGGGCCGGGCCCGAGGTCGTCAGCATCAGCCGGGCCTCACTCCCCCGTTCTCCGGTCCACAGCGGCGCCACAGTGTCGGCGGCCCCGACGCGGATGCGGCCTTCGTGCGGTCCCTGCATCAGGTCGGACACCGTGAGGCCGAGGGTGTCGGCCGCCCTGACCGGGGTGGCCAGGCTGGGGTTGCCCTGGGCCTTCTCCAGTGCCACCACGCCCCTTGCCGGAACACCGCGCGGATGTCGGTGACCGTCGAGATGTCGTCGACCGGAGAACTGCCGAGCGCGCCGGGGCAGACGCCATACGGTTTACCGGGAGAGATGCCCGCGTCGGTGCCGGGACCCGGGTGCCCGAAGCGATCGACCACGCACACCCGGCGATCCTCATACAGCTCGATGGCCGGGACGTCCGCCAACAGGCCCTGCGCCGGCAACATGCCGTCGACGGTGCGCAGATACTCGGGAGCCCGGTGGACGATGTGCGGGGTGTTGTGCCGGAGCCGCAGCCGTACCTCCGGCGCCGCGTCGCGCACGAGGGCGGCCGGCGTCCGGCCGGAGGCGGCCAACCGCGTGTCCGTCACCACCAGGGTGAACTCGCGCCGCGCGAAGGCGAGTTCGAAGGCGGGGCCGGTCTCGAAGACCCGGCAGGTTCAGATCCGGACCAGCTGACCGTCTGATCAGGAACCTCCCCCGAGAACAGCCGCACCCGACTGGGACGTTGCGATGCGGGAATCCCACTCCAGCAGCCGGGTCAGCTCCTCATCGCCGGGCCGTGCCGCAGGCGCTTGACCGGTGCGGGACGGTGTGTAGACGCCGCGGGAGACATTTCCGCTGACGGTGGTGTTGTGTTCCGCGCGCGGGCGGCGGAGCGTCTCGTAGACGGACAGCGCGGTGTCGGTGCCGGGTGTGTCGCGCAGGGCTTTGGCGAGGATGACGGCATCCTCCATCGCCATCGAGGCCCCTTGCCCGGTCGCCGGAGATGCCGCGTGGGCGGCGTCTCCGACGAGCAGCATCCGTCCCGAACGCCAGGGTGCACCGGTCGGTATCTCGGTGGCGTTGGTGACCAGGATGTCGTCGGTGGTGGACGCGACGATGCCGGCGGCCGCGGTGGCATCGTCGCGCAGCAGCGACAGCAGCAGATCGCGCCACTGGCCAGGCGTGCCGTGCGCGATCTCATCGGCGGCCAGGCGTTCTCCGGCCACGCGCGCGAACCAGTACGTCTGCCCGCCGGGCGACACCGCGTAGCCGAAGGCGGCGCTGCCGCGCACCATGGTGATGCGCTCGTCGTCAGCCTCCTCGACCAGGGAGGTGTCGGTGGTGTAGCCGTAGAACACGTACTCCCCCGCGTAGCAGGGTTGCGTGCCCGGGGCGATCGTCCGGCGGACGGTGGAGTTCAGGCCGTCGGCGCCGATGAGCAGGTCACCGGTCGCGGTGCTGCCGTCGGTGAAGCGTGCGGTGACGTGGTCGGGGCCGTCCTGGACGGACGTCAGCGAGGCGCCGTGCCGGATGCTGATGCCCCGCTGGGCGGCCTCGGTCTGCAGGGCGGCGTTGAGTTCGCCGCGACGCAGGCACCGGTAGCGGAGGACGGGGTTGCCGGCCTCGCCGAGCGGCCGCTGCGCGACCTCGGTGCCCGAGCCGTCGAGGACGCGTATCGAGGTCAGCGGGAAACCGGTCGCGGTGACCGCGGCGCAGGCGTCGATCTGGGCGAGGGCCCGCATACCGTTGCTCGCCAGCGTGAGGAAGGCGCCGATGTCCTCCGCCGAGTCGGGGTGCGCCTCGTACACGGAGACGTCGAAGCCGGCCTTGTGCAGGGCGAGGGCCGTCGTCGTACCGGCGACCCCGCCGCCGATGACAAGTACTCGGGTCACGATGTATCCGGCTCCTCCGTGAATGGATGGGGTGAGCTGCGCAGGTGTGCCGGGGAACGTACGGGTAAACCGACGGGGTTCCCGTGCGCGTGGTGTGTCCGGCCCGGGACATACGCCCAACTTCGGCCTCTCAGTGGCCTGTTCGCGACGGGACTCGCCTCGGACCTTCCCCGGAGAGGGCCGTACCCAGCTCAGCATACGATCAAGTACAGAGGCCGTTCCCGCGCCGGCGCTACCGCAGGGAAGAAGGAAGCCCTGCGCCACGCCGACGGCCTCGCCGCGACTCCCCGGCCGGCCGGCCTAAGACAGCTTGATGCCGAGTCGCTCCGCCAGCTCGTGGACGCCGACGCCGTACGTCTCCCGGATCCGTACCCCGTCGCGACCGACGTCGAAGACGCCGTGGTCCGTGTAGACGCGGCTGACGCAGCCGACGCCGGTGAGCGGGTAGGTGCACCGCGGCACGAGCTTCGGCTCACCGGAGCGGGTGAAGAGCGTCATCATCACGTAGACGTCCTTGGCGCCGATCGCGAGGTCCATGGCACCGCCGACGGCAGGGATGTCGTCGGGCTTGCCGGTGGTCCAGTTGGCGAGGTCGCCGTCGAAGGCGACCTGGTAGGCCCCGAGGACGCAGACATCGAGGTGCCCGCCGCGCATCATCGCGAAGGAGTCGGCGTGGTGGAAGTACGCCGCGCCCGGCAGCTCGGTCACCGGGACCTTGCCGGCGTTGGTCAGGTCGGGGTCGACCGCGTCACCCTCGGCCTTCGGACCCATGTTGAGCATGCCGTTCTCGGTGTGCAGCACCACCCCGGAGTCGGCCGGCAGATGGTCGGCGATCTTGGTGGGCTGCCCGATACCGAGGTTGACGAAGGCACCGGCCGGAATGTCACGTGCGATGACGGCGGCCAGTTCGTCCATCGTGAGGCGGTGTTCGGCGCTCCTCGGTTCCCCGGCGTACTCCCGGCCGCTCGACGTGGTGGTTGACGTGGTGGTCATCGGGCCCCCTGCACGGTGTAGTGACGGGCCGCCACCTGGACGATCCGGTCGACGTAGATGGACGGGGTGACGACGGCCTCGGCGTCGAGCATCCCGGGCGCGACGACCTCGTCGACCTGGACGATGGTCGTCGTCGCGGCCGTGGCCATGACCGGTCCGAAGTTGCGGGCGGTCCTGCGGTAGACGAGGTTGCCCATCGCATCCGCGACGTGCGCGCCGATCAGCGCGTAATCGCCCTTGATGGGGTACTCCAGCAGGTACTTCCGGCCGTCGATCTCCCGCTCCTCCTTGCCCTCGGCCAGCGGCGTGCCGACCGCGGTCGGGCAGTAGAACGCGCCGATGCCGGCACCGGCCGCGCGCATCCGCTCGGCGAGGTTGCCCTGCGGCACCACCTCCAGCTCGATCTTCCCCTCGCGGTAGAGGCCGTCGAAGACCCAGGAGTCGGCCTGGCGCGGAAAGGAGCAGAGCACCTTGCGCACCCGGCCGGCGGCCAGCAGCGCGGCCAGCCCGACGTCACCGTTGCCGGCGTTGTTGGACACGATGGTGAGGTCCTTCGCACCCTGCCGGATGAGCGCGTCGATCAGATCGAACGGCATGCCCGCCAGGCCGAAGCCGCCGACGAGGATCGTGGACCCGTCCTCGATACCGGCGACCGCCGCATCCGTACTCTGGACGACCTCCGCCCGGCTCACTGGGCCGACTCCGTGACGTCGCAGTTCTCGAGTACGACGGCCAGGCCCTGACCGACCCCGATGCAGATCGCGGCGACGCCGTAGCGCTGCCTCGTCTCGCGCAGCACCTTGGCCAGCGTGGCGAGGACGCGACCGCCCGAGGCGCCCAGCGGGTGCCCGATCGCGATGGCGCCGCCCTTCTGGTTGACGATGGCGGGATCGATCTTCCACGCGTCGAGGCAGGCGAGCGACTGCACGGCGAAGGCCTCGTTGAGCTCGACGGCGCCCACCTGGTCCCAGCCGATCCCGGCCCGGGCCAGCGCACGGTTCGCGGCCTCGACCGGGGCGTAGCCGAAGGCCTGCGGCTCCAGCGCCATCACACCGCGGCCGGCGATACGGGCGATCGGGTCGGCCCCGATCACGGCCGCGGCCTTCTCACTGCCCAACAGCACCGCGGAGGCACCGTCGTTGAGCGGGCTGGCGTTGCCCGCCGTGATGGTGCCGCCCTGCTCCGCCGTACGGAAGACCGGCTTGAGCCCGGCCAGGACCTCCGGCGTGGATCCGGCACGGATGCCCTCGTCGCGGGCCAGGCCGACGCCTTCGACCGGCACCACCAGGTCGTCGTAGAAGCCCGACTCCCATGCCGCGTGGGCGAGTCGGTGGGAGCGGGCGGCGAACTCGTCCTGACGCTCCCGGGAGATCCCGAAGCGTTCCTGGAGCTGCTCGTTGGCCTCGCCGAGGCTGACCGTCCACTCCTTCGGCATCCGCGGGTTGACCAGCCGCCAGCCGAGCGTGGTCGAGACCGCGGTGACATCGCCGACCGGGAACGGCTTCGCCGACTTGGGCAGCACCCACGGCGCACGCGTCATCGACTCCACGCCGCCGGTCAGCACCACCTCGGCGTCGCCGGACTCGATCGTGCGACTGGCCGTCATCGCGGCGTCGAGGCTGGAGCCGCAGAGCCGGTTGACGGTGGTGCCGGGCACGCTCACCGGAAGCCCGGCGAGCAGCGCCGCCATGCGGCCGACGTTGCGGTTCTCCTCGCCGGCGCCGTTGGCGTTGCCCCACACCACGTCGTCGATCGCGGAGTGGTCGAGGCCCGGCGCCTTGGCGAGCGTCGAGGTGATCGCGGCGGCGGCGAGGTCGTCGGGGCGTACGCCGGCCAGCGCGCCGTTGAAGCGGCCGAACGGAGTCCGCGTCGCGGCGTAGATGAAAGCACTCATGGGAGTGACGGTAGTACCGGGCCACGATATTCTGAAGTACACATATCACACACGATTGATACGAACGACCTATGGATCTGGACGACCTATGGATCTGCGTCACCTGCGGTACTTCGTGGCAGTGGCCGAGGAACGCCACTTCGGTCGCGCCGCCGAGCGGCTCAACATGGCCCAGCCGCCGCTCTCCACGCAGATCCGCCAGCTCGAGGCCGAACTCGGCGTGGAACTGCTCCACCGCACCACACGCCGCGTCGACCTCACCGAGGCCGGCCGGGCCTACCTCGAGCGGGCGCGCGCGATCCTCGACGACGTCGACGAGGCCGCCCACCACGCCCGGCTCGTCGCCGCCGGCTCGGTGGGCCGCCTCGCCATCGGGTGCGTGGGCTCGGCGACGTACAGTCTTCTGCCCACGCTCTCGCGGAGGCTCTCGGAGGAGCTTCCCGGCGTCGACTTCTCCTTCCGCGGCGAGATGCTCGCGCCCGACCAGGTCGAGGCGCTGCGCACCGGCGGGATCGACATCGCGCTGCTGCGCCCTCCGGCCGCCGACCTCTCCCTCACCGTGCACACCCTGCGCCGGGACCGGCTCGTCGTCGCCGTACCGGTCGACCACCCCCTCGCCCGCCGGAAACGGCTACGCACCGCGGACCTCGCCGGCGCCGACCTGATCGTGCACTCCGCCGACCGCCGGTCGGTGATGTACGACGTCGTGCTGGGCCTTCTGCGCGACGCCGGCGTCGCACCGCACATCCGCCACGAGGTCGGCGAGACCTCGACGCTGGTCACGCTCGTGTCCGGCGGCCTCGGCGTCGCAGTCGTGCCCGAGCCCGTGACCGCGTTGGCGCTCGACGGCGTCGTCTACCTACCGCTGGCCGGGGCCGACGCACGCGTGGAGCTGGCCGTGGCCCACCGCCCCGACCGCTCCGAGCCACACCTGGAGCGCACCGTGGGGATCATCCGAGCGATGTTCTGAGACGTCCGCCGCCGCCGGACAAGGCCGCCGCCGGCCGCGACAACCCTGCCTCTCCGGCAGCGCCGCACAGGTAATCCCGATGGTGGTGTCGTCGCCGTGGCCGATACGCCCCGCGGTCTCGTCGGCCGCGCGAAGAGTCCGGCCCGGATCGGCGCCTGCAAGGTCGGCCGACCGCTGAAGGAACCGCCCTCCAGTGGGCCGGGGCGCAGGTCATTCAGCTCGCCCCATCGGCCGGCGCATCCTGCACGCCGTCGCCCCCGACCTCTGCGACGGGGCCCGCGGCCGAGGCCCCTCATGTGACAGGCGCGGGTCGTGATCACCTCGGCCCGGGGCGACGTTACGGGGAGAGAACGGTTCGCGCGATGACGGCAGCGACGCTCGGCAAAGCCGCCGTACTGCTGCGCGATACGGTCGTCAGTGGTGTCGTCCGCCCCGCCCATGCCGATGGCGCCCATGCCCTCCCCGTCGGCCTGACGACCTGCTCACGGAGCCGCTCACCATCACCGACAGGCGCACTCGCCGTACGGGATCGCCCAGGACTGGGCGTGGCGATCGACCCGGACAAACTCGACCGCTACCGCCAGGACTGCTGAACACCGCCCGACCGACCAATCCCGAGAAGGAGCCGCCCGCCATGTCCGAGACCACTGGCAAGGCCACTGCCGCCGGGACCGTCGACACCGCACGCGTCGACACTCTGGCCACCGAGGTGATCAGCGCTGTCCACGAGGTCATCCACCGTCGTCAAGTCACCTACGAGGATGGTTGCCCATCACGATTTCGGCGCCCATGCCCTCACACTGGAAGAGCACGCCCTGGGAGCCGGTGAAACCGGTGCGGGCCGTCTTGATGCTGATCGCGGTGGCGGCGCCGTCGAGCAGGGAGCGGGTCACCTCTGCGGGCGTGGTGGCCGACTCGTCCGCGACGAACGGCACGGGGGCTCTGCGGGACGAGCCATCGCCGGCCCAGTACGTCGTCTGCGGGGCACAGCTCTTCGGCCAGGGTGATGCCGAGGCCGTCGAGTTCCCGCAGTGCCGCGGCCGTCTCCGAGGTCGTCCAGCCGCGGTTGCCGTCCACGTACAACTCGGCCCCCTCACCGAGCACTTCGCGCAGACCTCGGCTGTCCCGCATCCGTTCGGCCTCGGCCGCCATGCGCTCCGGATCGTCGAAGCCGAGCATGTGCGCCACGCGCATCCGATCGCTCCAGCCGCCGAGCAGCCGGGTCACGGACAGGCCGAGGGCCTGGCCGGCGATGTCCCAGAGCGCCGTGTCGACGGCCGACTTGGCGGCCGGGTTGCCGACCGTGCGATGCAGCAGGGCGTGGACCGGCTCACGGGCGAAGACGTCCATGCCGACGAGTTGCGGGGCGAAGATGCGCTCGACCACACCGATCACGGACGCCTGCGTCTCGCCGTACGTGAACGGGCGGGGCGGCGCGTCGGCCACACCGACGAGTCCTTCGTCGGTGTGGATCCTGGACGAGCACGTGCTCCGCACTGTGTACCTCGCCGCTCGCGAAGCGCAGGGGTTTGACGTACGGGATCGCGTACGGGACGGTCTCGATGGCGGTGATCCTCATTGGATGGCCTCCTCGACGGCGCGCGCCACGCCCAGCAGCCGGCCCACCCGGTCGGGGTGACCGATGAGCTGGAGGCCGAGCGGCATGCCGTACGGGTCACGGTGCCCGGGGACGGTCACCACGGGCAGGCCGAGCAGCTGCCAAGGGCGGCTGAGGACGGGGGTGCCGGTGGCGTCGAGGCCGTACGGGGCGGGGCCGGGTGCGGCGGGGCCGAGGATCGCGTCGGCGCGGGTGAGGAGGTCCAGCACGGCGGCGCGCGCCGTGCGGGCGAGGGCGAGCGCGGCGCGGTGGTCGCCGTCGGTGGTCCTCCGGCCGCGTTCCAGGAGTTCGTTCAGCTGCCCGCTGAGCGACTCGGGGTGCTCGGCCTCGGCGGCGAGGGCGCGGGCGGCCTCGTAGGCCATGACGACGGCATGCGCGTCGGCCAGTCGGTACGTGTCGACGGAACGGCCCAGGTCGGTGGCGCCCAGCGTGTGGGCGGTGCGCTCCAGGGCATCGAGCATCGCGGGCTCGACGTCGGCCAGTTCGGTGCCGGGCCATGCCAACACTCGTATGGATCGCGGGTCTTCGGCCGTGGTGCCGTCGACCGCCTCGATCACCGTGGCCAGGTCGGCGACGCGGGCGGTGAGCAGTCCCGGCGCGTCAAGGCTCGGGCTGAGTCCGGTGAAGCCCCGCGTCGGCCAGGCGCCCACAGGGGCGACGTACCCGGCGACCCCGCAGAACGAGGCGGGTCTGGTCAGCGAGCCGGCGGTCTGCGATCCGAGCGCGAGGGGCACCACGCCCGCGGCGACGGCGGCGGCCGAGCCGCTGGAGGAGCCTCCCGGGGTGCGGCCGTGGTCGTGGGGGTTGCGGGTCGGGCCGGGATGGAAGTACGCGAACTCGGTGGTGACCGTCTTGCCCAGCGGTACGGCGCCGGCCAGGCGCAGCCGCTCCACCAGCCTGGCGTCGCTCGTGGCCGTCCGGCCGCGGCGCAGCGGGGAGCCGCACTCGGTGGGGAGTCCGGCGACGTCGATGATGTCCTTCACCCCGAACGGCATGCCGTGCAGGGGCCCGGCCGGTGCCCGCAGTGCTGCCGCGCGGGCGCCGTCGGCGTCCACCCGGACCCAGGCCCGGATCTCCGGTTCGGTCAGCGCCGCATGCCGCAGCGCGTCCTCGACCGTGGCCGTGCGGGGGCCGGTCACGATTGTGCGCCTTCGGGTACGAGTGGTGTGGCTCCGAGCCGGTGGAACGCCCGGTTGAAGTAGACGAGGCTCTGGCCGCCGGAGCGGGCGCGGATCTGCCCGATGTCGACGAACAGCACACTGTGGGAGCCCATGGGGACCGTGTGCTTGATCGTGCCGACGGCCGTGACCAGGGCGTCCTTGAGTACCGGTACCTCCTGGGTGCGGTCCCAGACGTCCCAGGCGAAGCGGTCGGCCATGGCCACGTCGGTGGCTCCGGCGAAGTGCAGGGCGAGTTCCTGCTGGTCCCCGCCGAGGACGTTGAGCCCCACCCGCCCGTTCGCCTTGAAGACGTCGTGCATGGCGCTGGCGCGGTTCACGCACACCAGGACGGTCGGCGGATCGTCGGTCACCGAGCAGACGGCGCTGAGGGTGATGCCGCAACGGCCGTTCGGCCCGTCTGTGGTGAGGATGTTGACGGCGGCCGGGAGGTGGGCCATCGCCTCCCGGAAGTCGGTTCGGCTGGGGGGCACCGTTTCGCCCTTCCTGTCGTTTTCGTACCTCGGAGTGTTGGGTGTGCTCGTGCTCGGGATATCCGGTGTGCTCGGGACGCCTGGCGCGCTGGGGACGCCGGATGCGCTCCGGTCGTTCACCACAGCTCCACCACCAGCCGCGGCGACCTCGCCCGTGACACACAGGCGGCGATCTGGTCACCGGCCGCCTTCTCCTTGGCGGACAGGCAGTGGTCGCGGTGGTCGGGTTCGCCCTCGATCACCCGCAGGACGCAGGTCCCGCAGATGCCCTCGCGGCAGGAGGTCTCCAGCGGGACGCCGTGCTCCTCCAGCACCTCCGCGATGCTCCTGTCGGGCGGTACCGCGTAGACCTCGCCGGTGTCGAGCTCGACCTCGAAGCCGGTGTCCGCTCCCGAGGGCTCCTGCGGCGCTGCCTGGAACAGCTCCGAGTGGATGTGCTCCTCGGGCACGTGGCGAGCGGCGATTTCGCCGACGTACGTCATGAAGTCGTGCGGTCCGCAGGTGTAGACGTGGGCGGTCGCCGACAGGCCGGTCAGCGCGCGGGCGAGCACGTCACGTGCCGCGTGCCGGCCGAGCCCGAAGTGGCGGATCACCCTCCCGGCGAAGGCGGTCTCCTCCAGCAGTTGGGCGAAGGCCGCTTCCGCCCGGCTCCTGGCGACGTAGTGGAGCGTGAACTCCGCTCCCCTGCCGTGCAGTTCGTACGCCATCGCCAACAGGGGCGTGATCCCGACACCGGCCGCGACCAGATGGTGCTCGGCCGCTTGTGGGGCGAGGCCGAACAGTTGCCGGGGGGTGCCGACGGTCAGTTCCATGCCGGGTTCGACCTTGTCGTGCAGGGCCTGGGACCCGCCACGCGAGTTCTCCTCGCGTTTGACGGCGATGGTGTAGGCGCCGGTGTCGTCCGGCGGGCCGCACAGCGAGTAGGGCCGTGTGACCCCCGTGGGCCCGGTCACGTCGAGGTGTGCGCCCGCCGGGTAGGGGGCGAGGGCGACGCCGTCGGAGCGGACGAGCCGGAGGACCTTGATCGTGGCGGTTTCGTCGTGGGTGTCGGTGACGGTGACAGTGAACATCCGTCCGCCTTATGTTTTCGGGTCGGGAGCTGACGGCGCTGTCAGCGCATGTACAGGCCGCCGTTGGCGTCCCAGCAGGCCCCGGTGACCGTGTCCGCATGCTCGGCGGCGAGCAGGACGACTATGTCGGCGATGAACCTCGGGCGGCCCAACCGCCGTACGGGAATGGACTGTTCGATCTCGGCGAGGCGGTCGGCGGGGACCGTCTCGCGGACGACCGGCAGGTCCTGCGGGCCCGGGGAAACGGCGTTGACCGTCACTCCGTGCCCGCCGAGTTCGCGAGCGAAGACCTTCGTCAGGGTGGTCACTGCGCCCTTCGCCGCCGCGTAGTGGGCGCCGGTGGCCGTGCCGCCGTTCTGGCCGGCGAGCGAGGAGATGTTGACGATGCGTCCGTAGCCTCGGGCGGCGAAGTAGGCGCCGAAGACCTGGCAGCCGAAGAAGGTGCCGTTGAGGTTGGTCGCCACGACCGCGTCGAAACTCTCGGGGCCGATGTCCATCAAGGACTCGACCTTGGAGTGCCCGGCATTGTTGACCAGCACGTCGACGGCGCCCCAGCGTTCGACGAGCTGATCGCGGACTCGCGCGAAGGCGTCCTTGTCCCGTACGTCCAGGGCGAGCCCGACGGTGTAGCGGCCCTCCGGGTCGAGTTCCGCCGCGGTCTTCGCCGCGGCCTCTTCGTCCAGGTCGGTCACCGCGACGCGGTAGCCCCGGTCGTACAGCCGCCCGGCGATGCAGGCCCCCAGGCCACCCGCCCCGCCCGTGACCAGTGCGACGCGACGGACGTCCTCCTCGTGCGGGCTCACAGCAGGAATCCCGACGCCGTGACGCTGTCCTCGGAGTTGACGAGCCGCACGATCTTCCGGGCGATGCGCGGACCGTCCGCGCCGAACACGACGCGGTGGGTGACGTCGGCGGCGAGCACGAAGGTCTCCTCGCGCTTGTAGCCGACCAGAACCTGTGCCGAGCAGACCTCGATCGCGTCCTGGGCGCGCCCGGTCACGACGAAGCGGGAGACGGAACGGACCGTACGGGCAGCCGCGGCGGCCGAGATGGAGTGTCCGCCGGTGAGGCGCTCGATGCGCATCCGCCGCATCCGGTCGTCGTCGTAGACGAGGTTGAGACGGGAGGCGAATTCGGTCGCGTCACGGTCGATGGGGACGACGTACTCGCCGCCCTCGGCCCACAGTTGGTCCCACTCCGCGTAGCGGCGGGCGTCCAGGAGGTGGGCCTCGCGCCAGATCAGCGAGACGGCGGACAGGGCGCGCGGGTCGTCCAGCGGGAGGTCCGCGACCATCGCCGTGGGGGCCGTGGGGGCCGTGGGGGCCGTGGGGGCCGTGGGGGCCGTGGGGGATTCAGTCGCCATCGGTCATCATCCTGTTCCACATCGCGTACGCCTCCCGCATCCCGGTCTCGTCCGTCGCGTGGGAGGTGGGCTGTCCGAGGTCGTTCGGCTTCTCGCGGCCGAGACCGCGGTTGACCAGGATCGGCATGTCCACGCCGCCGGCCACCCCGCGCTGGACGCGGTTCCACGCCTCGGCGTCGTCCGGACTGCCGAAGCCGAACGGGCCCTGGAAGTGCTCGTGGATGCGCAGCCGTTCGCGGTTGACGATCTCCGGACCGCCCTCCAGGCCGAGGGCCACATGCCGGATCTCCGTCTCGGTGACCGAGACCGGCCGGAGGACCCGGAAGAAGGCCATCGACATGGCGACGTTCGGGAACAGGTTCAGGTTGAACCCGGCGCCGTGCAGGGACCGGACGATGCGCCGCACCTTCTCCGGCGGCATGTCCCTGGACAACTCCTCGACGATGTGACTGAAACGGTCCTGGAGTTTCTCCGTGCCGTCGTCGACGTCGAGATCGGCGTGTCCGGCAACGGAGATCGACACACTGTGGCCGTTGCCGAGGGCGTGGGTGACCGCACTCTCGTCGGTCATGATCGACAGCATGCTCGCGGTCTCCGCGTCGACCGAGGACATCCAGGAGCGGTGCACGATCGGGAAGTGGTACCAGTCGGTGGTGTTCTCCAGCTGGATCTTCCAGTTGCCGTTGAAGCGGAACTTGTGCTCGCCCTGCACCTTGATCGGGTAGCCGGCACCCTGCTTCATGAAGCGGTCGATCCACAGCCGGGCCCCGCCGAGGAAGTCCTCCAGCGGCTCGATGTCGTCGCTGAAGCTGGCGAAGACCATGCCCGCGTACGTGCCGACCTTGAGCCGTTGCAGCGGCAGGTCCTTCTTCTCCACGACGTCCTCGTAGCCCTCGGGGTACGGGATGCCGCGCAGGCTGCCGTCCAGGGCGTACGACCAGGCGTGGTACGGGCAGGTGAAGCCGTTGCCGTTGCCCTTCGGCGTCTCGCAGACGCTGGCGCCGCGGTGCCGGCAGCGGTTGAGCAGGACGTTGATCCCGCCGCGGCGGTCACGGCTGACGATGACCGGCCGCCGACCCACCCAGGCCGTCTTGAAGTCTCCCGCCCTGGCGATCTCGCTCTCGTGCGCGACCCACACCCAGGTGCGGTGGAAGATCCGGTCCATCTCCTGTTCGAAGAGGTCCGGGTCGGTGTAGAGGGTTCCGGCGACGCGGTCGGACGTGACCAGGGAGGCAGCGCCGGTGGAGGCGGGTTGGGGGGTCATCGGGCCGCCTCCGGTTCCGGGAGCGGGCGGCCGAGGCGCGCCTCGATCTTCATGTAGCGCCACAGGCCGTACTCGCCGACCTGGACGGTGCGCAGGAGGTTGCAGGCCGCGGTGACGGTCGGCTGGTCGACGACGTCGGCGAGGACGTAGCACGTCCAGGGCCAGGAGTCGGACGGCCCGACCATGTGCTGGTCGTCGTCGATCGTGCCGAGGACGGTGACGCCCGGCAGCTCGTGGAGCCGGCTGAGCATGGTCGTGAATCCGTCCCAGACGGTCTTGCCCTCACCGGTGGGCAGGTCGAAGAAGTTCTGGTTGACGCCGATGCAGAAGAGGACGCGCAGGGGCGTGTTCGCGGGGTCGGGCATGGGGGTTCCTGTCCGTCAGAGGTGGCCGGATCTGTCAGAGGTAGCCGGGGAAGGGCGGCACGCCCATGAGGACCGCGCCGGCGCCGTCGTACATGCCCTCCTGGAGGAAGGCGTGCTGCGGTGGGACCGAGGCGTCGCGCAGGTGGCGCTCCAGAGGGCTGCCGGTGGCGATGGCGGCTATGCCGCCGAGCTGGTAGGCGCCCCGGACGACCTCGAAGGAGATCTTGGCGAGGTGTGCGGAGGACAGCCGCAGCAGGCTGGCCTGTTCGGGGGTCGCGGGATCGCCTGCCTCCACCGTCTCCCAGACCTCCTCCGTGGCCTCGTAGAAGAAGGCGCGTGCGGACCGGAGTTGGGCCTCCGCCTGGCCGACCGCGATGCGGTAGGTGGCACGTTCGGCGGGCTTGGGGGCACCGGTGTAGCCCGAGCGGCCCCCCTGGGCAATGACGTGGTCCAGCGCGGCACGGGCCACACCGAGGCCGACAACGGCCAGGACCTGGGCGGCGTAGGGAACGGTCGGATAGCGGTACAGCGGTTCGTCGACGGTGGGTTCGCCGCCGCGGACGAACGTCCATTCCTCGGGCACGATCGCGCCGTCGACCACCAGGTCGTGGCTACCGGTGCCGCGCATGCCGATGACGTCCCAGTTCTCGGCGATCTCCACCTGCTCGGGCCGCAGCACGGCGGTACGGGGCCGGCCCGTCCTGTCCTCGCCCGCCTTGATACCGACGCCCAGGACGTCCGCGCCCTTGCAACCGCTCGCGAACTTCCAGCGGCCCGAGATCCGGTAGCCGCCGTCGACGCGTTCCGCGGGCTGTACGGGGAAGAGGCCGCCGGCGAAGGCCACATCGGGCCCGTCCCCGTACAGTTCGGCCTGTGTCCGGAGGGGAAGCGCCGCCAGATAGACGGCGGACGACCCGAAGCTCGCGACCCAGCCGGCCGAACCGTCGACCGACGATATCCGCTCGACGAGACGCAGGAACTCCGCGGGCGCCAGGGCGTCTCCGCCGAAACGCTTCGGAACACCGGCGCGATAGATTCCGGCCCGCTTGAATTCGGCGATCACATCCGACGGAACATGCTGTTTCTCCTCGAATTCGGCGCGCCGCGCGGCCACCACTTCCAGGACTCGATCGATTTGCGTCATAAGGATTCTCCTCGCACTGCCGGAAGACGGTCCGCGGTGCCTGGCACCACGTTATGCGCGGTAATCGGGCTGCTGCCATTGGGACTTGACCGCATCGGGTAGGTGAATTCCCCTACCGGACGCGGTCACAGGAGGTTCTTCCGTACGACGCCCGACTGCGCGACGAGGAGAATGTTCTCCGGTCGCCCGAGTACGGCGATGTCGTGCACCGGATTCCCGTCGACCACCACGAAATCGGCCTCCTTTCCGGCCTCCAGGGAGCCGAGCCGGTCGTCGAGACGCAGCAGCCGGGCGGCGTTCAGGGTGCCGGCCGTGATGGCGTCGAGCGGGTCCATGCCGAGTTCCACGAGGTAGGAAAGTTCGAGCAGGTTGCGAGCGTGCGGGACGACACCCGCGTCCGTCCCGAGCGCGATGGGAACGCGCCGGCGGATCGCGTGCGCGATGTTCTCCTTGCTGATCCCCGACCACCGGGACTTCTTGCGGTAGTGGTGTTCGGCCATGGCGTCCGGGTCGAGCGGGGCGAATACCGTGGACAGGGTGGGGACGAGGAACGTGCCCTGGGCCAGGGCCAGATCGCACAGTTCGTCGGTCATCCCGTAGCCGTGCTCGATGCTGGTGACACCGGCCTGCAGGGCGTTGCGGATGCCCGCGGTGCCCTGGGCGTGCACGGCGACCGGCTTGCCCCGGTGCCGTGCCGCCTCGTCGACGACGGCCCGCAGCTCCTCACGGGTCAGCCCCTCGTCGTCCGGGTCGTCGTGGGGGCTGCCCATGCCTCCGGTGGCGCATACCTTGACGACGTCCGCTCCCGCGCGCAGCACGCGCCGGGTGGCGATCCGGGCCTCCTCGGCCGTGTCGGCGATCTCGCCCAGATGCGGGGCCGCGTCGACTCCGCCGGGCAGCGAGCAGTCGGCGTGTCCGCCGGTGTGGCTGATCACCTTCACGGCGACCTGCAGGCGCGGGCCGTCGATCAGGCCGCGCTCGACGGCGGTCCGGTAGCCGGCGGGTATGCCGCCGAGGTCGCGCAGCGTCGTCACGCCCGCGTGCAGGGTGGCGCGCAGCCGCTCGGCGATCTCGAACGTCTGGACCGTCGGATCGTCGGTCAGGCCCGACAGGAGCGCTCGCCCAGGGGTCATGCACAGGTGCGCGTGCGCGTCGATGAAGCCGGGCAGCACCGTCCGGCCCCCCAGATCCACGGTGGTCGCGCCGGGCGTGGGCGGCGGCGCGCCGGCCGCGGGGCCCGCATGGACGATGCGTCCGTCGTCGTCGACGACGAGCATCGCGTCGGCCACGGGGGCCGCTCCGGTGCCGTCGACGAGAACGGCGTGCTGGTATCGGGTGGTCATGACAGTTCCGTTCGGGTCGGGTCCTGCGGGTGTCGGGCGGCCGGCAGCGCGAAGCGGAAGACCGCGCCGCGTGGCTCGTTCGCCTGTACGTCGATGCGTCCGCCGTGGCGGGTGACGATGCGGTGGCTGAGGGCGAGGCCGATGCCGCTGCCGTTCGCCTTGGCGGTGAAGACGCCGTCGCAGATCCGCTCGTCGGGTGGCGGGCCGTGTCCCCGGTCCCGGACGGCGAGTTCGGCGCAGCCGTCCTCGGCCCGCCGGGTGACGATCTCCACTCGGCGCTCCGGTCGCGGGCAACGGGCCATCTCGTCCACCGCGTTGAAAGCGAGGTTCATGACGACCTGCCCGATGAGCACGTGCTCGCACACGACCGGGAGCGGCTCGGTGGTGAGGTCGAAGTCGACGTCCACCTGGTGTTCCTGGGCCCGCAGTCCGATGAAGTACGCGCAGTCCCGCACGATCGCGTTGAGATCGGTCGGCCGGGCGACCTGTTCCAGGCGGCCGACATAGGCGCGCAGGCTGCCCAGGATCCGCCGGGCCCGCTCGATCTGCCGTACGGCGTTGTCCAGCCCCCAGGCCACGGACGCGTCGCGGGTGCCGGTGTCCCGGTCGAGCCGGCCGCGGGCGCCCTCGACGAAGTTGTACGCGGCCGCCAGCGGCTGGCTCACCTCGTGGGCGATGGCCATCGCCATGTCCCCCATGGCGTTGTAGCGGGCCAGGTGGTCGACGTGCTGGGTGTCGCGGCGGTGCTGCTCCTCCTCGCGGACCCGGTCGGTGATGTCGTAGAAGAGGAGCATCCGGCCTCGCAGGTCGCTCTCGATCTCGATGTGCTGGCAGGTCGCGGCGTACCAGCTCGGTTCGCGGCCCGGCGCCGCGAACCGGTAGCGGCCCTCGTGCTCGGGTACCGGCCCGTCGCAGCAGTAGGCGGTGAAGTCCGCGCCGTCCAGTCCCCGGCCGAGCAGCCGGACGGCCGACTCGCTGGCGAAGAGGACGCGGTGCGTGTCGTCGAGGACCACGATCCCCTCGGCCAGGCCGCTGAGGAAGGCGCGCAGTCTGCTCTCGGTGCGCCGCAGGTCCTGTCGCACCGCCTTCTCCTCGGCGATGTCCCGGAACTGGACCATCACCGCGGTGCGGGTGGAGAGTTCGACGCGGATCGCGATCGCCTCGGTGAGGATCTCCTCACCGTTCTTGGCTCGATAGCACCACTCGGTGGCGCTGACGCCGTGTTCCACGGCCTGGCGCAGCCAGCGGTGGCCGAGTTCCCGGCTGTACTGGCGGGCGTTCTTGCTCATGTCCGGGGCCTTGAGCGGCTTCAGCTCGTCGAGCGGCCGGCCGAGCAGTTCGCAGGCCGCCGGGTTGGCCCAGAGGATCTCGAAGGTGTGGGCGTCGTGAAGCAGTACGCAGTATTTCAGGGCCCGGGCCAGTGCCCGGAAGTCCGAGGGGGCGAGGTCGTCCACGGGCGTTCTCCTAGTCACCGGGCCTCCAGGTCACCGGACCTCCAGCCGGAGTACGTCGCGGACCAGGGCGGCGATGCTCTCGGCTTCGGTCTTCTCCCTGATCCGGGCCCGGTGGACGTCGACGGTCTTGGTGCTGATGCCGAGCCGCCCGGCGATCTGTTTGTTGGGGACCCCCTCGACGGACAGCGCGAGGACTTCCCTCTCGCGTGCGGTCAGTGAGTCGAGCTTGGCGCGCAGGCCGGCCTGTCGCGTCTCGCGCGCGAAGCGCTCGCGGGCCGTGCGCCGGGCGTTCTGCACGACGTCGAGCAGGTGCTGGGGGTCGTAGGGCTTCTCCAGGAAGTCGACGGCGCCGCCTTGTAGCGCGCGCACGGACATCCGGATGTCGCCGTGCGCGGAGACGAACACGACCGGCAGCGGCGCCCCCGTCTCGTTCAGCAGTTCCTGGACGTCGAAGCCGCTGAGTTCGGGCATCCGGACGTCGAGGACCAGACAGGCCGGACGTCCGCGGTCGTAGGAACGCAGAAAGGTCCGCGCGTCCCGGAAGCGCTCCGAGCGGATACCGACCGACTCCAGGAGCCAGGCGAGCGACTCGCTCAGCTCTTCGTCGTCGTCCAGGATGTAGACGAGGCACATCTCAGTCGCCCCAGGACGCCTGTGCGGTCCAGTACTCGCTCCCGTCGGCGCTGACCCCGTGCCGCCAGTCGCTGGTGCGGCGCAGGGCGGGCTCGACGCGGGCGGTCGCCCTGTCGGCGCCGTCGGGGCCGTCCTCGTCGACGGTCCAGTGCACCCAGTTGACCTCGCGGCCCGTGCTGTCGTGGGTGAACAGGTCCACGTGGTGCCAGCCGTAGCGGTGGGTGTCGGCGTAGCAGGTCAGGAGCATCGTGCGGTCGTTCATCGCTCCTCCGTCAGCGGTGCGCTGAACAGTCGTTCGGTACGGAAGGCGGAGATACGGGCCCGGTCCGGGTCGAGCCGGAAGGTCACGTCGAGCTGGGCGACCATGACCTCCGTGTCCCCCGACTCGTAGCGTGAGAGCTGTTGCATCGGCCAGCTCCCGTGCACCGTGGAACCCGTGGCGTCGAGCGTGCCGGGGAGGAGCAGGTGCACGTTCGTGCGGAAGTGGGGGTTGGGCGGGAGATACGCCGACAGCATCGCGACGATCGCCTCGCGGCCCTCGGTTCGTCCGAACCGCTCCCCGTAGGCGGCGCCGCCGCCCTCCCAGACGGCGTCCTCGGTGAACAGCTCCTCCAACTCGCCCTGCGCACGCCTGGGGACGTCGCACAGGGCGAGGTAGCGGGTGAGGGTGTCCAGGGCGCCGGTCACGAGGCGGCCGACTTCAGCCGTTCCGCCCGGCGCCCAGCCTGGCGCTCCGGGTCCGGTACCGGGGCGGCGAGCAACAGCCGTTTGGTGTAGGGATGTTCCGGGCGCTCGGTGACCTGGGCGGCGTCGCCCGTCTCCACGATCTCGCCGCGGTACAGCACGGCCACCCGATGGCTGATGTGCCGTACGACGGACAGGTCGTGGGTGACGAAGAGGTACGCCACCCCGGTCGCCTCCTGGATCTCGATGAACAGGTCGAGCACCCGGGCCTGGGTCGTCAGATCGAGGGCGCTGACCGGTTCGTCGCAGACGATCAGCCTGGGGTCCCGGCACAGGGCGCGGGCGATGGCGATGCGCTGGCGCTGGCCGCCGGAGAACTCGCGGGGCAGTCGGTGGGCCGCGTCCGGGGGAAGGTAGACGTGATCCAGCAGTTCCTGTACGCGGCGTTCCGCCTCTGCGCGGGCGACACCGGTGACGAGCAGCGGCTCGGTGAGGATGTCCATGACCGTCATCGCCGGGTTCAACGAGGTGAAGGGGTCCTGGAAGACGACCTGGATGTCCTTGCTCAGAGCTCGGCGTTCCCGCTTGCCGAGCCGGGAGACGGGCCGTCCCGCGTAGCGGATCTCGCCGCCGGTGACGGGAGCGAGGCCCAGGACGGCCCGCCCCAGGGTCGTCTTGCCGGAGCCGGACTCGCCGACCAGGCCGAGCGTCTCACCGGGCGCGATGGACAGCGAGACCTCGTGCAGCACGCGGAAGGGCTTCTGGCGCCGGCCTTTGCCGGGGTACTCCACGACGACGTCGTCGAGTTCGAGGAGCGGGGAGGCCTCGGACGTCATGACGTCACCTCCTTCAGGGGCTGGGCGGGAGCGGGCAGTTCACCACGTGCCGGGCCGCCTTCGAGTGTCGAGTCGAGCAGCATCCGTGTGTAGGGGTGCTCCGGTGCCGCGAAGATCTGCCCGGCCGGCGCGGTCTCCACGATGCGGCCGTGCTGCATCACGGCGACCCGGTCGCAGATGTCGGCCACCACACCGAAGTCGTGGGTGACGAGGATCATGCCCATCTCGCGTTCCTGCTGGAACGAGCGCATCAGGTCGAGCACCTCGGCCTGGACGGTGACGTCGAGCGCGGTGGTGGGTTCGTCGGCGATCAGCAGCCGTGGGTCGCAGGAGACGGCGCCGGCGATGAGGACCCGCTGGGCCATGCCGCCGGAGATCTGGTGCGGGTAGGACCGGAACACCCGTTCCGGGTCCGGGATGCCGACCCGGGCGAGGAGTTCGAGGGCCTTGGTGCGGGCCTCGGCCCGGGACAGCCCCAGGTGCCCCCGCATGGGCTCCATCAGCTGGAACCCGATACGGAAGGAGGGATCCAGGTTGGACATGGGCTCCTGGGGGATGTACGCGATGCCGCGCCCCCGCAGGGCGTTGAGCGCCTTGAGGTCCAGCCTCAGCAACTCCGTGCCGTCGAAGACGAGTTGCTCGGCGCTCACCTCGGCCTCGTTCGGCAGCAGTCCGAGGACGGAGAACGCCGTCTGGCTCTTGCCGGAGCCGGACTCGCCCACCAGGCCGAGGACTTCGCCGCGTTCGACGGTGATGCTCACTCCGTCGACGACCCTCTTCTCGCCGTAGGCGACCCGCAGACCGGACACCGTGAGGAGGCGGTCCGGAGTGGGCGCGGAGGCCGTGCCCGCCTTGCGCCCCACCGGTGTGCGGCGTTTGGCCGTCCGGGGCTCGGCCGGGCCCAGTGCGTCCCGCACCGCGTTGCCCAGGAGGCTCGACGCGAGGATGGTCAGGCCCATCGCCACACCGGGCCAGACCAGCAGCACGGGCGCGTTGTAGACGTTGGTGAAGGCGTCGCCCAGCATCGCGCCCCAGCTGGCCTGGGACGCCTTGCCCAGCCCGAGGAAGGCGAGGCCCGCCTGGATGCCGATCGCCACGGCGAACACCTGGGTCGCCTGGATGACGGACGGCGCGATGACCACCGGCAGGATGTGCCGGCGCATGATCCGCGCGTCGCCGAGCCCGGAGACGCGGGCGGCGTCGACGTACAGTTCCTCGCGCACCGCGAGCACCGAGGCCCGGATGAGGCGGAAGACCATCGGGGACATGATGACGCCGAGGACGATCATGGCGACATTCAGGTCCTGTGAGACGGCCGCCATGACCACGAGCATCACGATGATCGCGGGTACGGCCATGACGACATTGGTGATCCAGCCGGCCGTCGCGTCGAACCAGCCCCGGTAGAAGCCGCTGACCAGTCCGAGCGGGCCGCCCACCGCGAAGGCGACGAGGACGGCGAGGGTGCCGCCCACGAGACTGGTGCGGCCGCCGTACAGCAGCCGGGACAGCACGTCCCGGCCGACGCCGTCCCCGCCGAGCGGGTGGGTGCCCGACATGGGGGCGAGCGTGTCCGCGAGAACGCTGTGGTCCGGGGCGTGGCCGGTGAGCAGTGGTGCCGCGAGGCTCGCGGCGATCACCAGGGCCAGGACGACCAGGCAGACGACTGCCAGCGGGTCGCGCAGTGCCCGGCGCAGGAGGCGGTCACGCCCCGGAGCCGGAATCTGGGCCACATCGGTCATGAGACACGCACCTTGGGGTTGAGCCAGCCGTACGCGATGTCCAGCAGCAGGTTCACGGCGACGACGATCACGACGGTGACCACGACCGTGCCGAGCAGCACGGGTGCGTCACCCCGTACGGCGGCCGAGTTGGCGAGGGAGCCGATACCCGGCAGACCGAACACCTTCTCCACCACGACGGCGCCGCCGATCAGGCCGATGAACTGCAGGGCGAGCACGGTCAGGGCCGGCGGTGCCGCGTTGCGCAACGCGTGCCGGAACACGACGCTGCGGGTGGCCAGCCCGCGGCTGCGCAGGGTGCGTACGAAGTCGGCCCGAAGGACGTCGATCAGCGCGCCGCGCACCTGCATCGCGGTGGCGGCGGTCGCGCCGACGGCCAGGGACAGGGCGGGCAGGGTGATGGAGTGCAGCCAGCCGCCGGGCGAGGCGGCGAGGTCGACGTAGCCGGTGGCCGGCAGCCAGTCCAGCCGGACGGCCAGTGTGACGGCGAGGACCAGGGCGATCAGGAAGCTCGGCACCGCGGTGCCGAGCACCGAGGCGAACTGCACGAGGCGGTCCACCCAGCCGCCGCGCAGGGCCGCCACGGTGCCCAGCACCACGCTGAGCACCGCCGCGACCAGCATTCCGGCGATCACCACGGAGAGGGTGACGGGCAGGGTGTCCGTCAGGGACTGGTTCACCGGGTCGCCGGTGAACCACGAACTGCCCAGGTTTCCCCGCAGGGCCTGTTCGGCCCAGTGCCAGTAGCGCTCCACCAGAGGCTGGTCCAGTCCGAGTTCGTGGCTCTTGGCGGCCACCGCGGACCGCGAGGCCGTTTCGCCCAGTACGTTGCGGGCGACATCGGTACCAGTGAGGCTGAGCAGCAGGAATGTCGCGGTGGCCACGACGACCACCAGGACGGCGCCGGCGGCGATGCGCCGGAACAGGAAGACGAGCACGGTCGGTTCCTCCTTCCGCGTGCCGGAACGGACCGGCGACTACTTCGCCGGCGTGTAGTTGTAGATCGGCGGGTACTGGGTGCCGGGCTGCGGAGTCACCTTGACGTTCTTCGCGGTCGCGTAGGCGTTGGCGATGACACTCCAGGGGGCGTTCCACGCCTGGTCGACGACGTAGGTGTTGAGTTCCGTGAAAAGCGCGTCGCGCTCGGCCCCGGTCGTCCTGCCGATCCGGGCGACGAGGTCGTCGGCCTGGGGATCGCCGTACTTGAAGGGGTTCCAGGTCGACTTCTTCGTCAGCTGCAACTGGACCTTGTCCCAGGCCGTGGGCGCGCCGAGCTTGAAGTACGACATCGGGTACTTGCCGGACAGCATGGCGCTGAAGACCTGGTCGCCGGGCACCGTGTCCAGCCTGACCTTGATGCCGATGTCCTTGAGGGACTGGGTGAGCGCGGCCTGCTCCTGCGGGAAGTTCGCCGAGAGGTCCGGGAGGGTGACGGCGAAGCCGTTGGGGTAGCCGGCCTGTGCGAGCAGTGCCTTGGCCTTCGCCGGGTCGTAGGGGTACTTGTCGTCGAGCTCGGCCTGGTAGCCGTCCTCACCCTTGGCGAACATCTGCGTCGTGGGGGTGCCCAGGCCGGTCTTGGCCGACTTGATGATCGCCTGCCTGTCGAACGCGTGGTTCAGCGCCTGGCGCACCTTCAACTTGCCGAGGGCGGGCACCTTCTGGCCGCCTCGGTCCCAGATGTAGAGGCCCTCGATGTCGCCGGGTTGGTAGGTGACCACGTTCAGGCCCCGGCCCTGGACCGTCTTGACGCGGTTGAGGTTGAGCGTGGCGCCGTCGAGCTGGCCGGACATCAGGGCGTTGGTGCGTGCGGTCGGATCGCCGAGGTACTTGATGACGATCTTGTCGTAGGGGAAGGCCTTCGCGTTCCAGTAGTCGGGATTGCGGGCGTAGGTGTAGGTCTGCCCGGCGGTGGTGGCGCCCGTGTCCAGCTTGTACGGTCCCGAGCCGACCGGGGTCCTGGGGTTGTCCAGCGCCTTGGGGCCGGCGATCATGCCGGAGACCTGGCCGAGCGCGGGCAGCAGGGCCGCGGTGGGGTGGCTCAGCCTGATGGCGACGGTCTGGGCGTCGACGACGTCGACGCCCGCGATGTCCTGGATCTCGCCGGCGGCGCTGGCCGTGCCGCTCTTGGTGTGCAGCAGGCTCTTCCTGACCGCGTCGGCGTCGAGCGGGGTGCCGTCGGTGAACTTGACCCCCTTGCGCAGCTTCAGCGTCAGGGTCGTCTGGGCCTTGTCGTACGACCAGGACGTGGCCAGGTTGGGGGTCGGCTCCCCCTTGGTGTTCAGCCGGATCAGGGTGTCGTACACGGGCTGGTAGTACTGGGACTCGGGCCCCATGCTCGCCTTGGCCAGGTCCCACGGCGTGGCCGTGACCGACTCGGCGAGGGTGAGGGTCTTGTCGCCGCCGGCGGCCTGGGTGCCGCCGCCACAGGCCGCGACCGTCGCTGTCAGGATTCCGGCACCGACGAACGCCACTGTCTTGCGCATGTTCTCTCCACTTGTCTCAGTCCTTCGGCTCCTGTGTGTCCCCCGGGTCGCCCCGCTGCCGGCCGTGCACTGCCGGTACCACTCGTGTGTCGCGTAAGCCGGTCATGGCTAGTGCCGTGGCAGGCAACGTTTGCCCGTTAAGGAGCGCCCGCCGCGGAGCGGCTGTGTCACCGCGGTGCGTGCTCTCGGCGTGCCGGCCGGAAGTCCTCGTACTGGACGTACTTGGGCTTTCGGCCGGTGCGGCGAGAGTGCGTGCCGGGCGTCGCGACGGGGCGAACGTTGCCTGTCACGGCACTAGGCCTGCCGCTCCGTCCACTCCCCGCAGAGCCGCACGCTCTCCTCCGCCGTCGGCCGGGCGCCCCGGTCGACCTCGACGATCAGCCAGCCGTCGAAGTCGTCGGGCAGCGCGCCGACGAAGCCCTCGATGTCGGCGTTTCCGTGGCCCGGCTCCGACCACAGCCCCGCCAGTACCGTCTTGCGGTAGTCCCAGCCCGCCTCCCGCGCCTGGGCGGCGAGGCCGAGGTCCAGGTCCTTGATGTGGACGCTCGCCACCCGGTCCGCGTAGTCGCGGACGAGCTGCGCGGGGTCGGCACCCGCCCAGGCCAGATGGCCCATGTCGGGTCCGAAGCCGAGGACGGAGGCGTCGACGGTGTCGAGGATGAAACGGGTCTCCTCCTCCGTCTCGGCCCAGGTGCCCACGTGCGGGTGGAAGGCCGGGGTGATTCCCTCCGCGCGGATGATCGTGGCGATCTCGGCCAGGAGGTCCCGCACCCGTTCCAGCCGGTCACGTTCGGCGAGGTGGCCCACGGCCGGGCGGGCCACGCGTTCGGCGTCCTTGGCCATCCCCATCGCGAGGAAGACGGTGGGCACACCGAGTGCCGCGTGCTGTGCGGCCACACGGGCGGCGGTGTCGCGGAAGGTCTGCCGTTCGGTCGCGTCGTCGGTGAGACGGACCGGGATGTAGCCGGGTGCCGGGCTGATGCCGTACTCGGCGAGCCGTGCGGCGTACTCCTTCGGTGTCAGGTCGGCGGGGACGGCACTGTGCAGGGCCCTGATGCCCGCGTCGCGGATGACTTCGAGCTGCCGTTCGAGCGGCGGGGCGAGCGTGGGGTCGATCCAGCCGTCGGCGCTCGCGACCCATTGCAGGGGGTTGATGGCGAGGCGGTCCTGCCTGGGCTTCACGGTGTGCTGTCCTCTCGGTGGGTGGCAAGGGTGGTGGGGCGGGGCTCGGGACGCTCACAGCTGCTCGTCAGGTCGACGAAACGCCTCTCCCGCTGGGAGGTCTCGAAGCTCGCCAGCACCTCGAGCGTGTGGAAGGCGAACCGCGGGTTCGCACGGTGCGGGCCGCCCTCGATCGCGTCGGCGAGGTCGCGCACTCCGAGTCCGCGGCGGTGCTGTTCGGACGTGCCCACGGCGCCGAAGAGCTCGGTGACCGGAGTGAGTACCTGCCACTCCTCGTCCCCGTGGCGCTTGAGGCGCACATCACCGTCGAAGAAGTTGGGGTTGGGCAGGGCGAGGGTGCCCTCGGTGCCGTAGATCTCGATGCGCGGGAGTTCGGTGTCCCAGACGTCGAAGCTCATCAGGGTGGTGACGAGGGCTCCGGAGGCGAGGGTCAGGGTGGCCGAGGCATGGGTGGGGACCTCGACGGTGACCTCGTCGACCACGCGCCCGGGGCTGGTGACCCTGCGCGTCGGCGATCCGACACGGGTGGCCGCGGACACCTGTGCGACCGGGCCCAGACAGTTGACGAGCGCGGCCAGGTAGTAGGGGCCCATGTCGAGCACGGGGCCGCCGCCGGGGCCGTAGAAGGCGCGCGGGTCCGGGTGCCAGGTCTCGGCTCGGCTGGACCGTACGAAGGCGGTGGCGCCTACGGCCTCGCCGATGCGGCCGGTGTCGATCGCGTGCCGGGCGGTCTGCACGGCGCTGCCTAGGAAGGTGTCAGGGGCCGACCCGAGCAGCGCCGTGCTGCTCGTGGCGGCGTCGAGGACCTCGCGGGCCTCCTCGACAGTGGCCGCGAGCGGCTTCTCGACGTAGACGTGCTTGCCGTTCTCCAGCGCGGCGATGACGGTCTTGGCGTGGAACTGTGGCGGGGTGATGTTGACGACGATGTCCACGGACGGGTCCCCGAGCAGTTCGTCGCCGTCGCCCCAGGCCGGTATGCCGTACTCGGCCGCGACCTCCCGGGCGCGCGCCGTGTCGACGTCGGCCACACGGACCACTTCGAGCTCCGGGAAGAGCCTCAGGCCCTCGGCGTAGCGGCCGAAGATGTTGCCGGCGCCCAGGATCCCGATGCGGTGCCGTGCTGCTTGCCGATCCATGAATATCCCGCAATCCGTTGGAGGTTGACGATGCGTCAGGCAACGATGAGAGGCCGCAGCGTCCGGTGTGCGATCTCCAGCCCGGTCTTGACCCGGTCCTCGGAGCCGCCCCAGACGGGGTCCTCGTGCTCGACGGACAGGGTGCCGGTGAAGCCGTTCTCGTACAGGGCGTCGACGACGGCGTTCCAGTCGACGTCGCCGCGGCCCGGTACGCGGTAGCGCCACCAGCCCGTGTCCCAGGGGTCCTGGCGGCGGACCGCCTTGCCGAAGAAGCCGTAGCGGCCGACCCTGCCGGGCAGGACCTGCAGGTCCTTGGCCTGGGCGTGGACGATCCGGTCGGCGTACGGCGCGATCGTGGTGACCGGGTCGATGCCGATCCAGGTGAGGTGGGAGGGGTCCCAGTTGAGGTAGAGGCCGAGGGAGAACATCCACTCCCACAGCTCGGGCGAGTACGCCAGGTTGCCCGGGTAGCCGTCGGGGTGCCAGCCCTCCATCACACAGTTCTCGATGATGATCCGGACGCCCTTCTCCCCCGCGTACTCGACGAGTTCGGGGAAGACCTTCTCGGCCTCTTCGAGGTTCGCCGCCACCGGGCGGGTCCAGTCGCGGCCGACGAAAGTGCCCACGTAAGGGACATCGAGCAGGGCCGCCGTGTCCACGACCGCCTTGAGGTGGTCGTGGATGTCGGATCGCCGGTCCCGGTCGGGGTGGAGGTTGTTCTCGTAGTAGGCGAGGGCGGAGATACCGAGGCCATGGCGCTGCATGAGGGCCCGGGTCTCGTCGGCCGCACGGTCGCCGAAGCCGGTCACCGGGAGATGAGCCGCCTCGAAGTCGCGGCCTCCGGTGGACGGCCAGGCGGCGACCTCCAGGGCCTCGTACCCTGCCTCGCCCGCCCAGGCGGCGATCTCGGCGAGGGAGAGCCCGGGCAGGCAGGCGGTGAGCATGCCGAGTTTCATGCGGTGACCTCCGGTTCAACACGTGCGGTGGTGACGTCTGTCCAGGCGAGCGATGCCGCGGAGCTCAGTGCGGCCTCGACGATGTGGGCCGAGCGGACCCCGTCGGCACCGGTGGGCAGGCCGTCGGGCGTCGCACCACGGACGGCCGCGTAGGCGTCGGCGACGAAGGAGTTGAAGCAGTCGGCGTAGCCCTGCGCATGACCGGCGGGCAGGCGGGAGAGCCGGCGCTGCTCGGGCGAGCCGTGGTTCGGGTCCCGGAACAGCACGCGGGCTCCGTCCGGCGCGCCGAGCCAGACGGTCTCGGGGTTCTCCTGGTCGAAGACGGCGCTCGCGGCCGAACCGTCGAGCTCGAACCAGAGCCGGTTCTTGCGGCCCGCCGACACCTGGGACACCGTCAGCGTGCCAAGGACACCGTCTGCGGTACGCAGCAGTACGGTCGCGACGTCCTCGGTGCGCACCTCGACACGCGGCCCGCCGACGGCGGTGCTGAAACTCCTGTCGGTACCGGCGGGCCGGGTGGCGACCGTGGTGCCGAGTCGCGCGGACACCTCGGTGAAGCGCACTCCGGCGACCCACTCGACGAGATCGCACCAGTGCGAGCCGATGTCCGCGAACGCCCGGGAGGGGCCGCCGACGGTCGGGTCGACACGCCAGGACATGGCGTTCTGGGACAGCATCCAGTCCTGTAGGTAACTGCCGTGGATCAGCTGCCAGGCGCCGAACTCGCCGCGCAGCCGACGCTCACGGATCTCCCGGACGAGCGGGTGATAGCGGTAGACGAAGGGGACCGCGAGCATCAGGCCCGCTTCCTCGGCCCGTCGAGTCAGGCGTTCCGCTTCGGCGGCCGACGTGGCGAGCGGCTTCTCACAGATCACGTGCTTGCCCGCGGCGAGGGCTGCCTCCACCTGCCGCACGTGCAGGGCGTTGGGTGTGCAGACGTGCACCACGTCGACGCCGTCATCAGCGAGGACGGACTCGAAGTCCGGGTGACGGGCGGGCACATGCCAGGCCTTGGCGACCTGGGCGCCTCGCTCGGGGGTCGAGGCCACCACTCCGGCCAGTTCGCCGCCGGCGGCACGGATGGCGGCAACGTGCACGGCACCGATCATCCCGGTCCCCACCACTACGGCCCGGATCGAACCGGTCATCGGCGCACCTCCATCGTTCAACTTCTGCTGCGGCTGGAGAGCCGCGTTGCGCATCACCATGGTTTAGTTCGAATGAAGAGCACAAGAGGGGTTATTTAATTTTCTTTCAGGCCTAATGGAGGTAGAAATATGACCAACATGCCCACTTCATGGGTCTTTGGATCTACCTCCGAGGCCCTCATTGACGGGCATAAGGCGGCACTATTACGTTCATGGGAATGCATAAAGACGATGGCTACACCGAGGAACATGTGGCATCGACGTCCGCGGCGGTGCCCTTGGCGCTGCGCCGGGTGCTGGGACTCGTGGTGTCCGGGGCGGCAACCAACCGGGCCGAGATCGCCCGGCGCAGTGGCCTGGCCCGCTCGACCGTGGGCCAGCAGGTCGACCATCTCGTCGGCACCGGCATCCTGGAGGAGGTCGAGTCCAGGCGATCCGTCCGGGGCCGACCGCCCCGTGTGCTGACCATCAGCCCGCAGGCCGGGACCGTCGCCGTGGTGGACGTCGACACCGCGGAGTCACAGGTCGCCATCGCCGATCTGACTCGGCGGATGATCGCGCGAGACGCTGTGGGCGTCCGAATCGACGCCGGTCCCCAAGCAGTGTTGAACGCGGTGGCGGAACGGCTCCAAAGCCTGCTGGAATCGAACCACCGCGATCCCGGCCGCGTGCGTGCAGTCGTCGTCGGCCTGCCCGGTCCGGTGGACTTCGAACAGGGCTGCGCGGTTCAACCCACCGGGATGCCGGGCTGGGACGGCTACCCGGTGGCGGAACACCTGCGGGAGCGCTTCCATTGTCCCGTCGTCGTGGACAACGACGTCAACCTGATGGCCATGGGTGAGGTCACCCAGGCTCGGCTCGAGACCCCGTTGCTCTGCCTCAAGATCGCGACCGGCATCGGCTCGGGGCTCATCACCGCCGACGGTGACGTGTACCGCGGCGCCGACGGAGCGGCCGGCGACATCGGGCACATCAGAGCCGTAGGCGGCGGCAACGTCTTGTGCGCCTGCGGGAACGTCGGCTGCGTCGGCGCCCTGGCCTCCCACCGCGCGGTCCTGCGGGGCCTCGGCATCCCGGAAGTGACCACCGACGACCCGCTCTTCGGCACCCGCGAGCTCGCCCGGCGCATCGCCGACAGCGATCCGACCGCGCTGCATGCCGTACGCCAGGCAGCCACGGAGATCGGAGAGGTGGTGGCCATGCTGGTGCACATGTTCAATCCCCGCACCGTGGTGCTCGCCGGCCCACTCAGTGAACTCCGAGACGACCTCGTCTCGGCCGTACGCGCCGCCGTGTACCAGCGCGCCCTGCCATTGGCCACCCGCAAGCTGACCATCACCGCGACCCAGCTCAAGGGGAACTCAGGACTGCACGGCGGAGTTGCCCTCGGCACACAGGACGTGTTCAGTCCTGCGGGGATCGCACGGTTGCTTTCCGAGGAGCCGGGACCGGATCGATAGGCACTGGCAACGCCCGCGGCCGACCGCGGCCCTCAGCGGCCGCACGGGCGCGCCCAGCACGTTGTGCACATGATCGAACATCGAGGCGAGTGCAACGCCGTTGCGTTAGCCGTCAGGCCCGGCGTCAACGTCTCCGCCCTTGATCATCTTGGGCCTTCAGGCGCTGGCGGCGCTGTTCGGGGAGGAGGTTGGCCAGTACGGCCCGGCCGATGGCCCCGATCAACGACGCCGTACTGCCCCGGGCAGGCCCCGGGGCGACGATGATCTGGTCCGCGGCGGCCTGGAAGAGAACGGTGAAGCTCACCCGCTGAACGGACAGTCCCGGCATGGCCATGTGCACCAGCCCGAACCGCCGCGCGTACCCCTGCGCCCACTCGAAGTTGTCCAGCAGCGACCACACGAAGCACCCGCGCACCCCATACCCGTCGGCGCCCGGCCCTCCGCTGGCGCTCTCCCGCCGGGTGGTGGGGTGGGCCCCGGGGCTCGCCCGCCGCACGTCAGGGGAGCCGTGCCCTCTCGTGTGGCCGACCTCTGTCATGGTTGAACGAGCCGCCAAGGTCGAGGAGTTCGCGCATGTCCTCCTCCTCCGGCGGTTCGGGAGGGGAAGGAAGTCAAGCCTTGAGCAGGGCGGCTGCGAGTTCGGCGGGGCGGGTGAACTGGGCCTCGTGGCTACCGGGGATCTCGATGACCGGTGTGGCAGGGCCGAGGCGGTGCGGGAAGCGTGGTGTGAAGCTGAACTCGCCGGGTGGCAGGGAGATGTCGTCGGAGCTGAGGAGGTAGACGGCCGGTATGCCGAGTGCTGCTGGGTCGATCGGCTTGACGGTTTCGGTGAAGTAGCGCATCGGTTGAGGCACAAGGAAGCTGTGGACGGTCCGCTGCGTACTTTCGTCGGCGTCCTGCATGAATGCGCTGCTGAAGACGTCATACGGGAGGGCGACACTGTTGTTCCCGGAGGCGGCGGCAAGCCCGCGGAACAACTCCCCGTAGTGCGGCGGGGCCTCTTCCAGCATGGGGGTTCCCTCCGCGGGAACGAATGCGCTCCAGTAGATGAGCTTGCGCAGCCGGGGCGCCAGCCGATGAGCGGCACCGGTGAGCGGAACCCCGCCCCAGCTGTGCCCGACCAGGGTGATGTCCCGCAGGTCGTGGCGTCCGACGAGGTCGACGATGAAGTCGCTGGCGTCGGCCAGGCTGTACCGCTCGGGGTCGTCGCCGTCCGCGAGGCCCGGAAGATCCGGGGCCAGGACATGGTGACCGGCGGCGCGCAGTCTCTGCGCCACCAGACGCCAGGTCCAGCCGCTGTGCCACGCGCCGGAGATGAGGACGAAGGTCTCGGTCATTGTGTCGCCGCCGAATGGTTGATGGTCTGGAACTGGATCCCTGGCTGACGCGGGAGCCGGATGGACGGACAAAGGACCGTTACCGGTCTCTGGGTGGCGTTGCCACCGCTTCCTGCCTGCCTGTCCTCAGGCATGACGATTCCTCTCAGATCGCTACGCGGTGCGAGATCGTCCCTCTCGCTGGGGTACGGCGCACCCGGTCGCGATGGTGGGCCGCGTTCGCTCTCAGGCGGCCCCGAGCACCATCGCGGTCCGCGGCCCGTCGGCACCAGCAGTACGACCGGAGCCGTGACCGGCGCTTCGCTCCCTTTGCGGAGCGGATCAACTGGCCGATGCCGCCGCGACGGCGTGCGGCACCTTGTGGCCACGAGTCGGCGACGCCACGGCACCGGTCGAGCTCACCGACACGTCGAGCCGACCGACCCGGTCGATCTCCACGACGATCCGTTGGCCGTCTCGAACCTCACCCACGCCGGCCGGTGTGCCGGTGGAGATCACGTCACCGGGCAGCAGCCGCATCGTGCTCGATATGTACGACAGCAGCCTGGGAACGTCCCAGATGAGGTCGGCGATGCGGGCGTGCTGCCGCGGTGTACCGTCCACCGAACAGCGCAGCTCGAGGGCCTCCAGCGGACCGACCTCGTCAGGGGTGACCAGGTAGGGGCCCAGAGGGGTGAACGTGTCGAAGGATTTGCGAATCGAGCGGTCCTCGCCACCGCGCATCGTCATGTCGAGCAGACAGGTGTAGCCGGCGACGTAGTCCAGCGTCTTCTCCGGCGGGATGTCGGACATCTCCCGCCCCACCACCAGCGCCAGTTCGCCCTCCTGGTCGAACCGCCGGTCGCGATAGGGCAGTTGGACCACGCCCCCGTACGGCACCAAGGACGAGGGCGACTTGAGGAACACACCGAGAGTGTCGACGTGAGTCTCCTGGCGCATCTCGGCCTGGTGATCGCGGTAGTTGACGGGGGCGGCAACGATCTTCGAAGGGTCCGGCACCGGAGCGTCGATGCGGACATCGGTGACCGCCAGCACCGGGGCACCGTCCACCCGGTCCCGCAGCTCGGTCAGTCGGCCTCCGGCATCCTGCAGCAGGCGCCGCATCGGCGAGGTGCCCGGCTCGCGCCGATCGTCGAGCAGCAGCACCCGGATTCCCTCTTCGGTCAGGACGCCCACGCCACGGCTGCCGTTCGCTGTCTCGAAGCTCACGAACTTCACTGCTGCTCCTCCCGCCACTCCTCGCGGTACAGCCGGATCGCCTCGAGGACCGGGGCGTCGCTGACCGTGAACACGTCGAGGTCTTCGGCTGTTTCGGAGGCCAGCGTGAGCCAGCTCCAGGACGGCACGGCGAAGACGTCGCCCGGTTCGATGTCGAACTCGTGCCCTGCGATGACGAGCGTCCCGGTTCCGTTCAACACGGCCCCCACCCGGGAGCCGGTCTGCCGGTGCGGCGTCGTCGTGCGGCCGGCGGGAACGCGCTGCATCTCACAGCGCATCGTGGGCATGACGTCCGTTCCCCTCGCGGGGTCGGTGAAGCGCAGCCTCGCGTCGCGCTCGACGGTGCCGGCGAGCACCCGCAGGGCGTCATCGGTGTCGCTCCAGCGGTACACGAGCAACGGCGAGTGATCGGCCGGCGGTTCCGGCAGATCCCGGGCCACCGGTGTGAGCCCGGCGCCCAGTGCCCACCGCTGCTCAGCGGCCGACCGCGCCGCCGTGCGCCTGTTCACCTCGTCGCTCGGCCCGACCTCGTAGAAGATCGACTCGAGGTAGGACACGAGGGGGACGTCCAGGACGTCGAGCCACATCATCGGATCGGCGGTCGTGTTGTGGTGCTCGTGGAACGTCCACGAGGGCGTCAGCACGAGGTCACCGCGGGCCATATGGATCGGGTCGCCGTCCACGAGCGTCCAGACGCCGGAGCCCTCGAACACGAACCGGAGCGCCGCCGGGGTGTGGTGGTGCGCGGGGGCGTACTCGTGGCCGTCGAGGTGCTGCAGCCCGGCCCACAGCGTCGGCGTGGCGTACGGGGCGCCGCCGAGTCCCGGATTCGCGCAGGACAGCACCCGACGGTCCCCGCCCTTGTCGAGGGGCACCAGGCGGCCTGCCCGGTCACCGACCTCGCGCAACTGCTTCCCACGCCATCGGTAGGGCTGCGCGCGCGACACCGGTTCGCCGGTCAGGACACCAGACAGGCGCCACAGGGGCTGCAGGTCGATGTCGGCCAGGTCTGCGTAGAGCGCGTCGAGCTGGGGGTCTTCGTCGGTGAAGCGCCGAGTGCCCATGGAGGCACCTCCTCATAGATGACTGCCCACGTGCATACAACCTCTCTTGATATTCTGTTGTCAAGAACTTGTTTCTTTCGATTTACTGGGTAAAAGCCCCTTGGGAGTGAGTGCACCCTTCACCCAAGGCGAGGTATTGCATACAATACGGGGATGACAGAAGTCGAGCCCACGCGAGGAAACACTGTTGACAGGGTGGTCGACGAGATCCGCTCGTTGATCCTGAACGGCCAGCTGCCCCCCGGGTTCCGTCTGCGGGAGAGCGCGCTGGCCGAGTCGGTCGGCGTGAGTCGCACACCCGTTCGTGAGGCGTTGAGCCGACTGGCATCCGAGGGTCTGGTCGAGGTCCGCCCGAATCGGGGCGCTGCGGTCAGGGCCGTCCCGCCATCGGAAACACAGGACGTCGCGGGGATCAGGGCCACCCTGGAAGGGATGGCGGCCCGGGGAGCCGCCGAGCGCATCACCGCGGACCAACTGGCCGAACTGGAGAAGTTCGATGGCGAGATGCATCAGCTCGTCCGCTCACTGAGCGACGAGAACGACGAGAACGACGAGATTTTCGAGCAACTCGCCGCACTCAACGAGAGGTTCCACGAGATCGTGCGCAGCGCCGCGAACAACCCCACCCTGCAGTCCATCTCTGGGACGTTCCGTTTGCTGCCGCTCGCCCGCCGGACGTTCCGGCACTACGATCCCGTACGGTTGCGACGATCGATGAGCAGCCACTCCGAGCTCGTCGAGGCCCTCCGCAGCCGCAACGGCGACTGGGCCGAGGCGGTGACACGGGCGCACATCTGGTCGGCCGCCGCGATCCAGCGGTACGACGGCGAAAGCCGGATGCCGCACGAATCATGATCGCGACACGCTCGGCAAATCGGGCATCAGGTCGTGGAAGACCCGGTCGGTGCCGTCATCGCACCAGCCGGCGCAGTAGTAGGTCGCACCGCGCGGAGACAGGTCGTACGGCAGCCGGTCCGTCCTGGTATCGACGTGGAGATACTCGCCGCCCACCCTGGAGCGGGCACTGCGTCGTGGCCCCCAGCTACCGTGCGGGACGGGTGTTCCTCGCCGGTGATGCGGCCCATCTGCTGTGGCCCATCTGCTGTGGCCCAGGGGAGGCTTCGGCGCCAACACCGGGATCGGCGACGCCGTCGACCTCGGCTGGAAGCTCACCGCGGTCCTCCAGGGCTGGGGAGGCCCGGCGCTGCTCGACAGCTACGAGCTGGAGCGGCGGCCGATCGCCGTCCGCAACGTCACCGAGGCATCGAACAACTGGAAGTCCGACTCCCAGCTCGCACCCGACGCCGCACTCGGCCGCGCGGACGCGGAGGGCGACCTGGCCCGCAGCAAGATGGGCGAGATGATCCGCCGGTCGAGGGGCGAGGAGTTCCGCTGCACGGGCATCCAGCTCGGATACCGCTACAGCGGCTCCCCGATCTGCGTACCGGACGGCACCCCGCAGCCGCCCGACGAGCCGGACGACTACGTCCCGTCGACCTGGCCCGGATGCCGGGCACCGCACATCCGGCTGCCCGACGGCAGCTCGGTGCTCGACCACTTCGGCCGCGGCTTCGTGCTCGTGGTCTCCGGGGTGGCAGACCCGTCCCCGCTGGTGAACTCCGCGCACCAGCGTGGCGTGCCGTTGACGGTGCTGCGCCTTGCCGATCCGGCCGCGGCCAGGCTCTACGAGCGGCCGCTGGTGCTGGTCCGCCCCGACGGGCACGTCGGATGGCGGGGCGCGCAGGCTCCGGCCGACCCCGCCGCGGTGCTCGACCGGCTGCGCGGAGCAAAGACCGGGAATCCGAATCCGACCGCGGGTCCGGTCATGGAGACGCAGGCGGTGCCGGCGAGAGTCGCCACTCACCAACTCTGACCCGCCACTCAGGGTGGACCTCCACCCGCATCATCGCCGGCATCCGGACGTGCTGTCCGGACCGCAGCCTCGCGGTCAGAGTGTGCTGCAGGAACGCCTGTGAACCGACGGTCGTGACGCGCCGCTCCTCGCCGATGAACCCGACGAGGTGTTCGACCGAGTCAACGCGGTCAATCTCCGTGGTGTCTGGGCCTGTATGAAGCACGAACTGCGCCAGATGCGCACCCAGGGCAGCGGCGCCATCGTGAACTGCTCCTCACTTGGCGGGCTCGTGGGTCTCCCGGGTCGCGCCGCGTACCACGCGTCCAAGCACGGCGTGATCGGCCTCACCGGCAGTGCGGCACTTGAATACGCACCGCGCGGCATCCAGATCAACGCGGTGTGCCCGTGCACGATCGACACGCCGATGGTCACAGACGTGATGGAAAAGGGCGATCTCGACCTGAAGGCGATCGTGGCGGACCAGCCGATCGGCAGGCTCGGTCACGCCGAAGGTGGATCACGCGTGTGGCTTGACGTCGGTACGTCACCCAAGCCGTGCCATCTCGTGTCGCCAGGCCGTGTCGTTGTTGAACGAGCCGCCCAGGTCGGGGAGTTCGCGCAGGTCCTTCTCCGGAAGATCCGTCAGAGTCCCGCCCGCCTTGACGACGTCCAGACAGAGGCGAGCGATCGTGTCGACAGAGATGGCGCGCAGGACGGCTTCGGGGACGCTGGTGCCGGTGCTGGTCAGTCCGTGGCCGCGGAGTACGACGACGTCTCGGTCACCGAGCGCGGCCACCATTTCGGCCGCGAGCCGACGCTCGCTGATGAGAACTCCACGCGGATAGACCGGTACACCACGGGCCGCCAGCCGTGTGCCGGGGATGTCGAAGGCCCCTACGACGGGGCGAATTCCCAGTCCCGCGAGATCGGCGGCGACGACCGCCTGGGGATGGGCGTGGACGACGGACGTCACCTCCGGCCGGGTGCGCAGGATCTCGGTGTGCAAGGGGAGTTCGTTCGGAACCGCCCATCCGTCCAACTCCCCGGGTGCCGCGGCCGCTCCGTCGAGGTCGACCAGGCGGATGTCGTCCGGCTCGGTGTACAGCAGGCCGCGTTCGTGTGGCCCGCGGCATCGTACGAGCAGCGTACGTTCGTCGACGCGCAGGCTGATGTGGCCGAGAATGCCGTCGGCGAGCCCACGTGCCGCCAGTACCCGGCAGGCGTCCGAGACGAGTCGGCGCAGGGCAGCCAGATCTTGTGTCGTCACGAGGCGGCTCCGGGGGCGGGGACAGGTGGGTGTGCGAGTGCGTCCACGCGTCGCTTGGCGGCATCCAGGGTGCTCCCGCCTGCGACGAGACGGCGGCACTCCAGCAGGACTCGTGGCCAGTTGACGGTGACGGCTGCGGTGAGGCGGCCGGCTTCGTCCCCGAACAGGGCAACCGCTCGGGCGTTCTCGTCGAACATGCCGATCACGGTGTGCTGGGTCGCCGTCGCGGGGCGACCGACGATCTGGATCTTCCAGTCGTACTGGTCGCTCCAGACGTATTCCACGGGCGCGTAGGGCCGCGGTTCCTCAGGATGAACGATGGTGTGGGCGACCGTCGCCGCTTGGTCGACGGCGTTGGTCCAGTGCTCCACTCGCAGGTGTTCCTGGTGACCGGGGTGGAACCAGCGGGCGACATCGCCGGCCGCGAAGACGCCCTCGGCGCCGACGGCGCGGCCGTACTCGTCGCACAGCACGCCATCCGCCAGTCGCAGGCCCGATCCGGCGAGCCAGTCGTCGTTGGGGACGGCTCCGATGCCGACCACGACCGTGCACGCCCGCAGAATCTCGCCGTCGTCGAGGGTGACGGCGAGACTACCCGCCGCCCCAGTGACCGAACGTACGGCACGGCCGACCCGCGTGCGAACTCCGTGGCGTTCGTGCAGGGAGACGAACAGCTTGCCCAGCTCCGCGCCGAGCACCCGTTCCATAGGGGCGAGGGACGGGTCGACGACCGTGACCTCGCAACCGAGGGCGCGCGCGGTGGAGGCCGTCTCGGCCCCGATGAAGCCGGCGCCGATGACCACGACGTGTCCGCCCCGCGCCAGGTCGGACCGCAGGGCGTCGGCATCGGCGAGGGAACGGACGAGGTGCAGTCCGGAGTCGACCTGCCACGGCGACGGGCGGGCCGCCGCTCCCGTGGCCACTACGCACACGTCGTAGCCGCACTCGGCGCCGTCTTCGAAGCGGACCAGATGCCCCGTCGGGTCCAGCTCCACGGCCCGGCTGCCGAGCCGCAGCTCGATGTCCAGGTCCCTCGCTTCCTGCTCGGTCAGCAGGAGGAGGCGCTCCGTGTCCCAGTCTCCCGCCAGGAACTGCTTGGACAACGGGGGCTTGTCGTAGGGCAGGTGGGGCTCGGCTCCCGCCAGGACGATCCTTCCCGCGTGGCCCTGTGCGCGCAGGGCGCGCGCCGCCCGTACCCCGGCCACGGAGGCGCCCACGAGCAGGACGGTGCGGCCGCTCATATGCCCTCGATGGTGAGGGCGGAGGCGGGGCAGGTGCGGGCCGCTTCCTGGATGCGGGGCAGGTCCTGGTCGGTGATCTCGGTCTTGAGGAGCACGACGACGCCGTCGTCGTCCAGGTCGTAGGTGTCCGGTGCCGCGATGACGCAGTTCGCGTATCCCTGGCATGCCGCCAGGTCGGCCTTGAGGAAAGGCACGGTGCTGTCCTTTCACAGGAGATCGGATGAGGTTCAGGCTTTGACGCCGATACCGCCGTCCGGATGGACGGCGCGGCCGGTGATGCCCCGCGACCGGTCGGAGGCGAGGAAGACATAGCTCCAGGCGTGGTCGGTCGCGGAGAGAGCCGTTCGCAGCGGGACCCGGGCGGCGAGCTCGCCGGCCCGGCCCGGGGTGTCACCCAGGCTGCGCCCTGCCAGCCCGAGGCTGTCGAGCCCGCGCAGGTCGGTGCCGAGGGTGCCGCCGGGGGCGACCGCGTTGACGCGGACATCCGGGGCGAGTTCGTAGGCGAGGGAGGTGACCACGCCGCGTACGGCGAACTTGGAGGAGACGTAGAGGATGCCACCGCGCCCGGGGTGGTAGGCGGAGGTCGACTCGGTGAGCACGATCGCCCCCTTGGCCTCCCGCAGGACGGGCAGAGCGGCCTTGACCGAGTGCAGTTGGCTTCTGACGTTGACGGAGAACATCTCGTCGAACGCCTCGTCCAGGATGTCGGCGGGCAGGTCGCCGAGCCCCTGGTAGTAGTCGAAGATGCCCACGCAGTTGACCAGGACGTCGAGGCCGCCGAAGACGTCCACAGCGGCCTCGACGGCCCTCTCGTTGGCGGATCGGGTCGTGGCGTCACCCTCCACCACGGGGACCTCGGGGAGTTCTCCGCGCAGGGCCTGGCATTTGGCCGGGTCGCGTTCGAGCGCGGCGACCCGTGCGCCCTCGGTGCGGAACACGTCGACGACGGCCCTTCCGATGCCCGATCCGGCACCGACCACGAGGGCGCGTTTGCCGTCCAGCCAGCCGCTCACGTCTCCTCCTCGGGGAGGAGCGGGCCGAAGGGGCTGCCGATCATCGCGGCGAAGGTGGCCGTGTTCTGCCAGGTCAGGGCCTCCAGCTCCAGCGGGCACAGGGCCACCCACTGGCCCGAGCGGGTCGACTCGACGAGCAGCCGGGAGCCGTTGCGGGTCTCCACGCGGCTGACCCGGACCTCCGCGAATTCGTTGCCCAGCCTGAGTGGCTCGCCGGTGCGGCCCGCCTGAAGGGCGGCCTTCTGAGCGGCTGCCCGCCGCGCGGCCCGGGCGTCCTCGTCCTCGCCTTCCCAGCTCAGCGTCACAGGAACACCGCCAGGTTCTGCATGCGGATGACCGAGTCGTCGACGAGGATGGTGCGGCGCGCCAGCTTCCACCCGCCGTCCGTGCGGCGCAGCAGATCCTCCCGGCCGGCGGAGACCTGGGCCGCTTCCCGGTAGTCGCCGCGGCTGCGGTACAGCAGCACACCCGACTCCACCACCACGTGCTCCGGCGCCTCCGCGGCGAAGGTACGCACATTGGTGAGGTGGTGCCGCAAACGCGACGGCGGGTCCTCCGTCCAGGCGTGCTCGGTGAGGAACCGGGCGACGCGGCGCGAGAGGGAGTACTTGTCCTCGTCGAAGTGGGCCATGCCGGGGGCGGTGTCGAAGCCGGCGCCGAGCGCGGTGGTGACCCGGACCGGCATCAGGTAGTGAATGTCGTCCGTGAGCAGATCGAGCCACTCCTCATACCGCTGGGCGTCCAGGAGGTACGCCTCGTCGACGAGCCACTGGTGGGCCAGCAGATGACGCTCATCGTGGAAGGGCAGGGTGCCTCCCGCCCGCTTCACCCGTGAGGCATGGGCGCCGAGTACCGCCTGCTCGGAGTGGGTGCCGGTGCGGCCCGCGGAGTAGGCGCCACCCCGGTACGAACCGGTCCGCGTCGTCATGCCGGGCTCCCCGTCGTGCTGTTCTTCGCGTCGCCGGCGCCGCGTTCCCGGCCCACCTCGACCGTGGCGACCCCGGTGTCCGGTGCGGCGAGGTGGTCGGCCCAGCGGTTCAGCAGCTCCCGCTGGTTGTACTCGCCGTATCCGACATGCGCCGTGCCGGGGCCCGTGAACTGATCAGGCGTGAGCCGCGGGGAAACCTCGGTACCGTCGGCCAGCAGGCCCATGCGGCTGTTCAGAAGCAGACGCCGCGCCATCGAGCCGGCGGCGGTGTTCGTGAGGGAAACCCAGTTCTCCACGTCGTCCTGCTCGAACATGCCGGTGGATCCGAAGCACATGAGGTACGCCTTGTACGACAGTTCCTTGAACTCCTCGGGCGCCTCGGCGTCGACGGCGAACCAGGAGAGGATCTCCGTCTCGTCCTGACTGACGGGCTGCCACTGGCGCAGGGAGATGAACGGGACCACCTCGTCGCTGTCGGCGACCTTCGGCCAGTTGTGCACCAGGCTGAGGTTGGGGAAGAGGGAGGCGGCGGAGATCATGAAACCGTCCTCGCCGATGACCCGGAGCTGGTCCTCGGACCAGGACTTCTTCATCCGTTCGATCATCTCGTCTCGGTAGCCGACGTAGCGCAGACGCTCCTCCAGGGTGCCGGGCGGCAGCTTGTAGGTGGTACCGCCGCCGTTGCCGGCCCAGTAGGTGCAGCCGTCCTTGCGCTTCTCGGCCTTGGGCTCGCGGAACAGGCCGATCTCGACGACGCTCGTGTGGGTCTGCGGCGTGTGGTACATGTCGCCGGCGAAGTTCTCGGCGCCGATCTTCCAGTTGGCCTTCACCCGCCACCGCTGCGGACCACGCAGCTCGATGCCGCTCGGGCTCTGCTTCGTGTAGTAGTCGAGGTAGAAGACGAAGTCGCCGAGATGGTCGAGCAGGGACGGCGCCTCGGGATCCATGGAGAGAAAGATCAGGCCGTTGTACGTGTCCAGGTTCGGGGCGGGCAGCAGCCGCTGGCCCTTCCTGCGGAAGCCGGCCTCGCCGCCGTAGGCGTCCTGGTGGAACGGCAGGCCCGCAATGCGTCCGTCATTGCGGTAGGACCAGCCGTGGTACGGGCAGCGGAAGTGGGAGGCGTTACCCATCTCCGCACGGCACACCTGCATTCCACGATGCAGACACATGTTGAAGTGAGCGTGGATCTCACCCTTCTCGTCGCGGGCGAGGATGAAGGAGTCGTCGAGCACGCGGCGTACGACGTAGTCGCCGGCGGCCGGTATCTCCGACTCGTGCCCCACAAACATCCACGCACGGCTGAACAGCCGCTTCTTCTCCAGGTCGAAGACATCCTGATCGTTGTAGATGTGCGCGGGGATCATCCCGCGGCGCACATCGTCGAGGAGGTCGGCGCGGTCACTCATCAATCCGTCCCTCTGTAGAGCGGAGACTATCTCTGCTGAGTAGAACATTGGGATCCCGTGCAGTCAACCGGGAGGAGTCAGGGTGGCGGGTGCTCGGCGAGAGTCCGCCTTATTCTTCTGTCATGAAGAAGTCCGAGGTTCAGTTGTCGCTCGCCAGCGGGCCCGCGCCGCAGTATCCGATCGAGTCGGTCGACAACGCGCTGAGGGTGCTGCTCCTGCTCGGCGAGCGGAATGAGCTCAGGCTCACCGAGGTCGCCCAGTACCTGGGGGTCGCGACCTCCACCGCACACCGCCTGCTCGCGATGCTCACCTACCGCGGATTCATCCGGCAGGCCGAGCGGGGCAAGGCGTACGTCCCGGGCACGGCGCTCACCGGCGTCGCCTTCTCCATCCTCCAGCGCTTCGACGTACGGCAGGCCCTCCATCCCTTCCTGGAACGGCTCAACGCACAACTGCAGGAGACCGTGCACCTCGGCGTGCTGGACGGGACGACAGTCCGGTTCGTGGACGCACTGGAAAGCCCCCGCGCCGTACGCGTCGCCTCCCGCCTCGGGCAGTCGATGCCGGCCCA
>NZ_JBFAIR010000006.1:255704-327822 GCF_040654815.1 Streptomyces sp. NPDC050619 | reverse complement strand
ATGCCTGGGGGTCAGGGGGGGGGGGGGGGGTTTGGGGGGGGGGGCGTGGGGGGGGGCGCGGGGGCGGGGGCCGCGGGGGGGGGGGGGGGGGGGGTGGGGGGGGGGGGGGGGGGGCCCCCCCCCCGCGCCGAGGGAGACGACCGAGCGGCCGGCCGGGGCGAATCGGGCCAGGACGACCAGGGCGCCGCCACCGCGGGCCAGGGCCGAGCCGAGACGTTCCTGCGCGGTGCTCAGGCGGCGGGAGCGGGCGATGGCGCGGTCCAGACGTTCCCCGCCGCGCCAGGCCAGCCGGTACGCCACCAGGTCGCCCAGCACGGACGCGGTCGTCGCGCACAGGATGAGGACGAGGATGTCGGGGACCTTGTCCGGGACCTGGCCGGCCGCCGCGCCGGAGCCCGCGGCCGCCGCGGTGGCGGCCGTGATCACGAGCACGCCGCTCGGCAGCACCGGCAGGAACACGTCCAGGAGCACCGACAGCGCCACCATGGCGTAGATCCAGGGGCTGCCGGTCAAGGCCCCCACACTCTCGAACACCGCTACTCCCCGTCGTCCCCCCGTGGCCGGTCCGCGCTGCGATGCCGCGGGTGTCGCGGGGGTGCGGCAGGGCGGCCCATAACAGCCATACAGCGTACGCCGGGGGCGTGACAGCGCATTCACCGGGGGCTCGTGCGTTGGGCACAAGGTGTTCACCGGAAAAGTGGAACAGAGCGGAAAGTGGAACAGAGCGGAAACTGGAAGGCGGGCCGACCGCCGTGTCAGGCAACCACCCGGCCGCCGGCCCGCCGGTGGATCAGACAGACTCCGGACAAACAGACACCGGCTCAGACAGATACCGGCTCAGACAGACACCGGTGCCTGCTCCGACGCGGGCGTCCGTGCCGATGTCGAACGCCTGGCGAACAGTTGGTCCAGGCCGAAGGCGCCGGAGCCGGTGAAGACCAGCAGCAGCATGACCCAGCAGAACATCGCCGAGGCCTCGCCGCCGTTCTCCATGGGCCACAGGGCGTTGGGCTGGTGAACCTTGAAGTACGCGTACGCCATCGCGCCCGAGGAGATGAACGCGGCGGCCCGCGTGCCGAGGCCGAGCAGTACGAGGGCGCCGCCGACCAACTCGATCACGGCCGCGTACCAGGTGGGCCAGGCGCCGGCGTCGACCGTGCCGCCCTTGCCGTCGCCGCCGCCGAGGACGCCGAAGAGCTTGGCGGCGCCGTGGCAGGCGAAGAGTAAGCCGACAACGATGCGGAACAGTCCGAGAACGTACGGCTGGGCGCCGTTGAGTCGTGCGGTCATGGGGGGTTACTCCTTCGGTCGGACCGGTCCGTGGGATTGGACCGGTCTGGGGACGGAACCGATGAGTAACTCACGTTAGGAGGCCCTAAGCGATGCTTTCAAGTTCAACATTTGGCCATTGGTTTGCCTCAACTTGCCCTTCCGTTACTGCTCCTGCTGCACGTAGGGCCGCTCTCGCCACCGCGTCCGCGTCCGACAGCGTGACCGAATCCACACCAGGTCTGGCCCCCGCCGCGGTCACCCAGTGCACACCCTCGGTGGGTACTCCGAAGGCGAACCGTCGTGGGTGCACACGATCTTGACGATCTATCAGACGGTACGGCCGCTGCGTCACGTCGAGGCCCCCGGTTTCGTAACCGTCCACGAAATGGGGCCGGCACTGTCCCGTCTTCAGCAGCCGGGCGAGCAACTGGTCGGCCGTCCGCCGCAGATCCGGTTCCGGCAGCCGCGCCTCCACGAGAGTCGTCACGCGCACGGCGGAGCCCGGCACCTCGGGGGAACGCGCCACCCACGCCCCGTCCTCCTCGCGGACCTCCAGGCGTGGCCCGAGCACCTCGACCACGCCCGCCTCCACCAGCGCGGCCAGCTCCTCGACGCGCCGCCGGGGCGGGCCGATGGACAGGAAGGCGTTGAGCGGGGTGTACCAGCGGTCCAGGTGGTCCCGGCGGGACGCGCCGGCGAGTCCGCCGTGGTCGACGATCCGCCGCAGCTCGTTGCGCAGGTCGCGCAGCACGTCCAGGGCCGCCTTCAGCGGGCCGGCGACATTGCCGAGGGCGGCCTGGCCGGCGTCCTCGCGGAGGTGGCCGAGCAGCCAGTCCCGCCAGTCGTCCGGGCCGCGGAAGACCTGCCCCGCGTACGGGCGGGACGTGCGGTCCCAGGACCAGCGCTCGGCCTGCGGCACGCCGAACTCGTCCAGCACGGCTGCCTCTTGCGAGCTGCGGTGGGCGGTGGCCAGGAACCGATCTCGGAAGTCCCGTGAGTCCCGTGAGTCCCGTGAGTCCCGGGAGTCCTGGAAGTCCCGTGAGTCCCGGGGCCGTCCCCATTCCGTGGCCCGGAGCAGCGCTTCGTAATAGACCGTCTCCACCTCCTTCGCCATCAGCGGCCATATCTCCGCGAGGAAGTCCGGTGCCTCGCCGGAGTCGGCGCGCTTGCGGAAGCGGGCGATCACCTCGTCGGTGAGGACGAGCGGGAGGTGACGGCCGTAGGGGCCTTTGGCGTTGTCGCCGCGGGCCTGGTACGGGACGCCGCGTCGCGAACCGGCGTACAGGCGCGGCTCGCGGCCGGAGGGGACGTATCGCAGACCACGCTGATCGGGTACGAAGCGGCCACCGCGGCCCGTCGTCAACAGGGCCGTGTGGTCGAAGAAGTTGAGGCCGAGGCCGCGCAACAGCACGGGTTCGCCGGGGGATATGGAGGACAGGTCGACGTCGGCCGGGTTGGCGGGCGCCACATGCCGCAGCCCGTGTCGTTCGGCGTACGCCGCGAGCCGCCGCAGCGCCGGGTCCGCGACCACCGGCAGATGGCCCTGGGCGAGCACCACGGCGGACAGGCCGGTCAGTACGCGGCCGTCGTCGAGGGCGAGGCTCTGGCGGCCGTCGGGTTCGTCGTCGAGCCGTACCGCGCGCGCCGCGTGCGTCTCGACCCGCACCCCGGGCGGCGCCTCGCGCACCGTGCGTGCGAACACCCACTCCAGGTACCGGCCGTAGTGCGCGCGGGTCGGGTACGCGTCCGGGTCCAGTTCGCCGGCCGCCCACTCGTGCAGGCTGGGGCCCGGACGGATCGGCCCCGAGCATTCCACGCTGTCGTCGGTGAACAGGGTCACCTGCGAGGCCACGGTGTTCATCAGCAACTCGGACGACTGCGCGGTGCGCCAGACGCGGCCGGGGCCGGGCGGCGCCGGGTCGACGACGTGGACGGTCAGCCGTGCGCCGGGCGGGAGGAGTTCCGGCGCGGAGGCGCAGAGTCGTTCCAGGACGCTGGTGCCGCGCGGTCCGGCGCCGACCAGGGCGACGGAGACGGGCGCGTGGTCCGTGGTCGGTGCGGGCAAGGGTGGGACTCCCTGGCATGGGCGCGTGGCGGAGTTCGAGCGGTGCGGTGAACCGCCCGCTGGAAGCGGACGGTCCGCCTCATCATGCCGTCGGGAACAGGGGGAGCCGACCCCCGGGGACCCGGACTGTGGGACGCGTCACGAGCATCACGGGTCACGTGCGCAACAACCGGGCGCAATAGGGGGATCAACGGTCACGGACGCAACAACCGGGCGCAAAGGGGGTCAGGGGGATTACGGGGGATTCAGGGGAATTACGGGACGAGCTCGGACTCCACGACCGTCCGCAGTTGGGGGCTCGCTCCCCGCACCTCACGCGCCTGGTCCAGCCGCAGCCGGGCCGAACGGCCGCGCAGCGTCAGCGTCATGAGCTGGTTGCCGAACCAGGGCCCGCCCGTCCGGCGCCAGTCGACCGGCGGACGCGGACAGCCGCCGTGCCCGGCGAAGCGGCGGCCCAGGGCCCGGGCCACCGCGCTCCAGCCGAACCGGAAGCCGAGCCGGATCGACAGGGGGATGGAGTTGTGGACGGGGGAGCAGGTCAGCTGGAGGACCCGGGCGTCCGGCACCCCGGAAACCGGCCCAGCAGGTGGCCCAGGGACCGCCGATCCGGAAGCCGATCCGGAAGCCGCTCCGGAGACCGCCCCAGACACCGTCCCGGAAGCCGACCCGGAGACCGCCCCAGAGACCGCCCCGGAAAGCGCCCCGCCAGGCCACACCGGCTCGGCCACATACGCGTGGTGCACGTCCCCGGAGAGTACGAGCACCGTCGCCGGCGCGTGCGGCCCCGAACCGGCCTCGGCGATCAGCGCCGCCAGCGCGTCGAAGGACGCCGGGAAGGCCGCCCAGTGCTCCAGGTCGGCCCGGCGCCGCAGGTCCTCCCCGAAGCGGGCCCACCGCGCACCCTTCTCGCCCCGGCACAGCGCCGCGTTCCACCCCTCGGCGTCGTGCACCAGGTGCGGCAGCAGCCAGGGCAGCGAGGTGCCGATGAGGAGGTGGTCGTAGGAACCGGGCGTGTCCAGCGCCTGCTCGCGCAGCCACCGCTCCTCGCCCGGGTGGAGCATCGCGCGGTTCTTCTCGTCGAGGACGCGGGCCGCCCGGGTGTCCACCATGAGCAGGCGTACGCGGCCGAAGTCGCGCCGGTAGCTCCAGCGGACGGAGGCCGGGTCGGCGTCGGCCTCGGCGGCGAAGGTACGGAGCAGGTCCGTGCCGTCGGGGGTCTCGCGCACGGCCGCGTACAGGGGATCGGCGGCCAGTTCGGCCGGGGACAGGTTCCCCAGGTGCTGGTGCACCCAGTACGACATCAGGCCGCTCAGCAGCCGCTCCTGCCACCAGTCGACGGCCCGCATGTCGGCGAGCCAGGCGGCGGAGGTGTTCCAGTCGTCGATGACGTCGTGGTCGTCGAAGATCATGCAACTGGGCACGGTGGACAGCAGCCAGCGCACCTCGGGGTCGAGCCAGGACTCGTAATAGAGGTGGGTGTACTCCTCGTAGTCCGCGACCTCGTTGCCCGGCGGGTCGCTCAGGTCGCGGCGCGCGGCCAGCCAGCGGCGGGTCGCGCCCGAGGTCTCGTCGGCGTAGACCTGGTCGCCCAACAGCAGCAGCACGTCCGGCCGCTCGCCGTCCGGATCGGCGGCTATCCGGGCCGCGAGGGTGTCCAGGGCGTCGGGGCCGACCGGGTCCTTCTCGTCGGAGGGAGGGGCGGCCCAGCGGCAGGAGCCGAAGGCCACGCGGACGGTGTCGTCCTCGCGCGGGGCGCGGATCAGGGAGGGCGGGAAGGGGGAGTCCGGCAGCGGCCACACGCGCGTGCCGTCGAGGAACACCTCGTACGCCGTCGCGGTGCCCGGCGTCAGACCGGTCACCGGGACGAGGGCGTAGTGATGGCCCTCGACCTGGAAGGTGCGGGCCTCACCGCCGGAGCCGTCCGCGCAGCGCACCTCGGCGGCGCACGGACGGCTCGCCTCGACCCATACGGTCGCGGACGAGCCGTCGGCATACCTCAGCAGTGGTCCCAGGCGTAGTCCCGCCACGCGATCACCCTCCTCCGTCGCCCCGTACGGTACGGAACGACGGAGGTCAGCGGGGAGGTTCCGCAGATCACGGTTCGGTGATCCTGACCTTGGTGACCTTGGTGACCTTGGTGACCTTGGTGACCCCGGTGATCCCGGTGTGCTGATCGCGTGATCAGCAGTTGGCGAGGTAGTTCGTGAGCGCGCTCTTCTCGGCCGAGTCGACCGAGAGGTCGTAGTAGTACTTCACCTGGACCCAGGCGCGGACGTAGGTGCAGCGGTAGGCCGTGCGCGAGGGCATCCACTCGGCCGGGTCCTGGTCGCTCTTCTCCTGGTTGACGTTGTCCGTGACGGCGATGAGCTGCGGGCGGGTCCGGTCGTTGGCGAAGGACTGGCGGCGGGAGGTGGTCCAGCCGTCGGCGCCGGAGTCCCAGGCCTCGGCGAGCGGGACGAAGTGGTCGATGTCGAGGTCGGAGGCGACGGTCCAGGTGGCGCCGTCGTAGACGGAGTACCAGCTGCCACTGGTGGCGGCGCAGGTTGTGGAGTCCTGGACGACGTTCGTGCCGTCGCGCTTGAGGATGACCTCGCGGGTGTTGCAGCCGCCGGGCTCGTCGTCCTGGGCGATCCAGTGCGGGAACAGGTCGCGGTCGTAGCCGGTGCGGTCCTCGGTCGCCACGGTGAGCGAGGCGAGGTAGGTGCGGGCGGTGGCGGCGCTGACCGGGGTGGGGAGGGCGGCGGAGGCGGTCGGGCTGTTGAAAAGCCCGACGGAGGCTATGAGACCGGTGAGCGCCGCGAGTATGCTGACGCGTCGACGCGCGTAGAACTTCGACATGCGAACTCCCAAGAGGTGTGGGGTGTTGCAGTGCGGGCGAGGAAATGCTCGCCGCGCGGTGTTGCGGGGAGGTGTGCGTTGGGTAAGAAGCTAATGACGTGTTCATGACACGACAAGGGGTGCGACAAGACTTCCGGCCCGGCGGCTTCGCGTACCATGGACGGCGCAGAAGGGGAGTAGCTCTTCGCCGGAACCGTCGACATACTGCTCAGCTCGTCTGAGCCGGCGCCCGGAGGCAGGTCCTTTTTCCGGGTTCGTTTTCCGGATTCATTGGGGATCGGCCAGCGAGACCTTCGGCAAGCAGTGCACGCCCGTGCCGTACGGCACGGGCGCCGAGTGCGCTGCCGTGCCGAAGTGTCGCAACAGCCGTCGTAAGCGGTCGGAACACTCTCGGTGGGGCAGCCCGACCGATTGAGGGATCTTGATCAGCTTCACCGTGACGGCGCTCGTCTTCGGCGTCGTCTTCCTCGCCGAACTTCCCGACAAGACCGCGCTCGCCGGGCTCGTCCTCGGCACCCGCTACCGCGCCTCGTACGTCTTCGCCGGCGTCGCCGCCGCCTTCACGCTGCATGTGGCACTCGCCGTCGCGGCCGGCAGTGTGCTGACCCTCCTGCCGCAGCAGATCGTGCAGGCGCTGACCGGAGTGCTGTTCCTCGGCGGCGCGGCCGTGCTGCTGATGAAGAAGGACGAGGATGAGGGGGAGGTCCGCAGGCCGGAGAACCAGTCCTTCTGGAAGGTCGCCGGGACGGGCTTCATGCTCATCCTGGTCGCGGAGTTCGGCGACCTCACCCAGATCATGACGGCGAACCTCGCGGCGCGTTACGACGATCCGCTCTCCGTCGGCCTCGGCGCGGTGCTCGCGCTGTGGGCGGTGGCCGGACTGGGCATCGTCGGCGGAAAGGCCCTGATGAAGCGGGTTCCGCTGCGGCTCATCACCAAGATCGCGGCGCTGCTGATGCTCGGGCTCGGGGTGTGGAGCCTGTGGGAGGCCGTGTCCGGCTGACCTGAACGGTGAGTGAACTGTTACGGCGAACAGTGGCGGAAAGCGGGCTCTGTTTTGTACCGTGAGGGAACAAAGTGGTTCCCGCCCGTTTTCCCTGACCGGCGGGCGGGACCACCTTGTCCCTCCCTCCGGGGCTCACCCGCACGCCCCTGCCCTGCCCCGCGTCTTGGAGCTGCCGATGACGGCCACCGCCGTGCTCACCGCCCGCGCCCTCCTGCTGGACATGGACGGCACGCTCGTCAACTCCGACGCCGTCGTCGAGCGGATCTGGCACCGCTGGGCCGAGCGGCACGGCCTGGACGGGGGCGAGGTCATGAAGGTCGTCCACGGCCGGCAGGGCCACGCCTCGATGGCGCTGCTGCTGCCCGGCCGCCCCGTGGAGCAGAACCTCGCCGACAACGCGCGCATGCTCGCCGAGGAGACCGCCGACATGGACGGCGTCGTCCCGGTGCCCGGCGCCCCGGAGTTCCTCGCCTCCCTGCGCGGCCTGCCGCACGCCCTGGTGACCTCCGCCGACATCGCCCTGTCCACCGCGCGGATGGCCGCCGCCGGGCTCGACCTGCCCGAGGTCCGCGTCACCGCCGAGTCCGTCGGCGCCAGCAAGCCCGACCCCGAGGGCTTCCTCAAGGGCGCCGCCGAACTGGGCATCGCACCCGCCGACTGCGTCGTCTTCGAGGACTCCGCCGCGGGGATCGCCGCGGGGCGCGCCGCGGGGATGCGGGTTGTCGGGGTCGGCCCGCGGGCCGGCTTCCACCGGCCGGACGCACTGGTGCGGGATCTGACGGGGGTGCGGGTGGAGGCAGTGGGGGGCGGCGGGATTCGGCTGTACGTGGGGTAGGCGGCGGGTGCTGCTCGGTCTCGGCGAGGGGCTGTGCTTCCAGGCGCCGGTCCAGGCAATCCCAGCCCGTCCGGCGATTGAGGACGAGGCCGTTCAGGCCGACAGCGCAGCCCTACGGCCAGAGCGCAGCCCTACGGCTCAGACGTCTCCGACTCCAGCTTCGCCCGGGTCTCCTTGTCGTACACCCCAAGATTGTCGGTGCCGACAGAGCGAGACCACTGGTAGTTGCGCAGCGCCTCCTCCACCTCGCTGGTGAAGTCGCCGTCGACATCGCCGTTGTAGAGGTACACCTCGTTCAGCCGCTGCTGGAGTTCGGTGACCTCGGGCCCCTCGTCGCCCCGGCGCAGCACGGAACCGCTCCGGCTGTTGCCTTCGGACCCCTCTGCCGAACCGCCGCCGGAATCGGACCCACCGGGGGCGCTGCTCGTCGGCGTCCGCGTCGGCTCGGCCGACCGGGTCGGGGTCGGCGAGGCACTGGACGCGGACGCCGACGGTGAGGCGGAGGGCGACCGGCTCGTGCTGGCGGACGGGCTCGGAGCGGCGGACGTCGGCGGGGCGGACGGGGTCTGAGGGGACGCCGACACGGACGCCTCGCTCGTCGAGGCGTCGGGGACAGCGGCCCGTACCGCCTCCGGCGGCGCCCCTTCCCGCGACGGCGTCTCGTAGGCGAACAGCCCGCTGGCGAACCCGGCCGCCGCCACCACGGCGACGACGGAACCGCTGACGGCGAGCAGGACGGTGCTACGACGCCGACGGCGCGGCCGTTCGTCGTCGTCGCCGGACGGACCGGCCGACCCGGGCACGGCGGGGCCGATACCGTCCGCCGCCTCGAACAGGCGCAGGTCGGTGGAGCTGGGGGCGGTCGGCGGCGGGACCAAGGGGGTCGGGACCAGGGGGGTCGGGAGTACGGAGGCCGTGTCGGCGCCGACGGCGGGTAGCGCGGTGGTCGCGCCGGCGTCTAAGACGGGCAGCGGTGCCGTCGCGTCCGCATCGGCATCCAGCGATGCACCACGCGCCCCGGCCGATCCCGATCCCGATCCCGATCCCGATGCCGTACGCGCCGCGCCGGGATCGACCGCACGCAGCAGCATCGTTTCCTCAACCGGAGGCGCGTCCGGCGTACCGGGCGTACCGGACACCTGACCGACCCCTGCGCCCGTGTCGTCGACCTCGCCCTCGACCTCGGCGCCGTCGTCGTCACCCTCGCGCGCCCCCGCCAGCTCGACGTACGGCCGTATTCGCAGCGGATCGAAGTCCTCCGCCGCGGCCGCCTCCGCCGTGCGGGCGTCACGCAGGGCGTCGGACGCCCGCTGGGTGCACCCGCAGGACGGGCTGTTGTCGGCACCCCGGGGTGCCCCGCACTCCGGGCACCGGTGGCCCGTCGGCTCTGTCACGTGTTCGTCCCTCCCTCCGCGACTCGCGACTCCCCTCGCGAACTCCAGAGATTATGCAGATCTCCTCCACATTGTCGCCCGCGCACCCCCGGAACCACCGCTTCCGGCAGGACTCAACAGGCCATAACTGGTCACACCGACCACGATGGAAGTTCTGACGAGACCTTCGGGAGGTCTTCATGGCCGGGGATGCCCACGCCGGGACCGGAAATGTGGGAGAAGCGCGAGATGGGCGAGATGAGAAGGACGAGCATGTGCCCGGCAACGTCCTCGTCTCCATCGGTGCCCTGCTGCTCGGGATGCTGCTCGCCGCCCTCGACCAGACCATCGTGTCGACCGCGCTGCCCACCATCGTCAGCGAACTCGGCGGCATGGAGCACCTGTCCTGGGTGGTCACGGCGTATCTGCTGGCCGCGACCGCCGCGACCCCGCTGTGGGGCAAGCTCGGTGACCAGTACGGTCGCAAGAGGCTGTTCCAGATCGCGATCGTGATCTTCCTCGTCGGCTCGGCGCTGTGCGGCGCGGCACAGGACATGCCCCAACTGATCGGCTTCCGGGCGTTGCAGGGCCTCGGCGGCGGTGGCCTGATGGTGCTGTCGATGGCGATCGTGGGGGACATCGTCGCGCCGCGCGAACGCGGCCGTTACCAGGGGCTGTTCGGTGCCGTCTTCGGAGCGACCAGCGTCCTGGGCCCTCTGCTCGGCGGGCTGTTCACCGAGCATCTGAGCTGGCGCTGGGTCTTCTACGTCAATCTGCCGATCGGTGTCGTCGCGCTCGCGGTGATCGCCACCGTGCTGCGCATCCCGCGCAAGTCCCTGCCGCACGTCATCGACTACCTCGGTACGTTCCTCATCGCGGCGGTCGCCACCTGCCTGGTGCTGGTGGCCTCGCTGGGCGGCACCACTTGGGGCTGGGGTTCGCCGCCGATCGTGGGCCTCGCGGTCGTGGGCGTGGTCCTGGCCGCGGTGTTCGTGGCCGTGGAGCGGCGGGCCGCCGAGCCCGTCCTGCCGCTGAAGCTGTTCCGCATCCGCACGTTCACGCTCTCCGCCGTCATCAGCTTCATCGTCGGCTTCGCGATGTTCGGCGCGATGACCTATCTGCCGACCTTCCTCCAGGTGGTCCAGGGCGTGACGCCGACCCTGTCCGGCGTGCGCATGCTGCCGATGGTTTTCGGCCTGTTGCTGGCGTCGACCGTCTCCGGGCAGATCGTCAGCCGCACCGGCCGCTGGAAGGTCTTCCCGGTCGCCGGCACCGGCGTCACCACCCTCGGCCTGCTCCTGCTCCACCAACTCGACGAGCACAGCTCCACGCCCGAGATGAGCGGTTTCTTCTTCGTCTTCGGACTCGGACTCGGCCTGGTGATGCAGGTCCTGGTCCTCATCGCGCAGAACGCGGTCTCGTACGAGGATCTCGGCGTCGCCACCTCCGGCGCGACCTTCTTCCGGTCCATCGGGGCCTCCTTCGGCGTCGCCATCTTCGGCACGGTCTTCGCGGGCCGCCTCGGCGACGAACTGGCCGACGCCTTCCGGGGCGCCCAACTCCCGCCCGGCGTCTCGGTGGACACGCTGGAGGCCGACCCGCGGGGCATCACCGCCCTGCCGGCCGCGCTGCGCCCGCCGGCCCTGGAGGCGTACGCGACGTCCATCACCGACGTGTTCCTGTACGCCGCTCCCGTCGCCCTTGTCGGCTTCGTGCTGGCCTGGTTCCTGAAGGAGGACCGGCTGCGCGGCTCGGTCACGGCACCGGACCTCTCCGAGACGCTCGCCAGCAACCCGGTGGAGCGGTCCTCGTACGACGAGGTGTGCCGCGCGCTGTCCGTGCTCGGCACGCGGGAGGGCCGCCACGAGATCTACCGCGAGATCACCGAACGGGCGGGCTACGACCTTCTCCCCGCGGCGAGCTGGCTGCTGCTGCGGACCAGGAAGTACGGCAGGGTCGAGCCGGCCGTACTCGCCGAGCGCAGCCCCGTCCCGCTGATCGTCGTCATGGAGGCCGCGCGCCAGGTCGAGGAACGCCACCTCGCCCGTCGCGAGGGCCCCGACCTGCTCCTGACCGACCAGGGCCGCGCGGTCGCCGACCGGCTCGCGCTGGCCCGTGAGGAATCGCTGGCCGAACTCCTCGGCGACTGGTGGCGGCCCGACCGGTCCACCGACCTCGTCCAGCTGGTCAAGGAGCTGAACCTCGAGCTGTGCGGCTCGGAACGGGAACGCCCGCATGACGAGCGCACGGTGGCGCGGCGCAGCTGAGGCGCTTGCGGAACCAGTGTTCGGCGTACTTGTCGTCGTTGTGCGGCTCGGTCTCCTGGTAGCCGAGCCGCGCGTAGAGGGCACGGGCCTCCACGAGGTCGCCGCGCGTGTCGAGGATCATCGACGTGGCACCGAGCGTGCGCGCCGCGTCCTCGGCGGCCCGTACGAGGAGCACGGCGCCGCCCTTGCCGCGCATCCCCTCGTGCACGAACACCCGGGTGAGCTCGGCGATCCCGTCCGCCAACAGCCGTACGCCCGCGCTCCCGGCCGGTTCGCCGCCGTACCGGGCGACCAGCAACTGGCCGGTGGGCGGGCGGAGTTCGGCGCCGGTGCGTGCGGCGATCTCGCGCTCCAGCTCGTCCGGGTCGGTCCGTCGCGCCTCGTGCAACTGGTACCAGCGGTCGCTGACCTCCGTGTAGTACGCCCGCCAGAGCGCGGCGGCGACGGGGGAGTCGTAGGGTTCCGGGGCGATGGTCCAAGTCGTCGTCATGGCGGACATTCTCGGGACGGGACCTACCGGGCCCGCAACCGGATATGCGTGGCCTCCGGCCCGTCCATCTCCTCCTCCCGGGCATCCATTCGGTGCCTTCGTTTGGGTGGCGCCGCCCGGGCTACCCGCTCGGGGAACCGGCCCGCACGGAGAGCCGGTTGGGCCGAGAACCTGGAAGGCATTCATGTCCACAGGCGTGATCATCGCTCTGATCGTGATCGTGGCGGCCGTCGTCGGCATCGCGGCCGTCCTGACCCTGCGCGCCCGGCGCGGACCGGGCGGCCCCGGCCTCAAGCGGCGCTTCGGACCCGAGTACGGCCGGGCCGTGGCCCGGCACGACGGGGACGCCAAGGCCGCCGAGCGCGAGCTCGCCGCACGCGTGGAGCGGCATGGAGCGCTGCGCGAGCGGCCACTGGAGCCCGCGCGGCGCGCGCAGTACGAAGCCCGCTGGACGGCCGCCCAGGAGCGCTTCGTCGACTCGCCGCGGGATGCGGTGGCCGAGGCGGACCGGCTGCTCGCCGATCTGGCCGGCACCCGGGGCTTCCCGGACGGCGGGCAGTACGAGGAGCAGCTGGCTGCCCTGTCCGTGCACCACGCGCACCACGTGCACGGCTACCGGCGCGTGCACCGCGTAGCCCGCGCGGACGACGCGGCCGGGGCGGCCGGGGAGGCCGGGGCGCAGGGCGACGACGGCCGGGCCGGCACCGAGGAGATGCGCGAGGCCATGGTCGAGGCCCGGGCCCTGTTCGAAGACCTGCTGGCCCCGACCCGTCACCGTGAGCCGCCCCGACGGGAGGCCAACAAGTCGGCAGACAGGCCGGCACCCGCCCGCGCCCACCTGCCATGGGGATTCAACAGGCGCCACACCAAGGGGAGTTGACCGACATGACGAACGCGACGACCGACCCGGGCGAGGAAGGCACCCCGCGCGACGACAAGCCGAGGGGCAACGCGGCGCGGGAGCCTGGTGCGGCGGGCGGCGTCCCTGACTCTGGTGCGGCTACCACTGGCTCGGGCCCGGATGCGGCGGGTGGCGTTCCTGGCCCTGGTGCGGTGACGGGCGTCCCTGGCCGTGGTACGGCTACCACTGGCTCGGGCCCCGGTGCGGCGATTGGCGCCCCCAGCCCCGGTACGGCGACCGGCGTCCCTGCTCCCGGTACGGCGACCGGCGTCCCCAGCCCCGATACAACGACCGGCGCCCCCAGCCCCGGTTCGGCGGGCGGCGTCCCTGCCCCCGGTACGGCCACCACCGTCTCCGGCCCCAGTACAACGACCGGCGCCCCCGACCCCGGTACGGCCACCAGCCCCATCAGCCCCACCCCCAGCACGGTCCCCACCGGCACCGGCACCGGCACCAGCGCTACCCCCACCCCCCTCCTCCCGCACGACGAGACCGACAAGCTCTCTCTGCGGTTGCAGCACGCGGTCGCCGGGTTTGTGGACGGGCCGCGGTCCTCGGTGGAGGAGGCCGATCGTGTCCTGGAGGACGTCGCCGGGCGCTTCACCGACGCGGTGCGGCAGCGTCGTCGTACGCTCCGGAGGTCCTGGCAGGCCGCGGAAGCCGCGGAAGCGGAAGGCGGTCGCGGGGGCAAGCACGCGGCGTCCGCCGACACCGAACAACTCCGGCTGGCCCTGCGGGACTACCGCGAGCTGGCGGAACGGCTCCTGCACCTCTGACGCGCGGCCACCGCTACAACCACTACTCCGCCGCCCGGCGCTCCCGCCACTGCCGTACGACCTCCTCGACGTCGTACGGTTTCAGGCCCAGCGGGGGGCCGGGCGGCGGCTTGAACATGACCTCGCGGATCTTGACGTTGATGTCCTCGACGAGCTTGCGGACGATCCGTTCGGTGGGGGCCTGCAAGGCCGCCGCGAGGGTGTCCTCGGCCTCCTTGCGCAGGGCCAGTGTGGGTGGCAGGACGGAGAGGCCCTCGCGGGCCATCTTCCGCTTGATCCACCACAGTTCGTCGTACGGAGTCTCGGCTTCCTGCGGCAACGGCTTGCCCGCGCCGGGGAGTCGGGCGAAATCGCCGCGGCTCTCGGCCTCGCGGATCTGTTTGTCGACCCAGGACTCGAACGGAACACCCGGTGGCTTGCGCTCGGTCATGTGTCCATTGTGCCGGACGTTGTGCCGGACGCATGAGTTCGCTGCTCCGGGCGAATTATCATTCGGCGGCTGCGTAAGGACACTTCAAAAGGAGCGCACGTGCTCGAACTCACCATGGCCGCCGTCTCCCCGGCGGAGGAGGGCGCCACGGCCGGCATGCTCATGGCCGACTCGCCCAGTGACCCGGGCGCCGTGCTGCGGGTGGGCCGGGACAAGTCGGTGTGCCGGCTCGCCACGCCCGACGACTGGCTGTTCGTCTCCCGGGTCCATCTGGAGTTCCTGTGCGGCCCGGAGGGCACCTGGCAGGTGACCTGGCTACAGGGCTCCCAGCCCGAGCCGTCCTCGGAAGTCCGGCTGATGGTCGGCGAGTACGCCCAGCCCCTGGTCTACGGCGGAACCGTGCCGTTGCCCAGAGGCGGCAGCGGCGAGATCGTCATCCACGACCGCACCGCCCCACGCAGCGTCAACGTGGGCTTCTACCACGAGATGTGAGCGCCGGCGCAGTGCCGGCGTTCACGCGAGCACCCGGGCCAGCGCGAACCCGTCGTACCCCTTGCTGCCCACCGTCTGGATCGCCGTACCGCTCAGCCTCGGGTGCCTGCCGATCAGCTCGATGGCGGTCCGGGTGCCCTGGACGTCCGGCGCGGTGCTGCCGGTGTCGGCCACCCGGCCGTCCCGCACGACGTTGTCGACGACGATCAGGCTGCCCGCGCTGGTCAGCCTGAGGGCCCACTCGACGTAGTGCGCGTTGTTGCCCTTGTCGGCGTCGATGAAGACCAGGTCGAAGGGGGGCGGGTTCTCGTCGGCCAGCTTGGGCAGTGACTCCAGGGCCGGGCCCACCCGCACCTCGGCCAGCTTGTCCAGGCCCGCGCGCGCGATGTTGCGGGTGGCGACCTCGGCGTGCCGGGCGCTGTACTCCAGGGAGATCAGCCGGCCGTCGGCGGGCAGTGCGCGGCCCAGCCAGATGGTGCTGTAGCCGCCGAGGGTGCCGATCTCCAGGATATTGCGGGCGCCCTGGATCTGGGCTAGGAGCTGGAGGAGCTTGCCCTGGGGCGCCGTGACATTGACGGGCGGGAGCTCGGCCGCCTCGCTGTCGCGCAGGGCCGCCTCCAGTGCCTCGTCGTTGCTCGCGAGGTGGGTGGTGAAGTAGTCGTCGACGTCGTCCCAGAGCTGCGACTCGCTCATGCACCTGTGCCTTTCCTGTGGCTAGTTAGAACTGCTAACTAGCTTTCCTAATGAATATAGTCGCGTGCCCCCTCCCTGTCAGTGTGTTCCCGGTGGCGGGTTTCGGCCGATCGACCCACCGCGATGTGATCTTCAGACGCCCTGCGGAGGCGACCGAACCTCGCGCGGACTATCGTCATCCGGACAAAAGAAGAACGGACGTCAGGTGAAGAGGGGGTTGCCTGCGTCTCTCTTCCGGGGCGGTGCGAGCCTCATAGGGTGCGCAAAGCATTCCCACGCGTTCTGACGCGGGGGACGAACGGGGCGGGAGGCCGACGAGGCGTGGCAAATGCGGAGCACAGTGGGCGACCGGCGGAAGCTTTCGGAGCGACAGCCGTCGGCACGACACAGACACGCCTGCGCGCGGCTCGGCTCGGCCTGTGGCTGGTCGCCGCGGTCCTCGCCGTACGACAGGTGGCCGTCGTCCTCGGTACGCCCCGGGGGGACCGGCTGACGGATCTGGAGACCTGGGTCGGTCCGGACGGCGTCCTGCATGTGAACGGTTCGTTGTACGACTCGACGCGCTTCACCGGTACGCCCTTCGGCGGGCTGGTCATGAAACCGCTGACCCGGGCCGCCGAGCAGGCCCTCGGCTGGGGCTGGACCTTCGGCACGCTGCTGCTGGTCGTCGCCCTCGGCCTGGTCGCCGCCCGCGCCCTGCCCCAGCCGGTGAGCAGACGCACCTCCCTGCTCGCCGCCCCCGTCGCGGTCAGTCTGCTCATGCTGTCGCTGCCGGTGCGCAACACCCTCTGGCTCGGCCAGACCAGCATCATCCCCGTCCTGCTCGTCCTGCTCGGCTGCTTCGCCGTGCGCGGACAGCGGGCCGGCGGCCTGCTCATCGGCATCGCGGCGGCCCTCCAGCCGACCGTCCTGCTCTTCGCCCCGCTGCTGTGGTTCACCGGCCGCAGACGGGCCGCCGCCTCCGTCGGCGTGACCTTCGCCGGATGCACCGCGCTCGCCTGGGCGGCGATGCCGCACGACTCGTACATCTACTGGGTGCACCACATGGCCGGCGTCGGCCTCGGCGGCAAGGCCGACGACCTCGCCAACCAGTCCCTGCACGGTGCGCTGCTGCGGCTCGGCCTGTCGGGTCCGCTGGAGATCGCCCTCTTCCTGGCGCTGGGCGCTTCCGTCGCCTTCCTCGGCCTGCGCCGCGCTGTGCGCTACGCCCGCGACGGACAGCTGCTGCTCGCCGTCGCCATCACCGGCTGCGCCGCGATCGCCGTATCGCCCACCACCTGGCAGCACCAGCTGCTGTGGGTGCTGCTCGCGGTCGTCGGCCGGGTCGGCAAGCGGGCCTCCGACCGGTACGTGTGGCCGGTCGCCGTCGTCATAGTGATGACGCTGCCCGCGAAGATGATGCTGCCGAACATGGCGGCGCTGTACACCCTGCGTGACAACGTGGTGCTGCTGGCCGCGCTGGCCGCCGCCACGGTCGTCCCCTTCCTGTCCCGCACGTCGACGCACTACCGCTCGCCGATCCCGACGGAGTACGCCGAGCCCGTACCGGCGCGCTTCAAGCAGGTCCCCCTCCTCCCCTTCCTCCGCCGGGTCCTCACCCGCCCGAACCTCCTGCTGGAGCTGCTGCTCATCCGCGTCACGTACGCCGCGTACCAGAAGGTCCGGCTGGCGGCGACGGGCGGCAGCAACTCGGAGGGCAGGGTCACCGCCGAGCAGCACGGCCAGCAGATCCTGGATCTGGAGCGGTGGCTGTACCTCGACATCGAGCGCTGGGCCAACCACGCGGTGGTGAAGGTCGGCTGGCTGCGCGACTTCTTCGACTTCTACTACGAGTCCTTCCACTTCGTCGTCCCGCTGAGCGTCCTCGCCGTCCTGTACTGGCGCCGCCCGGTCGACTACCGCTGGGCCCGCTCGTCCCTCGGCTTCGCCACGCTGCTCGCCCTGGTCGGCTTCTGGCTCTACCCGCTGGCCCCGCCGCGCCTGATGCCGAACCTCGGAATCATCGACACGGTGCACGGGGTCCAGGACTTCTCCAAGCCGGACTACGGCACCCTGACGGCCCTCACCAACCAGTACGCGGCGATGCCGTCGCTGCACTTCGGCTGGTCGCTGTGGTGCGGAGTGGTGATCGCGATCATCGCGCCGAGGTGGTGGATGAAGGCGCTGGGCCTGCTGCACCCGTTCTTCACGGCCTCGGCGATCGTGGCGACCGGCAACCACTGGGTGCTGGACGCGGCGGGCGGGGCGTTGGTCGTCGGCGGGGGCTTCGGGCTGGCGTATGTGTTCCAGGGGCCACGCGCCCGTACGACGCTGAAGGCGGCGCAGGCCAGCAGCCGGCCGGACCTGGTGAAGAACCCCACGCCGACCTGAGCCGCCCGTCGGCTGCGGCGCCGCCGCTCGCGTCATCCCGATGAGCCATGCGCCATGCGCCATGAGCCAGGATCGGACGGGCCGGCGGCGCCGGGAGCCGCCGACCCGAGTATGGAGGGTGTCCGGATACTCCGGGTGTCCTGATGTTCAGGGTGTCCCTGTGTCCCTGGTCCGGGTGTCCGGGTGTCCGGGTGTCCGGTGTTCCGTGTGTACGTCAACCCGCGCTGACCTGAAGCTCCTTGACGCCGTTGATCCAGGCGGAGCGCAGCCGGCGCGGATCGCCAGTCGGCCTCAGGTTCGGCATGGCCTCGGCGATCGCGTTGAAGATGAGGTCGATTTCGAGGACCGCCAGGGACTTGCCGAGGCAGTAGTGCGGGCCTCCGCCGCCGAAGCCGAGGTGGGGGTTGGGGTCACGGGTGATGTCGAAGGTGTCCGGGTTCTCGAAGACGTCGGGGTCGTGATTGGCGGAGGCGTAGAACAGCCCCACCCGGTCGCCCTTCTTGATCTGCTTGCCGCCGAGTTCCGTGTCCTGGGTGGCGGTGCGCTGGAAGGAGTTGACGGGCGTCGCCCAGCGGACGATCTCCTCCGCCGCGGTCGCCGGACGCTCCCTCTTGTACAGCTCCCACTGGTCGGGGTGGGTGAGGAAGGCGTGCATGCCGTGGGTGATGGCGTTGCGGGTGGTCTCGTTGCCGGCGACGGCCAGCATCAGCACGAAGAAGCCGAACTCGTCCGAGTTGAGGTTCCCTTCGTCCTCGGCCGACACCAGGGTCGTCACGATGTCCTTGGCGGGGCACTGCTTGCGGTCGGCGGCCATGTTCATCGCGTACGCGATGAGTTCGGTGGCCGACTCGGCGCCGACCTCCTCGGTGATCGCGTACTCCGGATCGTCGTACGAGATCATCTTGTTGGACCAGTCGAAGATCTTGGTCCGGTCGTCCTGCGGGATGCCGATGAGCTCGGCTATCGCCTGGAGGGGCAGTTCGCAGGCGACCTCGGTGACGAAGTCGAAGGAGCCGGAGCGGGCGCGTGCCTCGGCCACGATGGAGTGGGCGCGGGCGCGCAGGGTGTCCTCCAGCGCCCGTATGGCCCGCGGGGTGAACACGCGCTGCACGATCTGGCGGACGCGGGTGTGCTCCGGCGGGTCCATGTTGAGCAGGATCAGCCGCTGGGCGTCGATCGCGTCGCGCTCGATGTGCTCGTTGAAGCGGATGATCGCCGTGTTGAGATACGAGGAGTAGAGCTCCGGGTGCGTGGAGACGTACCTGACGTCCGCGTGCCGGGTGACGGCCCAGTACCCCTCGTCCTGGAAGCCGGCGAGGTTCGATGTCTGGGGGACCCAGCGAACGGGTTCGGCCCGGCGCAGCTCGGCGAACTCCGGCAGCGGGACCCGGTGTTGCAGCAGATCGGGATCGGTGAAGTCGAACCCGTCGGGGAGAGCTGGACAGGGCATGGGCGACTCCAGCTGAGGCTCTGGACCGCGCTCTTTTCTGACGGCCCATCAGGAATGAGGTCGCCGTGACCGTAGTAACGGGTTCTAGAAGTAGCAAGAGGCATGGCGCTCCGAATTGCCTGCACGCCCCTTGCGGTTGCGGGCGCCGGGTCAGCAGACTGCATATGGAACTAGAACACGTACTAGTTCCGCGTGGCGGGCTGGGCCGGGACGCCCCCGCGCCGCGCGGGTAACGGAGGAGAGGAACTCCCCATGGCCGCCGAACCCGTGATCGTCGAGGCCGTACGCACCCCCATCGGCAGGCGCGGCGGCGCGCTTGCCAACCTGCACCCCGCCTATCTCCTGGGCGAGACCTACCGTGAACTCCTCGACCGCACCGGCATCCCCGCCGACTGCGTCGAACAGATCGTCGGCGGCACGGTGACCCACGCCGGCGAACAGTCCATGAACCCCGCGCGCACCGCCTGGCTGGCGGTCGGGCTGCCGTACGAGACGGCGGCGACGACGGTCGACTGCCAGTGCGGGTCCTCGCAGCAGGCCTCCCACATGGTGGCCAACATGGTCGCGGCGGGCGTGATCGATGTCGGCATCTCGTGCGGCGTCGAGGCCATGTCGAGGGTGCCGCTCGGGTCGGGCTCGAAGCACGGGCCGGGAAAGCCGTTCCCCGACGAATGGAATGTGGATCTGCCGAACCAGTTCGAGGCGGCGGAGCGGATCGCCCGCCATCGGGGACTGACGCGCGAGAACGTCGACTCGCTCGGCCTGGTCTCCCAGGAACGGGCCGCTGTCTCCTGGTCCGAGGAGCGGTTCAAGCGCGAGACGTTCGCCGTCCAGGTGCCGACGACGGAGGAGGAGCAGCGCGCCGGTCAGGGCATGTGGCGGCTGGTGGACCGCGACGAGGGCCTGCGCGACACGTCGATGGAAGCCCTGGCGGGGCTGAAGCCGATCATGCCCACGGCCGTGCATACGGCGGGCAACTCGTCCCAGATCAGCGACGGCTCGGCGGCGATCCTGTGGGCGTCGAAACGGATGGCGCGAGCGCTGAAGCTACGGCCTCGGGCCCGGATCGTCGCCCAGGCGCTGGTCGGAGCCGACCCGCACTTCCACCTCGACGGGCCGATCGACGCGACGCGGGCCGTGCTGGGCAAGGCGGGCATGTCGCTGAAGGACATCGACGTCGTCGAGATCAACGAGGCGTTCGCGTCCGTGGTGTTGAGCTGGGCGCAGGTCTTCGAGCAGGACCTGGAGAAGGTGAATGTGAACGGGGGCGCGATCGCGCTCGGGCACCCGGTGGGCGCGACGGGGGCTCGGCTGATTACGACCGCGCTCCATGAACTGGAGCGCGGCGACAAGGAGTTCGCGCTGGTGACGATGTGTGCGGGGGGTGGGTTGGCTACCGGGACGATTATTCAGCGGTTGTAGGTGGCGGTGGTCGTCCAGGTGATGAAGGTGGCGGGGTCGAGGGTGAGGATCGGTCCCACCGGTTCTCGGAGTCGACTTTCCTGAGCCGTGTCAGTCCAGGCAGAACTCGTTGCCCTCGGGGTCGGTCATCACGATGAAGCCGGTGCTCAGCGGGGGATCGGGCTCGAAGCGACGTACCCGTGTCGCCCCCAGCGCGACGAGCCGGTCGCACTCGGCCTCCAGCGCCGCCATCCGCTCCTCTCCCTGAAGTCCGGGAGCCACACGGACGTCGAGGTGGACGCGGTTCTTGGCGACCTTGTCCTCCGGTACCTGCTGGTAGAACACCCGTGGGCCGTGCCCGTCAGGGTCCTCGATCGCCGATCTCGTGTTGCGCTGCTCCTCCGGTACGCCGACCCGCGCGAGGAAGTCGTCCCACGCTGCCAGCGGGTCGGCGCCCTCGGGCAGGTCGACCCCGGGCGGGCCGGGGTGGACATAGCCCAGGACCTCGCACCAGAAGGACGACAGCGACCGCGGGTCATGGGCGTCGAAGGTGATCTGGATGTGGCGGCTCATCGGGGTGCTCCGTTCGTTGCGGGATTCGTGTGCTCGTGGAGGTCGCGCAGCGGGCAGACTGCGGACAGATGGTGGATCGGCTCGCGGTGGGGATGTGCGGCACCAAAGAGGCCATGGGCGCCTCGGGGAAGGTTCTCCTTCGCGCCGACCGGGACCCGGATTCCAGCTTCGCCGAGTCCGCGCACCGGGGCGAGCCAGACGTCCAGCTGGCCCTCGAGCTCGTCGAGCGCGGCGCGTACGTCGAGTGCGTCTGCGTCCATGGAGCCACCCTGACACCCATGGCGGACAGAATCGATCCGCTATGGCTGGGCAGCATGGACGGGGCGAGCAGTAACGAGCGTGGTACGACGGAGCGGGTGCTCAACCTGCCCGGGGTCACGCCGCGCACGGTACGGCGTGATGTCGAGTGGCTGCGCACGCTCGGCTATCCGGTGTATGCCAGCCAGGATGTGCTTCACGGAAGGCTCACGGAACGCGGGTGTCGAAAGTGACCGGCGTCTCGAAAGCCGCCCGGCGGGTGGCGCGGCGCAGGGCCTTGAGGACCGTCGGGCCGAGGAGGACGGTCAGGACCACGGTGATCACGGCCCGCCCCAGGTCCCAGCCCAGCGACGTTGCCAGGCAGTACGCGGCGAAGCGGGCCAGGTTGGCGGGGACCGCCGCGTCCGGGTCGAAGGCGATGTTCGACGCGAGCGTGCCCATGAAGGGCCAGCCGGCCAGGTTCATCGCGGTGCCGTAGGCGAAGGCGGCGAGGAAGCCGTAGGCGGCGAGCAGTCCCAGCTCGCCCCTGCCGCGCAGGCGGTCCGGGCCCGGCAGCAGGCCCGCGCCCATCGTGAACCAGCCCATCGCCAGCATCTGGAACGGCATCCACGGGCCCACTCCGCCGGTGAGCAGCGCCGACGCGAACATCGTCACCGAGCCGAGCACGAAGCCGAAGCCCGGGCCGAGCACGCGTCCGCTCAGCACCATCAGGAAGAACATCGGCTCGAGACCGGCCGTCCCGGCGCCGATCGGCCGCAGCGCCGCGCCGGTCGCCGCCAGCACGCCGAGCATCGCCACCGCCTTCGGGCCGAGGCCGGACTCGGAGATCGTCGCCGCCACGACGGCCACCAGCAGCACCAGCAGGCCCGCGAAGAGCCACGGCGCGTCCTGCGCGTGCGCGCTCACCTGGGAGGCGGGCGGGGCGAGGAACGGCCAGCCGAGGGCGGCTACGCCGACCGCGCTCACGAGGACGAGCGCGGCGACGGAGCGGGGGCCGAGGCGGACGGCACGGGCCTGTGGGCTTGCCGTCATGGCGGGGCTCGCCCTCATGACAGCGCCTCCCTCACCTGAGCGACCGTGAGCCACTTCTGCGGTGCCAGGATCTTGGTGATCTGTGGCGCGAAGGACGGGGAGGCGACCACGACGTCGGCGGTCGGGCCGTCGGCGATGACCTCGCCGTCGGCCAGGAGGACCACCCGGTGAGCGAGCTCGGCGGCCAGCTCGACGTCGTGCGTGGCCAGTACGATCGCGTGTCCCTCGGCCGCCAGCCCGCGCAGGACGGCGACCAGGCGGGCCTTCGCCGCGTAGTCCAGGCCGCGGGTCGGCTCGTCCAGGAGAAGCAGGGGAGGGCGGGCCGTCAGGATCACGGCCAGGGCGAGGGTCAGACGCTGGCCCTCTGAGAGGTCGCGCGGGTGGGTGTCGTCCGTGATGCCGGGGAGCAGGTCGGAGACCAGGCCCCGGCAGGTGCCGGGGGCCGCCTCCGCGTCCCGGTCGGCGGCCGCGCACTCGGCGGCGACCGTGTCGGCGTACAGCAGGTCACGCGGTTCCTGCGGTACGAGTCCCACGCGGCGTACGAGGTCGGGGGGCGCCGTGCGATGCGGTACGACACCGCCGACCCGGACCGATCCGGCGGCCGGTTCCACCAGCCCGACCAGCGCCGAGAGCAGCGTGGACTTTCCGGCGCCGTTGCGGCCCATGAGGGCGATCGTCTCGCCGGGGACGACGGTGAGGTCGATATGGCGGAGGGCCTGGACGCGAGCGCGTCGGACGGCGAGGGAGCGGACTTCGGCCGTGCGCGGGGGAGTTGGGGCGGCTGGGGGTTTCCTGCGGAGGCGCCGACGGGACATGGGGGCGGGGCGCGCCGCCAAGAAGGCGGCGAGGCGTGGAGCCAAGGGGGTGGTGGGGTGTGGTGTTGAGGGTGTGGCGGGGTGTGGTGTCGAGGGTGCGGTGGGATCCGGTGTCGAGGGTGTGGCGGGGTGCGGTGTCGAGGGTGTGGCAGGTTGCGGAGCCAAGGGCGCGGCGGGATCCGCTGTCGAGGGCGCCGCGGGGTGCGGAGTCGAGGGTGTGGCGGGGTGTGGTGTCGAGGGTGCGGCGGGTTGCGGAGCTGAGGGCGTGGCGGGATCCGGTGTCGAGGGTGCGGCGGGTTGCGGAGCTGAGGGCGTGGCGGGATCCGGTGTCGAGGGCCCGGCGGGTTGCGGAGCTGAGGGTGCGGCGGGTTGCGGTGACGAGGGTCCGGCGGGGCGCGGTGTCGAGGGCGAGGCGGGATCCGGTGTCGAGGGCGTGGCGGGATCCGGTGTCGAGGGCGCGCCGGCGCACGCAGCCGAGGGTGCGGCGAGGCGCGGAGTCACCGGCGCGGCGAGGCCCGGAGTCGAGGGTGCGGCAGGGCCCGGTGTCGAGGGTCCGGCGGGGTCCGAAGTCACCGGTGCGGCAGGGGCCGCCGCCAAGGGCGCGTTAGCCCGTTCCCTGTCCGGAGCCGTCCCCCCGGCCAGCCGTTCCCGCAGATCCCCCGCCCGTCGCCGCGCGTCCCGGACCGTCAGCGGTAGTGGGGACCAGTTCGCGAGCCGGCCCAGGTCCACCACCGGCGGGTACACCGGTGATACGGCCATGATCTCGGCCGGGGTGCCCAGGACCGGTGCGGCGCCGGGCGCGGGGAGGAGGGCGACCTGGTCGGCGTACTGGATGACGCGTTCCAGCCGGTGTTCGGCCATGAGGACCGTCGTACCGAGGTCGTGGACGAGGCGCTGGAGGACCGCGAGGACCTCCTCCGCCGCCGCCGGATCCAGGGCGGAGGTCGGCTCGTCGAGGACCAGGACGCGCGGGTGCGGGGTGAGGACCGAGCCGATCGCGACGCGCTGCTGCTGGCCGCCGGAGAGGGTGGCGATGGGGCGGTTGCGGAGATTCGCCAGGCCGAGGAGGTCCAGGGTTTCCTCGACGCGGCGGCGCATCACGTCCGGGGCGAGGCCCAGCGACTCCATGCCGTAGGCGAGTTCGTCCTCGACGGTGTCGGTGACGAAGTGGGAGAGCGGGTCCTGGCCGACGGTCCCCACCACGTCGGCCAGTTCGCGCGGTTTGTGGGTGCGGGTGTCGCGGCCGGCCACCGTGACCCGGCCGCGCAGGGTGCCGCCGGTGAAGTGCGGGACGAGACCGCTGACCGCACCCAGGACTGTCGACTTGCCGACACCCGACGGGCCCACGAGAAGGACGAGTTCACCCTCGGGGACCTCGAAGTCCACGCCCCGGACGGTGGGTTCGGGAGAGCCGTCGTAGGTCACGGAGACGTCCTCGAAGCGGATCATGATGCTTCCTTGGGGGCGACGAACGCGGGCAGCAGGCCGAGGAGGACGGCCGCCGCGGGCCAGAGGGGGAGGGCGGGAGCGACGAGGGGGACCACGCCGGGATGCAGGCCCTCGGGGTCGTAGGAGGCGGCAAGCGTCAGCAGCACGGCGACCGCGATGCCGCAGCCGGCGACCAGCCAAGCGCGGACGCCCCAGCGGTCCGGCCGGTAGCGGGTGCGCGGGGAGCGCCGGCCGCCGAGGTGGAGGCCGGCGAGCGCGGCGGTCAGCCCGGCGAGCAGGACGGGGAGGCCGTAGGTGCCGCCTTCGGCGGTCAGCAGTCCGTACGTTCCCGCGCAGACGCCGAGCAGACCGCCGAGGGTGAGGGCGGCGGTGGTACGGCGGACGGAGGCGGGGACATCGGCACCGCGGCCGTAGCCGCGGGCGTCCATGGCGGCGGCGAGGGCGACGGAACGTTCCAAGGCGCCCTCCAGGACCGGGAGTCCGACGTGCAGAAGGCCGCGGAGGCCCTTGTCGGGTCGGCCGCGCAGGCGGCGGGCGGCGCGCAGGCGCTGCACGTCGGCGATGAGATTGGGGGCGAAGGTGAGCGCGACGACCACGGCCACACCCATCTCGTACAGGGCGCCCGGCAGGGACTTGAGGAGACGGGCCGGGTTCGCGAGGGCGTTCGCGGCGCCCACGCAGATCAGGAGCGTGGCCAGTTTCAGGCCGTCGTAGAGGGCGAAGAGGAGACCTTCCGCGGTGACCCTGCCGCCGAGGCGGATGCCCTGCGCCCAGTGGGGGAGCGGGACTTCGGGGAGGGTGGCGATCACGTGCGTGCCGGGGATGGGGGAGCCGAGGACGACGGCGAACACGAGGCGGATGAGGAGGACGGCGAGGGCGAGCTTCATGAAGGCGGTGTACGAGCGGGCGGTGGGGGTGTCCGGGCGGCGGGCGGCCACGACGTAGGCGGACGTGGTGATGAGGAGGGCGAGGAGGAGGGGGTTGGTGGTGCGGGTGGCGGCGGTACCGAGGGCCAGGGCCCAGAGCCACCAGGCGCCGGGGTGGAGGGCGGGGGGCGCGCTGCGGTGGTGCGCGTTATGGAGGGCGGGGCGCGCGCCGCGGTGGTGCGCGGGGTGGAGAGCGGAGCGACCGCTGCGGTGGTGCGCGGGGTGGTGCGCGAGGCCTGCTTCGTTACGGCGCATCCCTGCGCCGCCTTGCCTGCCATGCCGCCGCCAGGCCGAACAGGGCGACAACCACCGCCCCCGCCAGCAGGCCCAGCGACGGACCGGCGTCTGCTTCATCCGACTTGTCTGTCCTGCCCGGCTTCGAACTCGGCTTCCGCTCCGCCGTCACCTGCTCCCCGCAGCCCTTCTCCGGATACCCCGCGATGGCGCACAGCAGGGCGTCGGTGCCGTAGCGGAGGGGTTTGGCGACGGCGGCGAGGGCCTCGGCCGTGGTCGCGTCGGGGGACACGCGTGCGCATGCGGTGCGGGTCGCCGGCGGGATCTCGCCTGACGGGGCGTCCGTCGCCGTACCGAAGTCGATGACCAGGGCCACCCGCTTCTGGCCGTCCCGCGCGGGCGTCTTCGCGCAGATCGTCGTGAACTCCGCTGTGCCGCGCGGCCGGGTCGCGGCACCGGAGTCCTCGCTCACCGCGAAGCGGAAGCCCTGGACGTCGCCGTCGGAGGGGCGGGCGGTCGAGGGGCCCTGGGTGGCGTACGTCCACTGGTTGCCGTCGCGCTCCCAGAAGGACCAGTAGCGGTAGCCGGCGGCCTGTGCCTGGCCCATGCTCCCGAAGAGAACGTTCCCGAGGAGCGGGAGCGCGGCCAGGACCGTCAGTGCCGCGGTACGGCGGCGGCGTATCACGGCTGCTGCCCCTTGTTCCCGCTCTTGTTCCCGCTCTTGTTCCGGCTCTTGTTCCGGCCGCTGATCAGGAAGCCGACGCCGGCCCCGGCGGCGAGGCCCGCGCCGACCATCCACCAGACGCCGCCGCTCCCGTTGTCGGAGCCGTCGTCCGAGTCGTCCTTGACGGTAGCGGTGTCCCTGAGGTCCGCTGTCGAGGACGCGGGCCCCGGCGCGCCGAGCTGCCGCACCAGATCCGCGCCGCCGAAGTCACGCGGGTCGGTGCCGGTCGCGTACGCGGCGAAGATCAACTGGGCGTAGGCGGCGGGCCCGCTCTTCTTCGCCCAGGCGGCCGAGTTCTTCTCCAGCCACCGCAACGGCTGCTGAGCCTGTGCCACCCCGCCCTGCGCGGCGAGCGCGACGACGGCGTCCGCGGTGTTGCCGTAGTCGGGCTGGTCGGCGGCACCCGGAAGGACGGACTTGAGGTAGCCGTCCTTGGCGACCGACTTCGCGAGGTAGGAGGCACCGTTGGCCGCGACTTGCCGCGGGCTCAGGTCACCGGCGCCGGCGCAGGTCGCCGCCGTGTCGGTCTCCTTGCCGGGCGCCGGCACCAGGCCCTTGCCCAGCGCGCCGACCACACCCGCGGCCGTGGCGTCCGCGTTGGCGGCCAACTTGCCCTCCTTGTCCGGCTGGAAGGCGAAGGCGCCCGCGCCCGCCCCCTTGCACGGCAGGGCGAGCTTCCGCAGGGCGTCGTACGGGGACCGCTCGCCCTTGCGTACGTCCTGCGGCTTGTCTCCGACGGCGGTCAGCGCGCCGACGACGACGGACGTCGAGTTGGTGTCGCTGGCGCCGCCGGGCGCGTACCCCCAGCCGCCGTCCGTGTTCTGCACGGACTTCAGCCAGGCGACGGCCTTGTCGGTCGCGGTGTAGTGCCCGCCGAGCGCGGCGAGGGCCTGGACGGCGGCAGCCGTGTTGTTCGTATCCACCGGGAGCTTCGCGTCGCACGCCTTGGCGGGGTCGGCGCGGTAGGGCGCGAACGCCCCGTTCGCGCACTGCTGCCCGGTCAGCCAGTCCACGGCCTCGGCGGCGGGCCTCACCCCCGCCATGTGCTGGGCGAGCAGGGCGAGGGACTGGCGCCAGACACCGTCGTACGTCGGGTCCGCACTGCCGTACAGCCCGGACGGGAGCGTGGCCGACGGCGAAGGGGAGGGCGCGGCGACGGCCGGTGCGGCGACGCCGATCACGGAGACGGCGGCGGCCAGGACCACGGCGCTGCGGCGGACGTTCATGATCGGCGGGTGCCTCTCCCTGTGGGGAGCCGCGCAGCACGGGAGAGCCCCGGGCGGCTCGGCTCCGTATACCTCGACGGTGCCGCACACCGGCCGGTTGCCGGTGGGCGTGAGCCGGTCACGGTCCGCGCGGGGTAATCCGGCTCGCCGCCTCGGTAGACGGCTCACGGTTGCGGGTCAGCGCCGGAATCGCACCGGCTTCCCCCCGAACGGCTGTGATGACGACCTGCCTACTCTACCGGGCCGTAGCCATTGCTCTCAGGGCCGCCTGTGGGCCGAGGTAGGTTCGGACACATGGCGATCACGGGGAGACTGCTCGGCTCGGGCCGCGCCGCCGACGTGTACGAGATCGACGAGGCGTGGGTGCTGCGCCGCGACCGAGAGGGGTGGGGGGACGCGGTCGCCGAGGGAGAGGTGATGGAGCACGTACGCGGATACGGCTATCCCGTGCCCCGCGTACGTCTCTCCGGCTCCACGCGCACGGACCTGGTGCTGGAGCGGCTGTACGGACCGACGATGCTGGGGGCGTGCCGGGCCGGTGCGCTGGATCCCGGCGAGGCGGGCGCGACCCTCGCCCGCCTGCTGCGTGAGCTGCACGTCCTGCCCGGCCGCCGGTGCGCCGCGGCCCGCGTCCTCCATCTCGACCTGCACCCGGACAACGTGATCCTCACCGCCCAGGGGCCACGCGTGATCGACTGGACCAACACCGAGGAGGGCGAACCGGGCCTGGACTGGGGCATGTCCGCGGTGATTCTCGCCCAGGTGGCCGTGACCGACGAATCCCTCGCGACCCCGGCCCGTACGATGCTCACCACCCTCCTCGCCGACCCGTCCCACCTCACCGAGGCGGGCCTGACTCAGGCCCGCCGACGACGCGCGGCCAACCCGACGATGAGCCGACGGGAAGTCGAACTCCTCGGTGAGGCAGAGGAGTTGATCCGCTCGGTCGTGTCCTAGCCGCTGGAGCGGGCGGCGCTCGCGTCCAGCACGTCGGTGTCGGCGGGGGGCCGTACGTCCAAGGGCTCGTCGAAGGCGCCGAACGAGGTGGTGCTGTGGTAGTCGGTGCCCTTGTAGACGACCTTGAGGAGGTATGGCTCGCCCTTGGTGGCCACGTAGAACGTGTAGGTGCCTCCAGCGTCCGCCTTGTCGGTCACCACCAACGGAATCGCCGGCTTGCCCGCGACCTCGGTCGGTTCACCCTTCGTCGCTTTGCCGAAGGAGGAGAACGGCCGGGTGCAGTCGGAGAGTCCGGCTTCCTCCGTTTCCAATGCTGTCTCGCTCGCCGGGCTCTTGACCCAGCGCTTCTGTTCCCCCGTGTCCGCCACGTCCTTGCCCGCCAGCTCCAGGTAGGCGCGGTTCGGTCGGACGTAGTCCGCGCCGCCGATCCGGATCTGTTCGAGGCGGGCACCGTCGGTCCAGGTCCGACTGGACCTGCACGTGCTCTTGAGGTCGGTCGTCAGATGGCTGGAGAAGCCTTTGCCGGTGGCCACGGTGGTGGTCTTGGCGTCCACGGTCACCGACTTGAGCGCCTTCATCGTGTCGTTCGCGTCATCCAGCAGCTGCTCGGCGGAGGGCTCGTCCGCCGAGGAGCTCCCCGAGCAGCCGGCCACGGCGCCACCGGTCGTCACGCAAGCAAGCGCAGCCGTCACCACGGTGAATGTTCTTCGCACAAGTCCCCCTGTTCATGGGCACGTCAGTTTATCGAACTCATGCGCGGGGTGGGACCGCCGAAGGGGAGGTGGAGGGTGCGGGAGGTGAGCAGCCAGGTGCCGTCGGACTGGCGGCGGAACGTGTCGTCGTAGTGGCCGGCCTGGACCGGTGGGCCGGGCGGGACCAGGTCCGTGCCGCCGTCGTGGCCGTCGATGCGGTACGTCGTGAAGTACGACGTCGCCCTCGCCGTGTCCTCGGAGGTCACCGTGACGAGGATGTTGGACATCATGCGGAGGGAGAGGCGGTCGGCGGGGCGTGAGCCGAAGTACGTCCGCAAGGCGTCCCGGCCCTTGAAAAGGCGGTCGTCCTCCGGCCATGCCCACCAGCCGTCCTCGGTGAACAGGTCGGCGACGGAGCCCGGTTCACCGAGGTCGAGTCGGTGGACGAAGTCGATGATCAGGCGCTCGCAGGCGCGTTCCGCGAGAAGGTGTTCCATGCACACGTATTAACCGTTCCTAAGTTGATTGGCCGGTGTTGGCCGTTTCGGGCATTCCGAACTCGCGTCTGACGCACCATGGGGGTGCTGCGCGAGGTCCGTGCCGGAGCTGTCCGCTCCGTACGGTCTGGGGTGCGATCCTCCGGTCGCACGGCCGCTGCCTCAGCACGCCGGAAGGCGGTGGTGGCAGGGGTTTGGCGGGGTCCGTCTTTCCTGCGCCGGGCCGGACAGCCCGGACCGCGTCTGCCGACGACCACCGCGGCGGCATGATGCCCGCTCACCGCCGTGGTCGAGCCGGTAGAAGTCTGTTGTTTCAGGGGGTTCAGCCAGTGCTGGGCGCCCCACCTGCTCGAATACGCCGGATCGACCGCGATCACGGACAGCCCGGCATGGTGAGCCATCCCGGCCAGCCGGTCACGGAACTTGGCCGTCGGGATGCCTGCCACCAGGCGCCGGAAGGCTTTGCCGCGCCAGCCTCGGCCCAGCTTCTCCCGGCCGGTGGCGCGGGCGTCGGCGAAGTCCAGGTTCTCGATCACCAGCGCCGCGCACTCATACCGCTGGGCCAGGTGCAGGAGCCGGGAGATCGCTGCGCGCAGCCGTGCGTCGCGGGTGGTGGCGGGCAGCCCGGACAGTGGAAGGGGGATCGTGTGGGCGCCACCGACGGGGTTGCCGTGAGGGTCGATGATCCAGGCGGCAAGGTGGTCGGCGTTCACGTCCACCGCGAGGACCGGGTGTTGGCGCAGCGTCTGAAGGGCCGGGACCGGGGCTGTCTGGCCCTTGGCCGTGGTGGACCAGGAGGCATCGAGGTACCAGCGTTCGCGGGCCGGGTCGTAGGTGATGTCGTAGCGGACCGAGGCGCCCGCGGCGATCCGGTCCGCCCACTGCCCTGCCCGGTGGCTGAAGATGGCCGCCGCGTCCAACACGTACCGGCCGCGTGGGGCGTTGGCGTGCAAGGCGCGCAGGGGTTCGGGCAGCACCATCGCGATGGAGCAAGTCGGCGGGGTCGACGCTGAGGGTGTAGTTCCCGAACGGCGCACCCGCCTCGCTGTCCGCGGTCAGGAACATCCGCCGCGCCGACCACGTGACGCCCCAGGCCTCCAGCTGGGCCTGCCAGTCGACTGCGGTCAGCGGCTTTTGCGCGGTGGCGGCGTCGTAGAGGTGGTGGCGGGCGTTGAGCAGCCGACGTCCGCCCCGGGTGATGCGCACCCGGCCGCTGTCCCGCTCCCGTACCGCCCGGCGCAGCTCACCCTGCGGGATCTGTAGCCGCTGCTGTTTGGCCCGCCGCTCGGTGTCATCGGCGTACCCGCGCACCCACCGGCGGCCCTTGCGTATCCGGCTGCCGGGGGTGACGGCGAGGCGGGCGGTGATCGTGGCGATCGCCTGGCGCAGCGAGCCGATGCGGGCGTTCAGCGCCCGCCGGGCCAGCTGGTACTGGTCCTCGCTGGTACGGGTGATCGACCCCGCCCAGCGGGAGGAGGACCGGCCGGTCAGTGTCTTCTTCCGCCCGGCCCGCCGATTGTGCGCGGCGGGCACGTCCCCGATCCGCGCCCGCGCCGCCAGGTCCGCCCCGGCCAGCGCGCCCAGGTGCTCGCCGACGGCCCGCAGCACGACCACATCGGCGGGCGAGAGATGCAGCCGGGTACGGATGCGGCATCCGGAGGGCGGGGCGACCACGAACGGGGCGGCCAGCTCCCGGCAGGGGCGCGGCTCCCGCCGCTTCGCACCCCGCCCCCGCTTGCCCATCGCCGTGCGCCCCCGCTCGTATGACGTCACGTGCGTCACCCGGATTGAACGGCCACGTAAGTCACCGGCTCGCTCCCCGCCACCGCCTCCGCCCGCCCCAGTTTCACCAGCCGTCGCAGATGCGCCTCGGCCTCCGAGACGGCGATGTTCCTCGAGCCGTGGGGGATCTGGCCCCAGGGGCGGTTCCACTCCATGCGCTCGGCGAGCTGCCAGGGCGTGAGGGGCTCGGCCAGCAGCGTGAGCAGGCCGGTGAGCCGGTCCTCGTGGTGGGCCAGCAACTCCCGTACGCGGGCGGGTGCGTCGGTGAACACGTGCTGGTGGGCGGGGAGCACCTCGGCGGGGGAGAGGCGGCCGACGCGTTCCAGGGAGTCGAGGTAGTCGCCGAGGGGGTCCGTGACGGTGGCGTCGTCGGGATCCTCGTACAGGCCGATGTGCGGGGTGATCTCGGGGAGCAGATGGTCGCCGGAGAACAGGCGGCCGTGGCCCGGGAGTTGAGAAGGGTGCTCCTCCTCCAGGTGCAGGCAGACGTGGCCGGGAGTGTGGCCCGGGGTCCAGATGGTGCGCAGCCTGCGGCCCGGGAGGTCGAGGAGTTCGCCGGGGACGATCTCGCGGTCGGGCAGGGCGGGGGCCAGGCCGGGCACGGAGCGGGGACGGGCGGTCCGCAGCGGGGCGATGTGCTCCTCGGGGGCCCCGGCGGCCGTGAGCTTGGCGGCCATGTAGGTGAGCCAGCGCTCCGGGCGGGTCGAGCGCGCCCGCCGCACGATCGCGCCGTCCGCCGCGTGCATCGCGATCCAGGCCCCGGACGCCTCCCGCACCCGCCCCGACAGACCGTGGTGGTCGGGGTGGTGGTGGGTGATGACCACGCCGTCGATCTCGCCCACCGAGGTGCCGCAGGCGGTCAGCCCCTCGGTCAGCGTGTCCCAGGAGGCCGGGTCGTCCCAGCCGGTGTCGATCAGCACCGGCCCGCGGTCGGTGTCGACGAGATACACGAGGGTGTGACCGAGGGGGTTGTCCGGGATGGGGACCTCGATGGAACGGACGCCGCCGCCGTGGTCGTACACCGCTGTCATCGGTTCCCCGTCCTGACTGCTCTTCATCTGTCCTCCGCCCCACGGCCATTGCCCACTATAACTAGAACTGGTATCAGTTCCTGATACACCGTCAGAAACGAAAAAAGGCACCGCCGACTCCTCAGGAGGGTCAGCCATGACCGAACTCGCGGAACACGGACAGCTGTTCATCGGCGGGGAGTTGACGGACCCCCTGGGCAAGGACGTCATCGAGGTGGTCTCGCCGCACACCGAAGGGGTCATCGGACGTGTGCCGCACGCCTCGACGGCGGACGTGGACCGGGCGGTCGCCGCGGCACGCACCGCCTTCGACGAGGGGCCCTGGCCGCGGATGTCGCTCGACGAGCGCATCGAGGTGGTCACCCGGATCAAGGACGCGATCGCCGTACGGCATGAGGAGATCGCGCGTGTCATCTCCTCCCAGAACGGGTCGCCGTACTCCTGGAGCGTCCTCGCCCAGGCCCTCGGCGCGATGATGGTGTGGGACGCGGCGATCACGGTCGCCCGGGACTTCACCTACGAGGAGACGCGCGACGGAGTGCTCGGGAAGATCCTCGTGCGGCGCGAGCCGGCGGGGGTCGTCGCGGCCGTCGTCCCGTGGAACGTCCCGCAGTTCGTGGCCGCCGCCAAGCTCGCGCCCGCGCTGCTCACCGGCTGCACGGTCGTACTCAAGCCGTCGCCCGAGACACCGCTGGACGCCTACATCCTGGCCGACATCACCCGCGAGGCCGGACTGCCTCAGGGCGTCCTGTCCATCCTGCCGGCGGACCGCGAGGTCAGCGAGTACCTGGTCGGGCACCCGGGCGTGGACAAGATCTCCTTCACCGGCTCGGTCGCGGCCGGCAAGCGCGTGATGGAGGTGGCCTCCCGGAACCTCACCCGCGTGACCCTGGAGCTGGGCGGCAAGTCGGCGGCGGTGGTGCTGCCGGACGCGGACGTCGAGACGGCGGTCGCGGGCATCGTCCCGGCGGCCTGGATGAACAACGGCCAGGCCTGCGTGGCGCAGACCAGGATCCTGCTCCCGCGCTCCCGCTACGACGAGTTCGCCGAGGCCTTCGCGGCGGCGGCGGGCGCGCTGGTGGTCGGCGACCCGATGGACACGGCGACGCAGGTGGGTCCGCTGGTGGCCAGGCGCCAGCAGCGACGCAACCTCGACTACATCCGCATCGGCCAGGAGGAGGGCGCCAAGATCCTCACCGGCGGCGGGCGACCGCCGGGCCTGGACCGGGGCTGGTACGTGGAGCCGACCCTCTTCGGCGACGTCGACAACTCCATGCGGATCGCGCGCGAGGAGATCTTCGGCCCCGTGATCTGTCTCCTTCCCTACGGCGACGAGTCGGAGGCGCTGAAGATCGCGAACGACTCCGACTACGGCCTCTCCGGCAGCGTGTGGACGGCCGACGTGGAGCACGGCATCGAGGTCGCCCGCGGGGTCCGTACCGGCACCTACTCGGTCAACACCTTCAGTCTCGACATGCTCGGTCCCTTCGGCGGCTACAAGAACTCCGGTGTGGGAAGGGAGTTCGGCCCGGAGGGCTACGGCGAGTACCTGGAGCACAAGATGATCCACCTGCCCGCCGGCTGGGAGGCGTGACGCATGGGCGACCGCTGGCAGGTCGAGGTCGACCGCTCCCTGTGCATCGGCTCCGCCCAGTGCGTCCACCACGCCCCGGACGGCTTCCGCCTCGACACGGGACGCCAGTCCCACCCTGTCGAACCGGAGGCCGACGCCAACGAGAAGGTCCTGGCGGCGGCGGAGGGCTGCCCCGTGGAGGCGATCATGATCAGGCTGCTGGGGAGTGGGGAGCCGGTGTTTCCGCCGGAGGAGTAGGTGCCCCAAAAAATCACTATGTGGGGGGTTCCGTCCCCGCGTAGACGTTCTATTATGGGAAGTGGCCTACGGGACGAGTGAGGGAGTTCGACCGGAGTAGCCGACTTTGGCGAGACGCTACGGCATCCGCCGGGGCCGACGTCGACGGTCGGGCTGAGAGGCCGGAAGGCAGTGGTCGGGCCGGACGGCGACCCCCAGAACCTGATCCGGGTAATGCCGGCGCAGGGAACCCGTCTCGTAGGTTTTCTCGTGCGCTGAGCTTCGTGCGCTGAGCTTCGTGCGCTCAGCTTCTTGTTCTTGCGCTCATGGCACGATCAGGGCCGCTTCGGATCCGTGAGGTCGATCAACCGGCAGACCGTCTCGATGTCGATCTTCACCTGGGCGATGGAGGCGCGGCCCGAGAGCCAGGTGATCAGGGCCGAGTGCCAGGTGTGCTCGATCACGCGGACCGCGGAGAGCTGGTCGGGAGTGGGGTTCTCCAGGCCCATCGCGTCCAGAATGATCACCGTCGTCTGCCGGGAGACCTGGTCGACCTCGGGCGAGACGCTGCGATCCGCGAAGGTCAGCGCGCGGACCATCGCGTCGGCCAGGTGCGGCTCGCGCTGGAGGGCGCGGAAGGCCCGCATCAGGGTCTCCGCCACCCGCTCGGCCGGGTCCTCGCCCGTCGGCGGCTTCTTCCGCAGCGTGCCGTGCATGTGCTCCAACTGGTCCTGCATCGTGGCGACCAGCAGATGGATCTTGGACGGGAAGTAGCGGTAGAGCGTGCCGAGCGCCACCTGCGAGGACTCCGCGACCTCCCGCATCTGCACCGCGTCGAACCCGCCCCGGCTGGCCAACTGCGCGCTCGCGTGCAGGATGCGGCGCCGACGCGCCTCCTGCCGCTCGGTGAGGGGCGGGGAGTCCGGTCGCGCGGTACCGGCTCCCACCTTGCCCGCCACACCTGCCGCGTTGGCCCCGCCGGGCGCATCTGCCGCGCGTGCCGTGTTCGCCGTGCGTGCTCCGCTGGGCGTATCTGCCGCGTCGGTCGCGCGTGCCGTGTTCGCCGTGCCTGCCCCGCTGGGCGCATCCGCCGCGCCTGCCCCGCCTGCCGAGTTCGCCGCGCCAGCCGAGTTCGCCCCGCCTGCCCTGCCTGCCGCATCAGCCCTGCTGGCCGCATCCGCCGCGTCCGTAGTGTCTGCCGAGTTCGCCGCGCCGGCCGCGCCTGGCGAGTTCGCCGCGCCTGCCCTGCCTGCCGCATCAGCCCCGCCGGCCGCATCCGCCGAGTCAGTAGCGCCTGCCGAGCCGGCCGCATTCGCCGCGCCAGCCGCAGCAGCCCTGCCTGCCGCATTCGCCGCGTCCGCCGCAGCAGCCCTGCCTGCCGCATCCGCCGCGTCCGCCGCAGCAGCCCCGCCTGCCGCGTCCACCGCATCCGCCGTATCCGCCTTACCCACCTTGCTCACCTTGGCTTCCGCAGGCATGTGTCCCGTTCTGTGACAGGTCGCGTCGTGGCGTGAATCACCTGATCCACCTCTCCCAGCGCTCCTACCTGCCGGTAGATTCAGAGCCTCCTGAACGATCAAGTCTGAAACTTGTTCTAGATTAGCGTCCCGGCGTAATCTCGCGGGACAGTGCAGGGAGAAGGGGGCTCAGAGTGACCGCTGAGGCCAGTCAGGCGGGGTCCTCCGAGGACTTGGCCGCCGACGGCGAGCGACCGCTCGACATCGCGCTCCTCACGTATAAAGGGAACCCGTTCTGCGGGGGCCAGGGCGTCTATGTACGGCACCTCTCGCGGGAGTTGGCCCGCCTCGGCCACCGCGTCGAGGTCATCGGCTCCCAGCCGTACCCCGTCCTCGACGAGGGCTACGACGGCCTGAGCCTGACCGAGCTGCCCAGCCTCGACCTCTACCGCCATCCCGACCCCTTCCGCAATCCGAGTCCCGGCGAGTACCGCGACTGGATCGACGCGCTGGAAGTGGCGACGATGTGGACCGGCGGCTTCCCGGAACCGCTGACGTTCTCCCTCCGGGCCCGTCGCCATCTCCTGGCCCGGCGCGGCGAGTTCGACGTGATCCACGACAACCAGACGCTCGGATACGGCCTGTTGGGGGACGTCGGCGCCCCGCTGATCACCACCATCCACCACCCCATCACCGTGGACCGCCAGTTGGAGCTGGACGCGGTGAACGGCCTGCGGCGCAAGTTCTCCGTGCGGCGCTGGTACGGGTTCACGCGCATGCAGAAGCGCGTGGCGCGCCGCCTGCCCTCCGTGCTCACCGTCTCCGGCACCTCCCGCCAGGAGATCATCGACCATCTCGGCGTACACCAGGACCGTATCCACGTGGTCCATATCGGCGCCGACACGGACCTGTTCGCACCGGATCCGTCAGTGCCCGTCATACCGGGGCGGATCGTGACGACGTCCAGCGCCGACGTGCCGCTCAAGGGCCTGGTCTTCCTCGTCGAGGCCCTCGCCAAGGTCCGCACCGAGCACCCGGACGCCCACCTGGTCGTCGTCGGCAAGCGCCCCGGGGAGGGGCCCGTCGCCCAGGCGATCGAGCGCTACGGCCTCGAAGGCGCCGTCGAGTTCGTCAAGGGCATCTCGGACGCCGAACTGGTCGACCTGGTGCGTTCGGCCCAGGTCGCCTGCGTGCCGTCCCTGTACGAGGGCTTCTCGCTGCCGGCCGCCGAGGCCATGGCGACGGGCACGCCGCTGCTGGCCACGACCGGCGGGGCGATTCCCGAGGTCGCGGGCCGGGACGGCGAGACGTGCCTGGCGGTGCCGCCGGGAGACTCCGGGGCGCTGGCGACGGGGCTGAGCCGGCTGCTGGGGGATCCGGAGCTGCGCGCACGACTGGGCGTGGCCGGACGTGAGCGCGTGCTGGACCGTTTCACCTGGGCCCGGGCCGCCGAGGGAACGGTGGCCAGGTACCGCGAGGCCATGGCCCTCCCCCGCGCGTCCACGACCCCACCAAGTGATTCCGGCGTCTATCCCGAAAGCAGGGCCACGTGCTGACCGTCGACTTCTCCCGGTTCCCGCTCGCCCCGGGGGACCGTGTCCTGGACCTCGGATGCGGTGCCGGCCGGCACGCGTTCGAGTGCTACCGGCGCGGTGCCCAGGTCGTGGCCCTGGACCAGAACGGCGAGGAGATCCGCGAGGTCGCGACGTGGTTCGCGGCGATGAAGGAGGCGGGGGAGGCCCCCGAGGGCGCCACCGCCACGGCGATGGAGGGCGACGCGCTGGCCCTGCCCTTCCCGGACGAGTCCTTCGACGTCGTCATCATCTCCGAGGTGATGGAGCACATCCCGGACGACAAGGGCGTACTCGCCGAGATGGTACGGGTGTTGAGGCCCGGCGGCCGGATCGCGATCACCGTCCCGCGCTACGGCCCCGAGAAGGTCTGCTGGGCGCTGTCCGACGCCTACCACGAGGTCGAGGGCGGCCACATCCGCATCTACAAGGCGGACGAGCTGCTGACGAAGATCAGGGAAGCCGGTCTCAGGCCCTACGGCACCCATCACGCCCACGCCCTGCACTCCCCGTACTGGTGGCTGAAGTGCGCGTTCGGCGTCGACAACGACAAGGCGCTGCCGGTGCGGGCGTATCACAAGCTGCTGGTCTGGGACATCATGAAGAAACCGCTGGCCACCCGGGTCGCCGAGCAGACGCTGAACCCGTTGATCGGCAAGAGCTTCGTGGCGTACGCGACCAAGCCTCATCTCCCGCGGGTGGACGCCAAGTGACCACCCCCCGGACAGAACACCTCGTCCTGCCCGGGGTCCTCACCGCCGAGCAGGCCGCCGCGACCGTCGCCGGGATCCTCGCCGTGCAGCGGGAGGACGGGGCGATCCCGTGGTTCCGCGGGCACCACCTCGACCCCTGGGACCACACCGAGGCGGCGATGGCCCTCGACGCGGCCGGCGAGCACGAGGCCGCCGAGCGGGCGTACGCCTGGCTGGCCCGGCACCAGATCGAGGACGGTTCCTGGTACGCGGCCTACGCCGACGGCGACTTCGACGCCGTCACCGACCGGGGCCGCGAGACGAACTTCGTCGCCTACATAGCCGTAGGCGTCTGGCACCACTACCTCTCCACCGGCGACGACACGTTCCTCGACCGCATGTGGCCGGTCGTCCACGCGGCGATCGAATGCGTGCTGTGCCTCCAGCAGCCGGGCGGGCAGATCGGCTGGAAGCGTGAGGACGACGGCACGCGGATCGCGGACGCGCTGCTGACCGGCTCCTCCTCGATCCACCACGCGCTGCGCTGTGCGCTGGCCATCGCCGAGCAGCGCGAAGAGCCCCAGCCCGACTGGGAGTTGGCGGTGGGCGCGCTGCGGCACGCGATACGACGTCATCCCGAGCGCTTCCTCGACAAGGACCGCTACTCCATGGACTGGTACTACCCGGTGCTGGGCGGCGCGTTGACCGGCACGGAGGCCAAGTCCCGTATGGAGGAGAGCTGGGACCGCTTCGTCGTGCCCGGTCTCGGGGTGCGCTGTGTCATCCCCAACCCGTGGGTGACGGGCGGCGAGTCGGCCGAACTCGCCCTGGCCCTCTGGGCGATGGGCGAGTCCGACCGTGCGCTGGACGTCCTCCAGTCGATCCAGCACCTGCGCGACGAGGAGTCAGGCCTCTACTGGACGGGCTACGTCTTCGACGACGAGGCCATCTGGCCCCGGGAGTTGACGACTTGGACGGCCGGTTCCCTGCTCCTCGCCGTCGCCGCACTCGGCGGCCACGAGGCGACCTGCCAGGTGTTCGGCGGCGACCACCTGCCGAGGGGCCTCGACGCGGACTGCTGCACCTGACCAGCGGTTGACAGCCACTCGAAACTGGTACGGATTTTCGTACCAGTGTGGTACGGTTTTAGGTACCAATCTGGAGAGGAGGCAATGGCCCATGGCCCTTACCGCCAGCGAGGCACGCAAAGAGCTCTTCCCGCTGATCAAGAAGGTCAACGACGACCACGCGCCGGTACGCATTCACTCCAAGAACGGCGACGCCATCCTCATGTCCGCCGAGGACTACGACGCCTGGCAGGAGACCATCTATCTTCTGCGCTCGCCGGCCAACGCCCGCCGCCTCATGGAAGCGGTTGCACGCGACCGTGAGGGCCGAACAGGGGTGACCAAGACTCTGGACGAGCTCGAAGAATTGGCCGGTGAGGGGTGAGGAACGTCAACTTCGACCCGGCCGCCTGGGACGATTTCCAGCACTGGCTGGAGACCGATCGCAAAATGGTACGCCGCGTCATCCGTCTCGTCGGCGAGATCCAGCGCGACCCGTTCAACGGCATCGGCAAGCCGGAACCGCTCAAGGGAGACCTGTCCGGCTATTGGTCGCGACGCATCGACGACGAACATCGCCTCGTCTACCGAGTTGACGAGAAAGAGGTCAAGATCCTCAAAGCTCGCTACCACTACACCGGCTAGGTTTGGTAGTGAGGCGGCGTGACTGCCGGTTCAGTGCCGGTGGACCCGGTTGGCGATCGCGTGGCCCACGAAGAGGTACACGATCGCGGCGAGGCCGTATCCGGCCACGACCCTCGCCCACGCCTCGTCGAAGGTGAACAGGTCGTGGGACCAGCCCGCCAGCCAGCGGGCCGCGTCCTGGATGAACTGCACGAAGTCGTTCGCGCGGTTCGCGTCCAGCAGGTACATCAGGATCCACAGGCCCAGGATGAGGGCCATGATGTCGGCGACGATCGCGATGACCGAGCCGGCCTGATGGGCACCGTTGCGATATCGAGGGGACATGCCCGTCGAGTAGCCGCTCGACCCTGAGGGAAACCTGGCAGAACGGCCTGCTCGTCGACTGCCGTTCCGCCCGCGTTCCGCCGCGGTCCGTCTCTACGGCGCCTGGCGTTCGGTGCGGTCCCTGATGATCCTGGCCCCGGGAGAGGCAGGAGAGCCGGTGTCCGACACAGACAGACCGCACGCCCCGTCCGCCCCGCAGACCCCGCGTTCCCGCGCGGAGCCCCGACTCGCCACCCGCCAGCGAAGACGGAGGCGGTTACCGCGGCACGTCCGCGTCGCCCTCCCGCTCGCTCTCGCCGGGCTGGTCTCCCTGCTCGTCTCGGGCAACGCGCTGCGCCCGTTCGAGGCCATCACCACGATCGAGGCCCGGATGGCCTCCAAGTCCGACTATTTCAAAGACCCCGAGGTGCGGCGGCTGCTGCTGAAGCACGGCATACGGGTCGACATCCACCGGCTCGGCTCCCGGGGTATCGCCACCCAGTCCCTCGAGGGGATGGACGCCGTCTTCCCGTCCGGCCAGCCCGCGGCCAAGCTGATCCTCAACCGGCAGGACCACTCGGGGCGATCGGTGCGCCCCTTCGTCACCCCGCTGGTCCTCGGCACCTTCCGGGAGTACGCCGAGACCCTGGTGAAGGCGGGCGTGGCCACCCCGCAGCCGGTCGAGGGCGGCGGCGAAACGCTCTACTACGACCTCGACATGGGCGAGTTCATGGGCCTGCTCGACGGCCTCGACGAGGGCCGCGGGACCGGCGACCAGGACCAGGACGGAACGACCGAGCGGGCCGACACCTGGAACGGCATCGGCTTCGACAAGCGCGGCGGGGACAGCAACAGCGGGCGCGTCCTGGTGCGCACCTCCAGCGTCTGCGAGTCCAACTCCGCGGGCACCTACCTGAGCCTCCTCGCCTTCGTGAAGAACCGCGACAGCACACCGGGCGCGGGCGAGACCGACAAGCAGAAGGCGGCCCGGGACGCCGTGGCCCTCGCCCGGCGGATCAAGCCCCTCATCGACCTCCAGGGCATGTGGGCAGACGAACAGGCCGACAGCTACTTCTCCGCGCTCGGCGAGAGCATCGCGCCCATCTCCCTGATCTACGAGCACCAGTACCTGGCCCACCAGATCGACCACGAGCGGAAGAAGAACAGCCAGGACACCAGCCGCGTCCTGCTCTATCCCACCCCGTACGCCCTCACCGAACCGCAGCTCATCTCGCTCAACGCCAAGGGCGACAAGCTCGTCGGCCTGATCGAGACCGACACCGAACTGCGCCGGCGGGCCATCGAGTTGGGCTTCCGGGTCCGCTTCTCCGGCGAGGGCGGCACCAGCGAGCAGCTCAACACCTACCTGGGCGACCACGGGATACAGGTCCCCAGGCCGAACCGCGACCAGACCAAGGTGTACGAGCCCGACCTGGACGTCCTGGAGAGGATCATCAACTACGTGGGCAACTGCCCGCCGCCCGTGCGGGACACCCCATGAGGCGACACGCGCGCACCCTCACCGCCGGCCTCGCCGTGGCTCTCCTCGCCGGTCTCACGTCCTGCACGCAGGACGGTCAGGACACCACTCTGCGGGTCCTGGCCAGCCCCGAACTCGCGGACCTGGAACCGCTGTTGGGCGAGCTGAAGGACGACACCGGGGTCAGGCTGGACATGGAGTACAAGGCGACGGCCGACCTGTCGGGCGCCCGCAGCCCGTCGTACGACCTGGCCTGGCCCGCGTCCGACCGCTCGTTCCTGCTGCGGTTGCAGGACTCCGGCACTCCGGCGGCCCGGCCCGAGTCGACCCCCATCATGCGCTCGCCCGTGGTCGTCGGCCTCACCCCCGAGACCGCGGACGCCCTGCGGGCCGAGGTCCCCGGCGGACGCCTCTCCTGGGCGGACATCGCGGACGCCGCCGCCGACGGCACCGTACGGTTCGGGATGGCCGACCCGCGCGGCAGTGACACCGGGCGCGCGGCCCTGGTCGGGGTCGCCACCGCGGCGGCCGGCACCGGCAGCGCGCTGCGCGAACAGGACGTCTCCTGCGACCGGTTGCGCGGATTCCGCTCCGGCCAGGCCCTCACCGCTCCCAGCTCCCGCGACCTCATTGACACGTTCGTACGCCATCAGGACCGGGCCGGCGCGCTGATCGCCCACGAGTCCGAACTGCTGTCCCTGAATGCCACGAAGAAGCTGCGGCGGCCCCTGGAGATCGTCTACCCCGAGGACGGCATGGTGCTGTCCGACTTCCCGCTGCTCCTGCTCGACTCCGGGGAGCGGACGGCGTACCGGAAGGTGGTGGACTGGCTGCTGCGGGCCGACGTACAGAAGAAGCTGACGCAGCGCACCTGGCGGCGCCCGGTGAACCAGGACGTGACGCCCGCGAAACCGCTCCGGGCGGCGGTCGGCAACGCCCTGTCCTTCCCCGACCGGCTGTCCATCGTGGAGCGACTGGTCGCCGACTACGGGGATCCGGCGCGGAACACCACCGACCAGGTGGTGTTCGTGCTGGACTTCTCCGGTTCGATGCGCGGTGCGCGGATCGCCGCTCTGCGGGCCGCGTTCACCGGACTCAGCGGCGCCGACCCGACCTCCACCGGCAAGTTCGCCCGCTTCTACCGGGGCGAGCGGCTCACCGTCGTGCGGTTCGGCGGACGGGTGCTGGAGGAGCGCACGGTGACCGTCCGCGGCGACGGCGACCTGCGCACCCTCGACGAGACGGTGGCCGACGGCGGCTTCGGCGACTCCACCGCCGTCTGGTCGGCCCTCGATCACGGCTACCGCATCGCCGCCGACGCCGTGCGGGAGGATCGCGAACGGCCCGTCGCCATCGTGCTGATGACGGACGGCGAGAACAACGCTGGCATCGGCTACGCGGAGTTCCTGCGCCGGTACGGCGAACTCGGCGCCGCCGCACGCGAGGTGCCGACCTTCCCCGTCCACTTCGGCGAGGCCGACGCGGCCGCCCTCGAGAAGGTCGCCGACGCGACCGGCGGCCGCATGGTCGACGCCAACCGTTCCTCGCTCTCCGACGCTTTCAAGGAGATCCGTGGGTGTCATTGACAGTCAGTGGTGGAGCCTGTGGTGGCCGTGGATGGTCGTCTGGCTCCTGACGGCGGCGTGCTGCGCCGTCCTGGTGCGGTACGCCCTGATCCGCGCGTGGCTGCCGCGCAGGCGGCGCCGGGGCGGTGGGCGGATGGTTTCCGGCATGTGCATCTACCTGCACGAGACCTGGGTCCGGAGCATCGCCGACATCTTCGGCATACCGAACGCCGACAAGATGACGATCGCCCAGCGGACCAACGACAGCAGCGGATTCGGTGTGCTCGGCCGGTTCGGCTTCGGCAGCGGCAAGGCGCAGCACGACAAGACCAGGGAGCGGGTCATCGAGTATCTGGAGCAGAACACGCCGATGAAGGCCCTGCGGCTGATCCTGGAGAAGATGCGGGCCCAGGACATGGTGGTGGACGCCGATCTCACCACCGGGCGGCTCGTCCTCAACGCGGCGCTCGCCGAGACGATGCGCGACGCCGAGGACCGGCAGACGGCGCCGCTGACCGCCGTCAGGTCGGACTTCGTCTCGGTCACCGGCCTGTTCACCGCCCGCAGCGCGGGCAACGGCGACGTCGTGCTGCGGGCCCGCTACGGTCAGGGCGAACCGGCCGCGCAGGTGAAGATCACCTGCAAGGAGGACTGGGTGCGCGCGGAGTTCCAGGTCGAGGACTATGACGAAGGGGAGTTCCCGGCCACCTGTCTGGGCCGGGTGCGCACCTGGAACGGCGCGACGGGGGAGCTGACCCTGGACCCGGTGTCCGTCTTCCACTGAACACCGGTGGTATGCCTACGCGTTGAGGTCGGCCAGCACCCGCAGGGTCCGCGGATCCGGCGCCAGCGCCAGCAGATCCGTCACCGGCCCCTTGCGCCACAACTCCAGCCGCTCAGCGATGCGTTCGCGCGGCCCGACGAGGGAGATCTCGTCGGCGAAGGCGTCGGGAACGGCGAGTACGGCCTCTTCCCGCCGGCCGTCCAGGAACAGCTTCTGGATCCGCCGGGCCTCCTCCTCGTACCCCATGCGCGCCATCAGGTCGGCGTGGAAGTTGCGGGCCGCGTGGCCCATGCCGCCGATGTAGAAGCCGAGCATGGTCTTGACGGGGAGGAGCCCCTCGGCGATGTCGTCGCAGACCTGGACGCGGGCCATGGGGGCGACGAGGAAGCCGTCCGGCAGGCTGCCGAGAGACGCCTGGTACACCTCGGGCCGGCTCGGCGACCAGTACAACGGCAGCCAGCCGTCCGCGATCCGGGTCGTCTGGGCGACGTTCTTCGGCCCTTCGGCGCCGAGCAGTACGGGCAGATCGGTCCGGAGGGGATGGGTGATCGGTTTCAGCGCCTTGCCGAGGCCGGTGCCGTCGTCGCCGAGGTAGGGGTGGGAGTGGAAGCGGCCGTCCAGTTCGACGGGGGCCTCCCGCCTGAGCACCTGCCGTACGACGTCGACGTATTCCCGGGTCGCGGTCAGCGGCGACTTGGGGAACGGCCGCCCGTACCAGCCCTCGACGACCTGCGGACCGGACAGCCCGAGCCCGAGCATCATCCGCCCGCCGGAGAGGTGGTCCAGGGTGAGCGCGTGCATCGCGGTGGTGGTGGGGGAGCGGGCCGCCATCTGCGCGACGGCCGTGCCCAGCTTGATCCTCGACGTCTGCGCGGCGATCCAGGTGAGCGGGGTGAACGCGTCCGAGCCCCATGACTCGGCGGTCCACACGGAGTCGTAGCCGAGCCGCTCGGCCTCCTGGGCGAGGGGCACGTGGCGCGCGTCGGGACCGCGTCCCCAGTAACCGAGTGCGAGTCCGAGCCGCATACCTACCTCCTGACGATGTGTCAGCCAAGGGAGGTGACTGTACGACAACGGCCCCCCGCCCGGAAGGGCGAGAGGCCGTCGGCGAGAACCAGGGGATCAGCCGCGCTGGATCCCCGAGGTGTCCTGAAGCACGCCACGACGGCCGTCCTGCGTCTGGGCGACCAGCGCCGGACCGCGCTGCTCGACCGCCAGGTACCAGGTGCCGGGGGCGAGTTCGGCGATCGGCGTCGGCGAGCCGTCCTCCGCGAACAGCGGACGCGGCACCGGTACGGCGAACCAGAACGGCGAGAACTCCGGGGACGGCGGCTGCGGCTGGGCCTGCGCCTGCTGCGGCTGGGCGCCGAAGGGTTGCCCCGGCTGCGGCTGACCGCCGTACGGCTGCCCCGGCTGCGGGGCCCCCGGGTAGCCGTAACCACCCTGCGGCTGACCGCCGTAGGGCTGGGGGGCGGGCGGCTTGGGAGCCGGGAGGAGTGCGGCGCCCAGGGCGGGGACCAGCGGCGCGGCGATCGCGCCGCCGGCGAGGACCAGGGCGGCGATCAGGCCGAGGATGAGGCCGACGCCCGCACCGTTCGCGTCGATGGTCCACCACAGCAGCGTCCAGGCGGTCGAGACCGTCAGGACGACACCGACCGTTCCCATGTCGAGGCCCGCGACCTTGCGCGGCTGGGGCAGGAGCCGGGCCGCCACGATCAGCGCGGCGCCGGCCACGCCCGCCATGTAAGTGCCGAGCCCGAGTCCGAGCGTCATGCCCCAGGCGTTCGGAACGCTGCTGCAGATACTGTCCGGGCCGTCGCAGCTGGCAACGTCGAGGAGTGACGCGATGAACAGCAATACCGCTGCTCCGATCACCACGCCGTCGCCTCGAGTGAGGGAGCGGATATTCACTTCGTGTCCTTCGTCAATCGTCTCATCGTCGACATCGCTGGAGGCGTCGCTGGAGCGCGGGGGTGGCCCCTCATCGTAGGGACGACACTATCGTCCGCCAGAACAGGGTGTCCGCCCGGATCAGCGCGCTGATCACTACCCGCGCAGGAAACTCACGATTCCCGCAGAGATCCCTTGTGCCGCTTCCTGTCGCCAGGCACCGCTGGTCAGCAGTGCCGCGTCCTTGCTATCGCGCATGTTGCCGCACTCGATGAACACCTTGGGAACTGTTGACAGATTGAGACCGCCCAGGTCCGTACGCGTATCGAGTCCGGTGCCGTCGCCGATGTAATTGGAGGGCGCGCTGCCCGTCGTACGCACGAAGTTGCCCGCGATGCGCTCGCCGAGGTCGCGGGAGGAGGCGACGATCGGGCGGGTGTCGGCGGCGCCCGCGTGCACGCTGCCCGGCAGGATCACGTGGAAGCCGCGGTTGCCGGCCGCCGAGCCGTCCGCGTGGACGGAGACGACGGCGTCCGCGTGCGCCTCGTTGCCGATCCTGGCCCGCTCGTCCACGCAGGGGCCGTAGGGCCGGTCGCCGTCCTGGGTCAACTTCACCGTGGCGCCTTGGCGCTGGAGGATCGTGCGCATCCGGTGGGCCACGTCCAGCGTGAACTCGGCCTCCGGGTAACCGGAGTTGGTGGACGTCCCCGTGGTGTCGCACTCCTTCGAGTTCGTACCGATGTCCACCTTGCGGTTGATCTCAGCCGGGTGCTGGAAGTTGCCCGGGTTGTGGCCCGGGTCGATGACGATCACCTTGCCCTTGAGGGGGCCGGTGGCGGCGGGGGCGGAGGACGAGGGGGTGGGCGTCGGCTTCGGGGACGTGCTCGGTTTCCCGTCGTCGGTGACGGACGCCGCGGGGGACGCCGGTGCGCTCGGCGAGGGGGTGGCGGCTCCGACCGCGTCGCTCGACCCCCCGCTAGTACTGCCCACCGCCTCGAACACGAGCCACCCCAGCAACGCGCCCGGCACGAGCGCGGCGAGAGCGACGGTCAGGGGGGCGCGCCGGGGGCGGCGGGGCTGGGGCGGTTCGAAACCGGGGCCTACGTACGACACGGAAGCGACTCTAACCGCGCCCTCAGATCCCTGCCCCCGTTCGCCGCAGCACGCGCAGCGAGTCGGTCGCCGAGACCTCCGCGAACGCGCCGGACGCGAGGGCCCTGACGTAGACGCGGTAGGGGGCCTGGCCGGTGAACTCGTCCACCGGGTCCGGGAAGACGTCGTGGATGACGAGCAGGCCGCCGGGCGCCACATGGGGCGCCCAGCCCTCGTAGTCCGCGTTCGCGTGCTCGTCGGTGTGGCCGCCGTCGACGAAGACCAGGCCGAGGGGCGTGCCCCAGACCTTCGCCACCTGCGGCGAGCGGCCGACGAGGGCGACGATGTGCTCCTCCAGGCCCGCCTTGTGGAGCGTACGGCGGAAGGTGGGCAGCGTGTCCATCCGGCCGAGCTCGGGGTCGACCGTCTCCGGGTCGTGGAAGTCCCAGCCCGGCTGCTGCTCCTCGCTGCCGCGGTGGTGGTCGACGGTGAGCGCGGTGACCCCGCACTCGCGGGCCGCGCCGGCGAGCAGGATCGCGGAACGCCCGCAGTACGTGCCGACCTCCAGGAGCGGCAGCCCAAGACCCCCTGCCTCGACGGCCGCCGCGTACAGGGCGAGGCCCTCACCCCTGGGCATGAACCCCTTCGCCGCTTCGAAGGCGGCCAGGATCTCGGGCTTGGGGGCCGAAGGCTTGGGCGCCGAGGGCGTGGGGGCCGTGGGCATGGAGGGGCCTTTCGGTCGTACGGATGTCCGGCCGCCCCATGGTGCACCACGCCCCCGTCCGGTGCGGGACGGGGGCACGGGGGGCGTGGGCTCAGGCGGTGACCGTCTCGCCCGGCAGCGACAGGTCCAGGTCGACCGGACGGTCGTCGCCCGTGTGGCTCGCCGAGGAGGCGAGCGGGCCGTGGCCGGTGGCGCGGGCGGCGAGGACGTAGGGGCCCTGGGCGGGGACGGCGAGGGTGTAGGTGCCGTCCTCCGCGGAGAGGGTCGCGCCCGCCTGGCGGCCGCGGCGGTCGATCAGGGTGACCTTGGCGCGGGCGACGGGTGTGCCGGTGGCGTCCAGGACGCGGCCGCGGAAGCCCCGCAGCGCCTCCTCGGCGTGCGCCAGGTTGGCCTCCTCCTCGCTGCTCGCGCGCAGCTGCGGCTGGGTGGCCGGGCGCCGGCGGGGCAGCAGGAGGGCCATCAGCAGGCCGATCGCCACCGCGGCCGTCGCGATCAGGAAGGAGACGCGGAAGCCGTGCATGGTCGGGATCTCGACGCCGTTCACGTTGTTCGCGGTGTTGGCGAGGATCATGCCGACCACGGCGCTGGAGACCGACGTACCGATGGACCGCATCAGGGTGTTGAGGCCGTTGGCCGCGCCCGTCTCCGAGGCCGGGACCGCACCGACGATCAGCGCGGGCAGCGAGGAGTACGCGAGACCGATGCCCGCGCCCAGGACCACCGAGATGACCAGGCTCTGCCAGGCGGCGCTCATCAGGCCGAGGCCGGCGCCGTAGCCGATCGCGATGATCAGCATGCCGAGGATCAGCGTGAACTTGGGGCCGTACTTCGCCGACAGCCGGGCGTAGACGGGCGCCGTGAACATCATCGTCAGGCCGAGCGGCGCGACGAGCAGCCCCGCGACCACCATCGACTGGCCGAGGCCGTAGCCGGTGGACTTGGGCAGCTGGAGCAGCTGCGGCAGGACCAGCGAGACGACGTAGAAGGAGACACCGACCATGATCGAGGCGAGGTTGGTGAAGAGCACCGCCGGCCGGGCCGTGGTGCGCAGGTCCACCAGCGGGGCCTTCACTCGCAGCTCCATCACGCCCCACAGCAGGAGGACGACCGCGGAGGCGGCGAACAGGCCGAGCGTGGTGCCCGAGGTCCAGCCCCAGTCGCTGCCCTTGGTGATCGGCAGCAGGAAGAGGACGAGTCCGACGGACAGGCCGATCGCGCCCAGGACGTCGAAGGTGCCTTCGGCGCGCATCGGGGACTCGGGTACGACGAGGAGGGTGAGGACGATGGAGAGGAGGCCGATGCCTGCGGCGCCGTAGAAGAGGGCGTGCCAGTCGGCGTGCTGCGCGACCAGGGCCGCGGCGGGCAGCGCGAGTCCGCCGCCGACGCCGATCGAGGAACTCATCAGGGCCATCGCCGAGCCGAGCTTCTCGCGGGGCAGCATGTCGCGCATCAGGCCGATGCCCAGCGGTATCGCGCCCATCGCGAAGCCCTGGAGCGTACGGCCGGCGATCATCGGAAGCAGGGTGCTGGTGAACGCGCTGATCAGCGCGCCGACCACCATCACCGAGAGGCTGAAGATCAGCATGCGCCGCTTGCCGAAGAGGTCGCCGAGGCGGCCCATGATCGGCGTGGCCACGGCACCGGAGAGCAGGGTCGAGGTCAGGACCCAGGTGGCGTTGCTGGGCGCGGTGTTCAGCAGCTGCGGCAGATCCTTGATGACCGGCACGAGCAGGGTCTGCATCACCGCGACCACGATGCCCGCGAACGCGAGCACGGGGACGACGGCCCCGCTCGCTCTTCCGGTGGGCTGCTCGGGCATGGCGGTGGTCTCGGTTGTCGCGTGGGTCATGTGCACCATCAACTCGGTATGTCCGGGCAACTATTCCGATGCTTTGGCCAGCTAACGAATTCTTGACCTGCTCTTGGGGCGAGGGCCTACGTCCTCTCGGGGGAGGGTCCTCTCGGGGTAGAGGCCTACGTCGAAATCCCGATGCAAGGAGCATGAGGCGTTGAGAGCATGACACCCATGCTTGGAGCCGCTGACGTCACCTCGCTGTCCCGTCCTCGCCGTGTTCCTCCTACCTGGCTGGTCGTGGCGCTCGCGTGCGCCGGACAGTTCCTCGTCGTACTCGACGTGTCCGTCGTGAACGTGGCGCTGCCGTCGATGCGGGCCGACCTGGGGCTGAGCGAGCAGGGCCTTCAATGGGTGGTGAACGCGTACGCGATCGCCTTCGCCGGATTCATGCTGCTCGGCGGGCGGGCCGGCGACCTCTACGGCCGCAAGCGGATGTTCCTGGTCGGCCTTGGCCTGTTCACGCTGGCCTCACTGGCCGGCGGGCTGGCCCAGGAGGGCTGGCACCTGCTGGCCGCGCGGGCCGCGCAGGGGCTGGGGGCGGCGGTGCTCGCGCCCGCGACCCTGACGATCCTCACGGCCGCCGTCCCGGAGGGCGCCGCCCGCGCCCGGGCCATCGCCACCTGGGCGGCGGTCGGCGCCGGCGGCGGCGCGGCCGGCGGGCTCGTCGGCGGGGTGCTGGTGGACCTGCTGTCGTGGCGATGGGTGCTGCTGATCAACGTGCCGGTCGGCGCGGTCGTCCTCGCCGCCTCCCTGCGGTGGCTGCCCGAGAGCCGGGCGGGCGACGGCCGGCGGCTCGACCTGCCCGGCGCACTGCTGGCCACGGTGGGACTCGCCACGCTGGCGTACGGAATCTCGCAGACCGAGGCCGAGGGGTGGACGGCGACGGCCACCCTGGTGCCGCTGCTCGCCGGAGTCGCGCTGATCTGCCTCTTCCTCGCCGTCGAGGCCCGTACGGCGGCTCCGCTGATGCCGCTGGGACTGCTGAAGGTGCGGGCGGTGTCGTCGGCGAACGCGGCGATGTTCCTCAGCGGCTCCTCGATGTTCTGCATGTGGTTCTTCATGACGCTGTACGCGCAGAACGTGCTGGGCTACTCCCCGCTGGACGCCGGGCTCGCGCTGGTGCCGAGCTCGCTGGCCGTGGTCCTCGGCTCGAAGCTCGCGCCGCGCTTCATGCGGGCCATCGGGGCGCGCGGCGTGGCGGTCTCGGGGACGGCGGTGGCGGCCGTCGGGTTCGGCTGGCAGTCGACGCTGTCGGTGGACGGGTCCTATCTGACCGCGATCATGTTCCCGGGAATCCTGATGATGTTCGGCGCGGGCCTCGCGATGACACCGCTGGCCGCGCTGGCCATCTCCGGCGCGGCGCCCGGAGAGGCCGGACTGGTGTCGGGGATGGTCAACACCTCGCGCACGATGGGCGGCTCGCTCGGCCTCGCGGTCATGTCGACGATCGCGGCGGCACGCTCGGCGGGCAGTGCCACACCGGAGGCCCTGACGGAGGGGTACGCGCTGGTGTTCCGCACGGGTGCGGGGGTGCTGCTCGGCGCGGTGGTGCTGATGCTGGTGTGGCTGCCGCGAAGGCCGCGGAGAATTTCCGAGAAGTGAGGCAACGATCCGGGCGGTCCATGGACTCCTTTGAATATCTAGGAGGTGCCCATGGGGGATCGCAAGCAGGCTCGGGACGAGGAGTTCCAGAGCTTCGTCATCGGCCGCTGGCCGCGGCTGATGCGGACGGCATTTCTCCTCACGGGGGAGCAGCACGCCGCGGAGGACCTGGTCCAGTCGACGCTCGAACAGGTCTACGTGGCCTGGCGCAGGGTCGGCGCGGCCGACGAGCCGGAGGCGTATGTCCGGCGCGTGATGATCAACGCACATGCCCGAAAACACCGCAGAAGGCTCAGGGAGTTCCTGGCGCCGAAGGACGACGCGGGTCTGGTGCGCGAGGTCGCCGACACCGGTGACCGCATCTCCCAGGCCGACGACCGGGGCGTCCTGCTGAAGGCGCTCGCCCAACTGCCCCCACGGCAGCGGGAAGCGGTGGTGCTGCGGTACTGGGAGGACCTGACCGAGACACAGACGGCAGAGGCGATGGGCTGCTCGGTCGGCGCGGTGAAGAGCAACGCGGCCAAGGGGATCGCGAAGCTGCGCGCCATACCGGGCCTCGCGGAGACGGTGACGAGCGGAGGGCCGAAGTGATGAGCGCGGACCGGGAGAAGCACGACATGACGCACGGCGACATCGCCCTCCTGCTGGCCGACGCCACGGACGAGGTCGAGATCGGCATAGCCCCCTACCAGGCGGTGATCCGGGGCGGCCGGCGGCGCAGGGCACGGCGCTGGGCGGTGGCGGCGGCCACGGCGCTGGTGCTGGCCGGGTCTTCGGCCACGCTCGCGGTGGCGGGGCTGCCGGGTGGGGACGGGGGGCGGGCGGCGACGCTGGCGACGCCGCCGGCGCCGAGCGCGGAGCCGGATGTGCTCACGGCGCAGCGGACGTTGCTCGCGACGGGAACCGACCAGGGCAAGGAGTGGCGGGTCTACATCGACGTGTGGGCGGCGCCCGGCGACGAAGCGGAGGCGGCGGGCCAACTGGAGGCGATGGGCGAATACGGGGAGCGGCCCGTGGAGGCGGACCAGGCCTCCGAACTGGTCGGCCAGAGCTCGTACTTCGTGCGCCGGGACGCCGGTGACGGTGAGCCGGCGGGCATGATGGAGGGCGCCTTCACCAAGACGGACACCATGGCGGGGACGGACATCCAAGCCGGCGCGGTTCCGCTGGAGCCCGGCTCCGAGGGCCTCAACCGCCTGGTCGTCGGCCAGGTCGCCAAGACCGCCCAGCGCGTCACGTGCACCTGGAAGAACGGCACGAGCACCGATGTCCACGTGGTGCCTCACGGATACGACGTCAACAACGACGAACTGGTGATCCGCCCGGCGGACGGTTCGCCGGTGAACTGGTTCGTGTGCCTCGCGCCGAAGGGCACGGAGTACAAGTCGGTGGAGGTGACGAAGGTGAAGTAGGGCCTGTCGTTTGGATCAGGTCGCAGGAAATCGACAGCGCTGTTCAGTGCCGGTGAGGGGGGTGGGGGAGTCGGCGAGTGACGACAACGCGGCAGATGCGCGTGCCAGACCCCGCGTCTGCGGCGTGATCCAAACGACAGGCCCTAGGCGAAGCGGGGCTCACAGCCAGCCCTGCCGGCGGGCCTCCCGCATCGCCTCCATGCGGTTGCGGGTGCCCGTCTTGCCGATGGCGGAGGAGAGGTAGTTGCGGACCGTGGACTCCGAGAGACGGAGCTTGGCGGCGATGTCGGCCACGGTCGCGCCGTCCGCCGAAGCCTTGAGGGCGTCGCACTCGCGGGCCGTGAGCGGGTTGGGGCCGGCGCTGAGCGCCGCCGCGGCGAGCACCGGGTCGATCACCGTCTCGCCGGCCAGCACCCGGCGGATGGAGACGGCCAGCTCCTCCACGGGCCCGTCCTTGACGAGGAACCCGGCCGCTCCCGCCTCCATGGCCCGGCGCAGATAGCCGGGCCGCCCGAAGGTGGTCAGGATCAGCACCCGGCAGTCGGGCGCCTGCGCGCGCAGTTCGGCGGCGGCGTCCAGGCCGCTCCTGCCGGGCAGTTCGATGTCGAGGAGCGCGACGTCCGGGTGGTGGGCCAGGGCGGCGCCCACGATCTCGTCCCCCGCCGCCACCTGGGCCACGACCTCGATATCCGCCTCCATCCCGAGCAGCAGCGCGAGCGCGCCGCGCATCATCCCCTGGTCCTCGGCGAGCAGGACTCTGATGGGCTCGGGGAGTTGGTGGTCGTCCTGGGGGGTCGCGGTCACGGGGCAAGGGTAGGGCGCGGTGGGGCGAGTGGCCCGCGGTCGGCGGACACGTGGCCCTCCAGGCGGACTTCACCGGGCAGGCAGGTACGCCTCATCGAGCCGGCCTACCTGTCGACTCCGCCGACTCCACCGGCAGCTCCGCCACCACCTCGAAGCCGCCTCGCGCTGCTGGCCCAGCCGTCAAAGAGCCGCCCGCGGCAGCCAGACGTTCCGTGAGCCCCTTGAGCCCGGTACCGCCGATGCCTTCCCGGAGTCCGGCCTTCATGCCGCCGATGCCGTCGACATCGCAGCCGTCCACGCCGTCTTCCGCGGGAGCCGAGATCGACGCCTTTGCTTCTGCCGGGGCTGGGGCTGGGGCCGGGGTTGGGGCTGGTGCCGGTGCGAACGCCGACGCCGTGGTCCTTGCCGACGCCAACATCGGAGAGTCTGGCCGTGTCCCGGTTGCCGCTGGTGCGCCGGCCTCCGCCGAGGTCCCAGCCCTTGCCGACGCCAACATCGGCGCGTCCGGCCCTTGCCCGGCCTTCGCCGACGCTCCAGTCTCCGCGAACGTCTGCGTTTCCGGCTTTGCCCCGGTCTCCGTCGAGGCTCCAGCCTTCGCGAACGTCTGCGTTTCCGGCTTTGCGCCGGTCTCCGTCGACGCTCCAGTCTTCGCGAACATCGACGCCTCTGATCCTGCCCCGGCCGAAGCCGCAGCCCCGGCCGAAGCCGCAGCCCCCGCAAACGCCCCAGCTCCAGCCTCAGCCGATGCCGCCGGCGCTTCCGGCCCTGCCTCGACCCCGGCCGACACCCCCGCCCCCGCCGACACCGAGGCGTCTGCCCTCGCCGACACCGAGGCCCCCGCCCCGTCATCCGTCACCGTCAGCCGTACCCGTTCCCCCGCGCCAGTCCCAGCGACAGCGATCTCGCAGTGGCTCGCCCCGCTGTGCCGGACGACGTTGGTGATTGCCTCGCGTACCACCCAGCCCAGCAGGACCTCCGTCGGTGGAGGCAGTGGTGGGCCCGACTGGCTCACGGCCAGTTCGACGCCCGTCGCGGACAGCGCCGAGCGGGCCCGGTCGAGTTCGGTGGTGAGGCTGCCCTCGCGGTAGCCCGTCACGGCCTCGCGGATCTCGGTCAGCGCCTGACGGCCGACGGACTCGATGTCGGTGATCTGGGCCAGCGCCGCCGTCAGGTCGCGGTCGGCCAGCCGGCGGGCGGCCTCCGCCTTCACCACGATCACCGACATCGTGTGTCCGAGCAGGTCGTGCAGGTCGCGCGAGAACCGCAGCCGCTCCTTCTCGACCGCGCGGCGCGCCAGTTCCTCGCGGGCCGCCCGCAGCTCTCGTACGGCCTCGGACAGGGACAGGATCGCCGCCGTCACCATCGTCGAGATCCAGGTGGCGTACGCGATGTCGAGGCCGCCCCAGCCGTCGCGGAGAACGGATGCCACACCGGCGAGCAGCGCCACGGTCGTACCGGCCCAGCGCAGGTGCGGCATCCGTACGACCGCGCCCGTCGCGAGGCCGAACAGAGGGAAGAGCAGCAGCCAGTTGCCGCCGTACCCCATGGCCAGACCGCAGGTCACCAAGCCCATCAGCACCAGCGCCACCCGGGTGGAGATCGCCTCCCGCGTCTCCCGTACGAAGGCGCGGAACACCACGTAGATGTACAGGGAGTTGAAGGCGAGCAGCCCCAGGCCGCCGATCCACGGGTTCGGGGTGTCGTCCTGGAAGAGGTTGGAGAAGGCCCCCATGCCCATGAGCAGCCAGGGCAGCAGGCTGAAACCGCTGGGAGGCGGCCCCGGGTGCTCGACGTGCTTCCCCGCCTTCCGCGCAGCCTTGTACTCGGCCTTGAGCCGGTCCTTGTTCGCCCCGTAGTACTCCCGCTGCTCCTGCGCGTGCTGGTACGCCAGCTGCCACGCGTCCAGCCGACACGAGATCCTGCGAAACCTGGACCTGGACCTGAACCTGGACCTGGATCTGTTCCTGTTCCCGTTCCTTTTCCCGTTCCTTCGAACCGACATGGCTACGACGCTACGCATCCGCCCTCCCACGCGGCAGAGGCGCTTGTACGGACTCCGGCAGGACAAATGTCATCGGGTACCGGACGGAACCACCGGAACCTACGAACCTGACACTCCGTCAGGAGCCTTCACAACTCAGGACCGCTGGGCTATACAGAGGGCGCCGGACTGGAACGCGTTCTAGACCGGCCCGTGACGACCTCGGTGCGGCCGACGGTGCGGACGGCCGTACCGGGGTCTTCGAGTCCGCAGTCCCGCAGTCCCGCAGTCCGCAGTCCGCAAGGAGCCCCATGCCCATCGACGCAGCCAAGGCACTCGCCGCCGAACCCCGCTCCGGCGAGATCTCCTGGACCGCCAAGGACGTTCAGCTCTACCACCTCGGCATCGGCGCCGGCGCACACCCGGACAAACCCAGCCCCGCCACCGACCCGGACGAGCTGCGCTACACCCTGGAGTCCCGGCTGCACGTCCTGCCGAGCTTCGCCACCGTCGCGGGCGCCGGCTCGCCCGGCGTGATCAGCGGGCTGTCCATGCCCGGCGTCGAGGTCGACCTCGCCCGCGTCCTGCACGGCGGGCAGAGCCTGGAGATCCACCGCCCCCTCCCGGCCGAGGGCACCGCGACCGCGACCTCCCGCATCGCCGGCGTGTACGACAAGGGCAAGGCGGCCGTCCTCGTCATGCGCACCGAGGTCGCCGACGCCGACGGCCCGCTGTGGACCAACGACGCCCAGATCTTCGTACGCGGAGAAGGCGGCTGGGGCGGCGACCGCGGCCCCTCCGCCCGCCTCGAACCGCCCACCGGCGAACCCGACAGGGTCGTCGAGCGGCCCGTCCGAGAGGACCAGGCCCTGCTCTACCGCCTCTCCGGCGACTACAACCCGCTGCACGCCGACCCGGAGTTCGCCAAGCTCGCCGGTTTCGACCGGCCCATCCTGCACGGGCTGTGCACCTACGGCATCACGCTCAAGGCGGTCGTCGACACGCTGCTCGGCGGCGACGTGAGCCGGGTGCGCGCATACACCACACGCTTCGCCGGGGTCGTGTACCCGGGGGAGACCCTGCGCGTCCGCATGTGGCGGCAGGAGCAGGACACATCCGTGCGGGTGGCCGTGAGCGTGATCGAGCGGGGCGACGCGGCCGTCCTCGCCGACACCGTCGTCCAACACTCCTGAGGCACCCACCGTTGAACGCCTGAGCCCACCCACAGTTGAGGGGAGCCGCACCATGCGCGCAGCCGTACTGCACGAGATCGGCCAGGAAAAGCTGGAGATCCTCGATGACGTCGAGGCGGTGGGCTTCGGCCCCGGCAGGGTGAGGATCCGGGTGCGGGCCACCGGGCTGTGCCACTCGGACCTGTCCGCGATGGGCGGCGTACTGCCACAGCCGGCGCCGTTCGTGCCCGGGCACGAGGGGGCGGGCGAGATAGTCGAAGTCGGGGAGGGCGTAAGCCACTTGGCGCCCGGGGACCGGGTGGTCGTGTGCTGGCTGCCCGCCTGCGGCAGCTGTCCCGCCTGCAAGCGCGGGCAGACCGAGCTGTGCCTGGCCGGATTCATGAACGCGGGCACCCCCAACTTCAAGCGCCCCGGCTCAGATGTCTTCGGCATGGCCGGCACCGGCACCTTCACCGAGGAGGTCGTCGTCGACGCCGGATGCGCGGTGCCGCTCCCGGACGACGTGCCCTTCGACATCGCCGCCCTCATCGGCTGCGGCGTGACCACGGGCCTCGGCGCCGCGCTCAACACCGCGGACGTGGAGGCGGGTTCGTCCGTCGCCGTCATCGGCTGCGGCGGCGTCGGCATCTCCGCGATCCAGGGCGCGCGGCTCAAGGGCGCGGCCGAGATCGTCGCCGTCGATCCGGTCGTCTCGCGCCGCGAGTCGGCGCTCAAGTTCGGGGCGACGAAGGCGGTGTCGCCGGACGAGCTGGCCGACACCAAACAACAGGTCACCGGCGGCGAAGGGTTCGACTACGTCTTCGAGGTCGTCGGCAAGGCCGCCACCGCCCGGACGGCGTACGAGAACACCCGGCGCGGCGGCACCCTGGTCGTCGTCGGCGCGGGCGCCGTGGACGACTTTCTCCGGCTCAGCATGTTCGAGCTGTTCTTCGACGAGAAGCGGATCCTGCCCTCGATGTACGGCGGCGGAGACGTCCTGCGCTCCTACGAGCGGACCATCGCCCTGTGGCGGGCCGGCCGCGTCGACCTGGACGGCCTGATCACGCACCGGGTGCCGCTGGCCGAGATCAACGAGGCGCTCGACCAGATGCGCACGGGGACCTCGCTCCGTACGTGCATCGAGATCTGAGGGCGCCGTATGTCATCCCGTACGTCATCCCGTACGTCATCCCCTATGTCGGCACTGCCACTTGAGGGGCTCTCCGCGATCGTCACCGGCGCCGGACGCGGGCTCGGCCGGGCCGAGGCGCTCGAACTCGCCCGGCTCGGCGCAGCCGTCGTCGTCAACGACTTCGGGCAGCCCGGCCGGGACGGCTCGGGCGAGGCCTCCGACGCGCCCGCCGAACAGGTCGCCGCCGAGATCCGCGCGGCGGGCGGCAGGGCACTCGCCCACACCGGGGACGTCGCCGACTTCCAACAGGCCGGTGCACTGGTCGAGTTGGCGATCACCGAGTTCGGCAAGCTGGACGTCCTGGTCAACAACGCGGGCATCCTGCGCGACCGCATGGTCTTCTCCATGACGGAGGACGAGTGGGACGCGGTGATCCGGGTCCACCTCAAAGGCCACTTCAACACCACCCACTTCGCGGCCGCGCATTGGCGCGAGCGGTCCAAAGCGGCCGGGGGTGCGGTGTACGGGCGGATCGTGAACACCTCGTCGGAGGCGTTCCTGGCCGGATCGGCCGGGCAGCCCAACTATGCGGCGGCGAAAGGCGGAATCGTCGGGCTGACCACCTCCACGGCCCTCGCGCTCGCCAAGTACGGCGTGACAGCCAACGTCATCTGCCCGCGCGCCCGCACCCGGATGACCGAGGACGTCTTCGCCGGCTTCGGGCGGCCCGACGATTCCGTCCGCGGACTGGACCCGCTCGCCCCCGAGCATGTCGCCCCGCTCGTCGGCTACTTGGCCTCACCCGCAGCCGAGCGGATCAACGGCCAGCTGCTCGTCGTCCACGGAGGCATGGTGGCGATCGTCGAACGGCCGCGAGTACAGGCCAAGTTCGACAGCAAGCAGGACACCTTCACCTACGACGAGTTGGACGCGCTGCTCAGCCCGCACTACGCACAACGGCCGGAGGGGGAGACGTTCGCGGCGGCGGAGGTGCTGGGACTCAAGCGGGAGTAGGCGGGAGTAGGCGGGAGTATGCGCGAGTAGGCAGAAAACTGCCCCGCCCCCGAAGCAGGGGCGGGGCCGTTGTCGTTCAGGCCGCCGACTCGGTCTGTTCAACCGGCTTGCGATGACGGCCGCGAGGGGCCGTCTCGCCGTCGTGGTCCGAGCCCGGACCCCGGTGTCGGCCGGGGCCGACGTCTTCCTGGGTCTCGGCGGGCAGCGGCTGCATGGTGATTGCGTCGCTCATCGGAAGGTTTCACCCCGTCAACATGATCTTTCAAACAGCCGGGCGATTTTAACCGGCCGCCCTCGGGGTGAATCCAGGCGGCCACGCCAACCGGCACTACTTCGTTACAAGACGCGCCAATGGCGCTTGCTGCAACGGCACAGGGCGCGGTGCGACGGGCGCCGGAGGCTCCGGTTCCTTCACCGAATCCGACACCGAATCTGACACCGAGTCCGACACCGAATCCGATGTCGACTCCGCATCAGAAGCCGTACCCGCCGAGGGCGCCCCCACCCGTGCCACACCGCACGGCACCTCGGCCGTGACATACGGCAGGTGAAGCATCCCCTCCTCGGTCCACAGCCCGGCGCCCGCCAACCACCCCTGGGGCGCCGGGAGATGGTGCACCTGCCGCTCGGCCGGCCGCCATACCGCGACCCAGCTGTCGAGCGGACCGTCGACGCGCAGCGCCACCGCGCAGTTCTCCGGCGTCAGAACCTGGCCCGGCTGGATCGCGAACGGGGTGAGCGTGCAGTCGGCCACCCGCAGGCACTCCGGGAAACGCACCGGCAGCGTGCTGCCCAGCACCCCCCACCCCAGCCGCCCCTGCCCCGGCGAGGGCGCGTCGGACCGGATCAGCAGCAACCCGCTGTCCGGGTCGGCGAGCAGCAACCGGTCGTCGCTGTCCGCCGTGATCTGGAGGAACGGCGAGACCTCGCCGCCGCGTTCCAGGTCCACCACGACCGCCTTGGTGCGGCCGTCGGCCTCCCGGTCAAGGGCCAGCATCCGTCCCGTACGGTCCAGCCACACGCCGCCCGAGCAGCGCCCCGGGATCTCCGCGAGGTGCTCGGGCCCGAAGGCGCCGCCCGTCACCAGCCACACGGCGCTGGAGCGCCGGCCCACGGCGAGGGCGTACGCCCTGTCGCCGCCCGGCGCGGGCGGCAGCAGCCGCAGCCGGGTGCCCGCGTCCGGGCACTGGACCGCGCCGAGCGGCAGCTCACCGGTGTCGGGCCCGGTCGGGTACAGCAGCGAGAAGTTGTGCCGCCCGCCCGCCAGCCGGCGGATGAGGACCCTGCCGTCGCCCATCGGCTGCACCTCGGTGCCGGGCTCCTCCGGCTGGTTGCCGGGCAGCGGCACCGCGTAGGGCTCGGGGCCGTCCAGCGTCCAGCGCTCCGGGAACCAGGAGTCGCCGGCCGGCGCGAGACGGGCGGCGTAGGAGCCGTCGACCGTGATCGCGCACCCCGCCGGCGGGCTCCCCCCGTCCTCGTCCGCCGCGGCGGGTTCGATCGCACAGGCCGTCATCGTTCGGTCACCTCCGGCGACGAAGCTAGTTTTCGTACGCACAGACGTGGGACCGCCGGGCGGCCACTTCACACAAAGGGATGGCCCAGGAACGATTCGCCTGAGGGAACCGGGGCGAATGTGCTGGCCGGGACGGAGGGCGGCGACACCGGTTCAGCGGGACACAGCAGCCAGGTAGCCTTTTGTACGTGCCCCGTCTGTCTGAAGTCATCACCGCGCTGGAGAACCTGTGGCCCGCCGCGCGGGCCGAGTCCTGGGACGCGGTCGGCACCGTCGTGGGCGACCCCGAGCAGGAGGTCACCCGGGTCCTGTTCGCCGTCGACCCGGTCCAGGAGATCGTCGACGAGGCGGTGAAGCTGGGCGCCGATCTGCTGGTCACCCACCACCCTCTCTACCTTCGCGGTACGACGACGGTCGCGGCCTCCACCTTCAAGGGCCGCGTGGTGCACACCCTGATCAAGCACGACGTCGCGCTGCACGTGGCCCACACCAACGCGGACACCGCCGACCCGGGCGTCAGCGACGCGCTGGCCGGGGCGCTGGACCTGCGGGTCGTAGGACCGCTGGTGCCGGACGCGACGGATCCGTCCGGCCGCCGGGGACTGGGCCGGGTCTGCGAACTGGACCACCCGGTGAGCGTCCGCGAACTCGCCGCCCGCGCCGCCGAACGGCTGCCCGCGACCGCGCAGGGCATCCGGGTGGCGGGCGACCCCGAGGCGGTCGTGCGCACGGTCGCCGTCAGCGGCGGCTCGGGCGACAGCCTCTTCGACGACGTCCGCGCGGCCGGTGTCGACGCCTTCCTCACCGCGGACCTGCGCCACCACCCGGCGTCGGAGTTCCTGGCGGACCGCGCCCACAGCAGCCCCCGCGACGACGCCCACAGCCCCCTCGCGCTGCTCGACGCGGCGCACTGGGCCACCGAATGGCCCTGGTGCGAGCTGGCCGCCGCCCAGCTCGACGAGATCTCCGACCGGGAGGGATGGGACCTGAGGGTCCACGTCTCCACGACGGTCACCGACCCCTGGACCGCCCACGCGGCGTCCACGCCGATCACCTCTAGCTCAATGGGAGCCCCCAACTGAACGCCGCGCCCGCCGACCAGATCCGACTTCTCGACGTCCAGGACATCGACGTCCGCCTCCAGCAGCTGGCCCACAAGCGGAGGTCCCTGCCCGAGCACGCCGAGATCGACTCCCTGACCAAGGATCTGACTCAGCTGCGTGACCTCCTCGTGGCCGCGCAGACCGAGGAGAGCGACACCGCCCGCGAGCAGACCAAGGCCGAGCAGGACGTGGACCAGGTGCGCCAGCGTGCCGCCCGCGACCAGCAGCGCCTGGACTCCGGGGCCGTCACCTCCCCGAAGGACCTGGAGAACCTCCAGCGCGAGATCGCCTCGCTCGCCAAGCGGCAGGGCGACCTGGAGGACATCGTCCTGGAGATCATGGAGCGCCGCGAGTCCGCGCAGGAGCGGGGCGCCGAACTGACCGAGCGGGTCAGCTCCGTGCAGTCGAAGATCGACGACGCGACCGCCCGCCGGGACGCGGCCTTCGAGGAGATCGACGCCGAGGTCGCCTCGGCGACGAAGGAGCGCGAGGTCATCTCCGGCGTGATCCCGGCGGACCTCCTGAAGCTCTACGACAAGCTGCGCGCGCAGCAGGGCGGCGTCGGTGCGGCCAAGCTGTACCAGCGCACCTGCCAGGGCTGCCGCCAGGAGCTGTCGATCACCGACTACAACGAGGTCCGCGCGGCCGCGCCCGACACGGTCGTCCGTTGCGAGAACTGCCGCCGCATCCTGGTGCGCACCTCCGAGTCCGGTCTGTAAGGGGCGCACGGCGTGCGGGAGTTCATCGTCGAGGCCGACGGCGGGTCACGGGGCAACCCGGGGCCCGCGGGCTACGGATCAGTGGTGCTCGACGCGGCGACGGGACAGACCCTGGCCGAGGCAGCGGAGTACCTCGGCATCGCCACGAACAACGTGGCCGAGTACCGGGGCCTGCTGGCCGGCCTGCGCGCCGCGCACGAACTGGACCCTTCGGCGCGCATCCACGTCCGCATGGACTCCAAGCTCGTGGTCGAGCAGATGACGGGCCGCTGGAAGATCAAGCACCCCGACATGAAGCCCCTGGCGGCGGAGGCGGCACGGGTGTTCCCGGCTCCCCAGGTGACCTACGAGTGGATCCCGAGGGAGCGGAACAAGCACGCCGACCGCCTGGCCAACGAGGCGATGGACGCGGGGAAGCGGGGCGAGCGGTGGTCGGCGTCGGCGTCCACGGCGGAGCTGGACGCGTCCGCCGCGAGCTCGGTGGCGGAGCCCCTCGCGAAGAAGTCCGAAGCCGACGTACATGCCGCCCGCACCGTAGCCACCCCCGCCCCCGGCTGGGCTCCCGCCGACATGGGGGCGCCCGCGACCTTCGTACTCCTCCGGCACGGGGAGACGCCGCTGACGCCTCAGAAACGGTTCTCCGGGAGCGGCGGCACCGACCCCTCCCTCTCCGACGCCGGGCGGGAGCAGGCCGAGCGGGCAGCGGCTGCCCTGGCCCGGCGCGGGACGATTCAGGCCATCGTGTCGTCGCCCCTCGCCCGGACCCGCGAGACCGCCGGGACCGTCGCCGCCCGGCTCGGTCTCGACGTGAGCATCGACGAGGGGCTGCGCGAGACCGACTTCGGCGCCTGGGAAGGCCTCACCTTCGGCGAGGTACGGGAGCGGTACCCGGACGATATGAGTACGTGGCTGGCCGACCCGGATGCCCAGCCCACCGGCGGCGGCGAGAGCTTCGTGGCCACGGCCGCCCGCATCGCCGCCACCCGCGACAAGCTGGTCGCCGCGTACGCGGGGCACACGGTGCTGCTCGTCACCCACGTCACCCCGATCAAGACGTTCGTACGGCTCGCCCTCGGCGCCCCGCCCGAGTCGCTGTTCCGCATGGAGCTGTCGGCGGCATCGCTGTCGGTGGTGGCGTACTACGCGGACGGCAACGCGAGCGTCCGGCTGCTGAACGACACCTCGCACCTGCGCTGACCGACCTCACTCGGCAAGCGCGGCCGCCTCCCGCGCCAGCGTCTCGACGCGGCCCCAGTCCCCGGCGGCGACGGCATCCGCGGGCACGATCCAGGTCCCGCCCACGCAGCCGACGTTGGGGAGCGCCAGGTACTCGGGCGCGTCGGCGAGGCCGATGCCTCCGGTCGGGCAGAACCGCGCCTGCGGCAGCGGCCCGGCCAGCGACTTCAGATACGCCGTGCCGCCCGCCGCCCGCGCCGGGAAGAACTTCATCTCCCGCACCCCGCGCTCGAGGAGCGCCACGACTTCCGAGACGGTGGACACCCCCGGCAGGAACGGCACCCCCGACTCCCGCATCGCGGCCAGCAGTACGTCCGTCCAGCCGGGGCTGACCAGAAAGCGCGCCCCGGCCGCCACCGACTGAGCCACCTGAGCCGGTGTGATCACCGTGCCCGCGCCGACCACGGCCTCGGGCACCTCGGCGGCGATCGCGCGGATCACGTCCAGCGCGGCCGGCGTCCGCAGCGTCACCTCGATCGCGGGCAGCCCGCCGGCGACCAGCGCGCGGGCGAGCGGTACGGCGTCGGCGGCGTCCTCGACGACCACCACGGGAAGGACGGGGGCGAGGTCCAGTACGGAGACGGGCATGGCCATATCGTGCCCCGCGGCAGCAGTATGCGCAAAGAGCGTTGCACATACTGCAATGTACTCAGAGGGGTCGGGTCAGTGGACCTCGTTCACCAGCACATCCAGCGTCCAGGCCGTCCCCGCCCCCGCCTTCGCCCCTTCCGGAGGCTCCACCTCCACCACGTACCCAAGGTCCCGCAGCGCCTCCACCAGCTCCGCCGGGCCCTTGGGAGCTGCCCCGGCCGACAGCAGACTGCGGACGATCTTCCCCTTCGTCGCCTTGTTGAAGTGGCTGACCACCTTCCGGGTCGGCGCGTGCAGCACCCGCACGCTCGCCGTCCGCCCGGCGATCTCGCCCTTCGGCTTCCACGCGGCCGCGTACGCCGAGGACCGCAGGTCCAGCACCAGCCCCGCCCCCGCCGCCTCGGGAAGCGCGGACGCCATCGGCGTACGCCAGTGGGTGCCCAGCGCCCCGAGACCGGGCAGCCTCACGCCCATCGAGCAGCGGTAGGAGGGGATCTTGTCGGTCACCCGGACCGCGCCCCACAGGCCCGAGAAGACAAGCAGCGAGCGGGCGGCACGCCTCTTCGCGGCCGGGTCGAGGGAGGCCAGGTCGAGGGCGTCGTACAGCACACCCGTGTAGGTCTCCCCGGCGGGCCGCGCGCCGGCCGTCCGCAGGTTCGCGTTCTTCGCGACCTCGCCCCGCAGTCCCTCGCTCAGCCCGAGCACCTCGCGCGCCTTGTCCTCGTCGCCGGCGCACAACTCGACCAGCTCGCCGAGGACTCTCTCGCGGGCCTCGGTGAGTCCCGGCAACGACAGCGACTCCAGCTTCAGCGGGGCGCCGCGGCCGGAGGAGGCCTTGCCTTCGGAAGGCGGCAGCAGGACAAGCACGGAGGATCTCCTTCTGTTGAGCTCTGCGCCAGCGTACGGCGTGCCACCAGGGCGCCCGCGACCTACGCTCGCTGTATGCCCCGCCGCCACATCCGCGTGATCGGCGCCCCCGAAGCCCCCCTCCGGGCCGCCCTCACCGCGCTGCGCACCGAACTCGGCGTGCCCGAGAACTTTCCGCCGGCCGTGCTCGCCGAGGCCATGGGGGAGGGGGTGGCGGCGAAGGCACCCGTACGGCCAGTCGAGGACGCCACCGGCATCCCCTTCTTCACCATCGATCCGCTCGCCTCCATGGACCTGGACCAGGCGATGCACCTGTCCCGGCAGGGCACCGGCTACCGCGTCCGGTACGCCATCGCCGACGTCGCCGCGTTCGTCGTACCCGGCAAGGCCCTGGACGCGGAGGCGCACCGGCGGGTGACCACCCTCTACTTCCCCGACGAGCGGATCCCGCTGCACCCCGCGCCGCTCGGCGAGGGCGCCGCCAGTCTGCTCCCGGACCAGATCCGCCCGGCGGTCCTGTGGACGATCGACCTCGACGCGGACGGCCGTACGCTCGCCGTCGACGTCCGCCGGGCCCTCGTCCGCAGCCGGGCCAAGCTCGACTACGCGGGCGTTCAGAAGCGGATCGACTCCGGCACCGCCGAGGAGCCGCTCGCGCTGCTGAAGGAGATCGGCGAGCTCCGGGAGGCGCTGGAGGTCGGGCGCGGCGGGATCTCACTCAGCGTGCCCGAGCAGGAGATCGTCGACCGGGACCACACGTACGAGCTGACCTACCGCGCCCCGCTTCCCGCCGACGGCTGGAACGCGCAGATCTCCCTGCTCACCGGCATGGCGGCGGCGGACCTGATGATCGCGTACGGCACGGGAGTGCTGCGCACCCTCCCCGCCGCCCCCGACGGCGCCGTGGGCCGGCTGCGCCGTACCGCGCACGCCCTGCACATCGACTGGCCGCACCACGTCTCGTACGACAGGCTCATCCGCTCCCTCGACCCCCACCGCCCGCACCACGCGGCCTTCCTCCAGGAGTGCACGACGCTCCTGCGCGGCGCCGGCTACACGGTCTTCCGGGGCGGAGTCCTGCCGGACATCACCACACACGCCGCCGTCGCCGCCCCGTACGCCCACTGCACGGCCCCGCTGCGCCGCCTCGTCGACCGCTACACCTCGGAACTCTGCCTCGCGGCCGCCGCCGAACAGGCCCCGCCGGACTGGGTGCTCGCCGCGCTCGACGCGCTGCCCGGGGAGATGGCCGCGGGCAACCGGCGTGCGGGCGCCGTGGAGCGCGGCTGCGTCGACATCGTCGAGGCCGCGCTGCTCGAGCACCGGGTGGGCGAGCTGTTCGACGGGTGCGTGGTGGACGTGGAGGAGCGGCGGCCCACCGTGGGGACCGTGCAGGTGGAGTCCCCGGCGGTCATCGGGCGGATCGAGGGCGAGCACCTGCCGCTGGGGGAGCGGCTGCGGGTGCGGCTCACGCGGGCCGATCCGGAAGCGGCGACCGTGCGCTTCGCGCCTGCCTGATCGCGCGGACGAGGTCGTCCGCACCCTCGGCGTTCTCGACATGGAGGCGGACGAGGTGGATGTCCCGGCGGCGGCCGAGGAAGGTCAAGTGCGGTACGGGTTCGGTGAGTTCGAGGGTGACGGAGGTCTGCGCGCCCACGGCGAGGTCGAGTTCGCCGGCGGCCCGCTGGTGGGTGGCCCGCAACTCACGGCGTACGTCCGAGATCTTCTCCAGGGGGATGCGCAGATCCACGTGCACGCCCCGGCGGATCCGCAGCGAGCCGGCGTCGAGCACATGCGGCCGGACCACGTTCGCCGCGTGCATCCCGACGACCAACACGATGGTGTACACGTCCAGGGCGAGCCACACCCGGTGCACGGCCGGGTAGTCGCGCAGCAGCACGGACATAGTCAGCGTCTCGACCACACACACGAACGCGAACCCGAACATCATCGCGCCCTGCCCGCGGGCGTACCCGAAAGCCCGCCCGCCGTCGGCGGTGCCGTGGGTCCTTCTCGCCGCCCACAGGACAAGACTCATGAGCATCCTCAGCTCGTGCCGGACGAGCACGCGCGCGGTCCTCATCGGTTCCTGCCCTCGGTCAGGAGCCGCAGCGTGCGGCGGATCGCCTCGGCCTGCGCGGGCGCGAAGTCCGCGTAGAAGGCCCGGAGAAAGCTGTCGTCGTGATCGATGTCGGCCTCCGGAAGCAGCTCGGCGGGCAGGCAGTCGACGAGGGCGCGGGCGGCCTCGTCCACGCGGGGGTCGGACGGGTCGGCGTCGGCGAGTGCGTCGAGCAGCGCGTAGGCGGCACGGGCCCGCTCCACCCCTTCGGGGGTGGTGAAAGTGCTGCCCAGCAGTCCGATCAGCTGCTCCCGGGCCTCCGGGGTCGCCGAGGTGTCGATCAGCGCGAGGATCTCGCGGTCCTTGGCCGCCATCGGCGAGTCGGAGACGTGCCCCACCTCGCTGAACAGCGCCGCGAGCTCCGGCGAGACCGGCCCCTCGGCCGGCAGCGCGCCCTGCTGGAGGAGACCGCGCAGCCGGGCTCGCTGCTCCCGGATCGCCGCCTCCTGCCGGGCGAGATCCTCGTCGAGCTCGGTGAGGACCTCGACGAGATCCTTGCCGGCGTCCTCGGCGAGCACGTCCCGCACCTCCGCGAGGCCGAGGCCCAGCTCGGTCAGCCGACGGATCCGGGCGAGGACGACGGCGTGCCGCAGCGTGTAGTCGCGGTAGCCGTTCGAGAGGCGTTCGGGCTCCGGCAGCAGGCCCAGGTGGTGGTAGTGCCGCACGGTCCGCGTGGTGACGCCGACGGCCGTGGCGAGTTCTCCGATCCTCATGGGGCCAGTACAGACGCTGACGCTGCGGCAGGGTCAAGCGGCCAGTGCCGATGGGCCCTTGGTGACCATGGCCGAACTTTGACGGTGAGGTCGTTGTGGCAGTTCCGTGAAGGGCCCTTTATCAGCCAGCCACAATGTGGCTGGTTGTCGATATGTATCCCTGTCTGCATGCCGATAAATTGTCAGATTAGTGCACCTGTGACCGAATTGGACGGAACTTGTTTGGGCCCGATCGGTTTCTCTCCGTAGCGTGCCTGAATGAGAGCAAGTCCCATTCCTTATCGCACGTTTGAGGCGAGATGCAAGTGGTCGTCTTTCGGTCAAGCTTGTAAGGTGATCTTGGCCGAGATGGATCGATAAGTGGACACTATTCCGGGTGGTCACGCGGGGGCGAGGAACCACTGCCCGATGAATGACCCCCGGATCCGAACGGACCTGGGGGCAGTTGTAGGAGGGGTTGTGGAACGCTACTTCGGCAGCGCGTGGCACGAGGACCTGCGTCGCAGGGTGCGTGAGTTCGCAGAGCGAGAGGTGCGTCCGCGGATAGCGGAGATGGAGACTTCCCGCACCGTGGCCCATGAGCTGTCCAGGCTCATCGCCCGGCAGGGCTGGATCGGCGTGACCATCTCCAAGGAGTACGGCGGGATGGGGGCCGGGCACCTGGCCAAGACGATCATCATTGAGGAACTTGCCCGCGTCAGCGGGGCCATGGGGGCCATGGTGCAGGCCTCCCAGCTCGGTGTCGCCAAGATCATTCACTTCGGCAGCAGGCAGCAGCAGGCGTCCTGGCTGCCGCGTATCGCCGCGGGCGACTGTCTGCCGACGATCGCGGTCACCGAACCGGAGTCGGGCGGACACGTCCTGGGGATGGGCAGCACCGCCGTCCGCGACGGCGACGAGTACGTCCTCAACGGCCGCAAGGTCTTCGTCGGCAACAGTCACGTCGGAGACCTGCACGGCGTGGTCGTGCGTACGGGTGAGGGATCGAAGGGACTGTCCGCCTTCCTCGTCGAGGCCGACCGCCCCGGCTTCTCGCTCGGCGAACTGCGGCCCGCCATGGGCCTGCACGGCTTCAGTTTCGGTGAGCTGATCTTCGACAACTGCCGGGTACCGGCGGCGAATCTGCTCGGCGCCGAGGGCCAGGGCCTGGCCGTCGCCTACTCCTCGAGCATTCTCTACGGCCGGCCCAACCTGACCGCGGTCTCCCTGGGTATCCACCAGGCCGTCTTCGAGGAGACGACCGCCCTGTGCATCGAGCGTGAGCGGTACGGCGCACCGCTGGGCGAACTCGCCAGCGTCAAGCTGAAGCTGGGCAGGATGAAGTCACGGCTGATGACGGCCCGGTTGTCCGCCTACCATGCCGTCCACCTGCTCGACCAGGGACTGCCGTGCGACGCGGAGCTGATGAACGCCAAACTGCTCAACGTCGAGACGTCCGTCGACTCGGCCCGCGACGGGATGGAGATCCACGCCGCGAGCGGCCTGTTCACCGACCGCCCGATGGAGCGTTATCTGCGCGACGCCCATCACATCTACGCACCCGCCGGCACCTCCGACATCCAGCTGCTGCGGCTCGGGGAGGTCGCGCTCGGCACGGCCAAGGGCCAGTGGTCCGAGCGCCTGGCCGATCTCGTACGGACCGCGGAGCCGCCGCGTCGGGAAGAGCAGCTGGAGCCGGCAGGCCACGTGGGCTGAGCCACGGGGGAGCCACGGACACAGTGTCGTGCCCACGGCTCCCGTATCCGCCGTATTCGCCGTATCCGCTCAGTGGTCCCGCGCGGGAACGGAGGCCGGTGCCGGCCCGGCCGCCTCAGGCCGCCCGTACGCCGCTCAGAGCTCGCCCCGTTCCTCCATGGTGTGGATCCGGTCGACCAGTTGCTGCGCCATCGACTTGATGGTCGCCAGGCCCTCCCGTCCCCAGGGGTGAGTGTCCGTGTCCACCACGCAGATCGTCCCCAGCGCCATGCCCGTCTTCCAGTCGATCAGCGGGGCGCCCATGTACGAGCGGATACCGATCTCGTCCACGACCGGATTCCCGGCGAACCGCGGATAGTCGCAGACGTCCTCCAGCACCAGCGCCTTCTTGCGCACGACGACGTGCGGGCAGTAACCCTGATCACGCGTCATCGTCCGGCCGACCTGTTGCTGCTGCGGTACCGCCTCCAGTTGCACCCCCGGCCGACCGGCGGCGTAGAGGCCGGCGAAGTACTGGCGGTTCTCGTCGATGAAGTTGACCATCGAGAAGGGTGCGCCGGTGATCTGTGCCAGGTTGCGGGCGAACTCGTCGAATGCCGGGACGGGGGCGTCCCCGATGCCGAGTTCGCGCAGCCGGGCCACCCGGGCGGGTGCGTCGCGGTCCTCGGGGGTCAGCAGCAGATGGCCGGTCGGGTCGTACGAGGGCTGGCTGTGGGGAACCGGGGCTGACATGCAGGCTCCAATCAGTTGCGGTGAGCGGACCTCAGCGCAACGAGTCAAGCTCCGCGGGCGATGCGCCGGGAGTCGAGGTGAGCAGGTGCTGTACTAGGGCGATCAACACGCGGGTTCCGGAGTTGCACTGCCGCGCGTCGCACATCACGACGGGTACGTCGGGTCTGAGACCGAGGGCCGCGCGAACCTCTTCGGAGCTGTAGCCATAGGCACCGTCGAACTCGTTGACGGCCACGATGAAGCGGATGCCGCGCCGTTCGAAGAAGTCGACGGCGGCGAAGCAGTGCTCCAGTCGGCGGGTGTCCGCGAGAACCACGGCGCCCAGCGCCCCGTTGGACAGCTCGTCCCACATGAACCAGAACCGCTCCTGCCCGGGCGTGCCGAACAGGTACAGGACGTGGTTCCGGTCCAGGGAGATGCGGCCGAAGTCCATCGCCACGGTGGTGGTCGACTTGTCCTCGACGCCGACCAGGCTGTCCGTGCGGGCGCTGACCTGGGTCAGCAGCTCCTCGGTGCTGAGCGGTTCGATCTCACTGACCGCTCCGACGAAGGTGGTCTTGCCGACCCCGAAGCCTCCGGCGACGAGGATCTTCAGGGCGGTGGGGAAGGGGTCAGAGCCGCTTGCTGAGACCATGCAGCACCGCCTCCAGGAGGTTTCGGTCGGTCGGGGAGGTTGCCTCGAGGGCATTGGGCGCCCGCGCGGTGAGTGCCTGGTACGTCACGAGGTCGGACAGCAGGACTTTGGTGATGACGGCCGGCAACCGCAGGTGAGCGGCCAGCTCGGCAACCGTGATGGGTCCGTCGCACAGAGCGAGGACTCGGTCGTAGTCGGGGCCGAGGTAGGTCTGGGGCCGGGTGCCCGTGGCCATCACGAGAGTGAGGAGGTCGAAATGCGCCGAGGGTCGGGTGCGCCCGTTACTGATGGTGTACGGACGCACCAGCCGCCCGGCATCTTCGTCGAGCCACGCCTCGTCCTCGGTGTCCGACATCCTCAGCGTCCCGGATCCATCGCCGCGCCGGCTGTCTGCTGTCGGGCCGGCGTGGCGAGGTACGGCCGGACACTCTTGACCAGCATGGCCATCTCGTAGCCGAGCACGGCCGCGTCGGCCTGCCGGTCGGCCAGGACAGCGAGACAGGCGCCGGAGCCCGCCGCGCACACGAACATCAGGGCGGTGTCCAGCTCCACCACCACCTGCCGCACGTCCGCTCCCTCGGCGAACTGCACGCCGGCGCTGCGGGCGAGCGAGTGGAGACCGGACGCGAGGGCGGCCAGGTGGTCCGCGTCGGTCGTGGTCTCGAATCCGTCATAGGCCTTCGCGAGTCCGTCGGAGGACAGCAGCAGGGCGCTGCGGGTGTAGGGGACCCTCTGGACGAGTCCGGCCAGAAGCCAGTCGAGATTCTTCGGCTGGCCGGCATGCATGTCGCTCACGGTGGCGTCTTCTCCTTGCTGCAAATACGGGGCCTGCGGTCAGCGAGAGCTGTTGGTCGGGGGCTCGTCGGACTCGTGGTCGGCGAGGCTGAATCCGCGCCGGAACGTGGCCATCAGCCCGGGATCGTGCTCCACCTCTTCATCCGCGGACCTACGAGGGGCAGGACTGTTCCGAAGCTCTGGCACCAGGTGCTCCTGCGCGTTGCGCTGCGGCAGCGGTGGCCGCTCGTCCCGCGGAGCCCCGCCGTACGCGGACTCGCCGTCCCGCGGTGCCGCGGCTCCCGCGCCCCGGGCGTGCTGCTGCTGTGGGGGCATCGGCGCGGCGGCGGTATTGACCGGCGGCAACGGCTGCCGCGACGACGGCGGCGGGGGCGTCGGCCGGGCGGGGGACGCCTGCATGGCCGACTGTTGCGCCGAGGCGACCTGGGCCGACTGGGGAATGCCGGTGGCTGTCTGGGCCGACTGGGGCATGCCGGCTGGCGCCTGGGCCGAGT